>JAGWYG010000006.1 GCA_018969485.1 Chloroflexota bacterium
TTGGGACGGCGCGGCGCGCCTGGCGCCCGAGTCCTGGCTGGACGTCCCGCAACGTCCGGGCGTGCGCTGGCCGCATCCGCCGGCGCGCTCCGATGCCCTGCTGGACGAGCCTACCCCGACATGGGGATCATCCCAGGCACCCGACGGGGTGCCCCTGCGGGATTGCCCGCACGTCGTGACGACCGCACGCACGGGTCGCCGCGGGTAGCATCCCGGGCGACCACGTCAAAACCTACCCCGAAAGCACCCCGCCGGAGGTGGCGTTGACCGAGCCCCAGGACGTCACCCGGCGTGCGTCGACGCCATCAATCATCGGGTATACTGGACGTGCGTGACTATATCGTTGCAGCGTCCGCCAACGGCGGCTGCACCCTGTGATGTCGCGCCCGGCGTGCCCGCCGCGCTCGCGGGTAGCGTAAATGAGAGGCTGCTCCGATGCCATGCGCCGCATCGCAGCCGAGGAGTCGCCGTGTCGGATCCCACGTTTGGGCTGCTGCTGCTCGGCACATTCCACGCGACGCTCAACGGCAGCGTCGTCCACGAGTTCCAGTCCAACAGCGTCCGTGGCCTGCTCGCCTATCTCGCCGTCGAATCCGACCGGACCCATGAGCGATCCTATCTCGCCGAGCTCTTCTGGCCGGACGATCCGACTGATCGCGGGCTGACCAACCTGCGGCAGGCGCTGCATCGGCTGACCAATGCGCTCGAGGCGACCGCCAGCGAGCTCGATCCGGCCATCGGCCCCGAGGTCGTCGGCAAGCTCCTCCATGTGCAGCGCAACTCCATCCGCCTGAACCCGCAGTTTGCCACCAGCACGGATGTCCGTCAACTCATCGACGCGCTCGAGCGCGTCGAACATCACCCGCATCGACGCAACGCCCTGTGTGCCGCATGCCGCGAGCGGCTGACCATCGCGATCGAGCTGTATCGGGGCGAATTCCTGAGCGGATTCAGCGGTCGGCTGAGCGCCTCGTTCGATCAATGGCTGCGCCTCTGGCGCGACCGTACCCGTGCGCTGGTCGTTCGCGCAGTCTCGTTGCTGGTCACCTATCACGAGGTACGCGGCGATCTGCTCGAGACAATCCGCCTCAGCCGACGTTGGATCGAGCTGGAACCGTGGAACGAAGAGGCGTCCCAGCGTCTGATCGACGCGCTGGCGCAGAGCGGCCAGCGATCTGCAGCACTGGCACAGTACGAGCGTTGCCGCCAGACGCTGGCCATCGAATTCAACACCACACCCTCGATCGAGACGATGGCCCTGGTCGGCCGAATCCAGCGCGGCCGGCTGGTTCCACCGCATGTTCCGCCGTTCGACGTCCCATCGATCAGCGACAGCCTCGTCGGCCGCGGGCGCGAACTGACACAGATCGACACCTTCCTCGCCGAGGCCGAAGGTCGGCTGCTCACCATCGTCGGCGCTGGTGGCAGCGGCAAGACGCGTCTCGCCATCGGGGCGGCGCATCAGCAACGAGGGGCATTCGTCGACGGCATCATCTTCGTCGCGCTGGAAGGCGTGGGCGACGTCGCCTCGTTGCGCCGTGAGCTGTTCTTCCGTCTGGGCGCCGCACGCAGCGACGCCATCGTGGAGCATGAGCACCATCGGTTGGGGCGCGTGCTGGCGCAGCGGCAGGTTCTGCTGATCCTCGATGGCTGCGAACTCCTGCCGCCCATCACCGAGTTCCTCGCCGAGCTGTTGACTGGTACGACCGAGGTGACGGTCATCGCGACGTCGCGCCGGCCACTCCGGCTGATGGCCGAGCGACTCCTGGTGCTCGACGGACTGACCGTCGACTCGGGCGTCGATCACGCAGCGGAGCTGTCGCCGGCCGCACAGCTCTTCGTCGAGCAGGCGCGTCGCACACATCCGTCGTTCGAGGCGACGCCCGACGACCTCGCCATCATCGGCACCATCTGCAGCTATGTCGAAGGGCTCCCGCTGGCGATCATCCTGGCCGCGGGCCAGCTCGACCGCTGGAGCGTCCGGCAGCTCTGGGCGATGCTCCAGCGCGATTCCGACGTCCTGAGCGCCGACCAGGCCGACGTGCCGCCGCGTCACCGTAGCGTGCGGGCATTGTTCTCCAGCGCGTGGCAGGCACTTCATCCGCCCGAGCAACGCGCAATGGCGGCATTGACGGTCTTTTCCACCAGCTATGCGACGGCCGCAGCATCATTGGTCATCACGGCTGCCGATCCGACCGTCGGACGCGTCGAACTGCTGCTCTCGGGGCTCATCGAGAAGACGATGCTCCAGCGACACGATGCTGACCGGCTTCAGATGCATGCGCTGGTACGCCAATTTGTCGACGAACTGGTGCCGCGTGTGCTCGATGACGCTGCGCTGCGGCGTGCCAGCGATGCTCACAGCCGGTACTACATTGACCGCGTCGAGGGCTGGTATCGGTCGTTCAGCCGGGGGGAAGCGACTGACGGCGTGCCCCCCCCGGCCGACGAGTTGACCGAGATCATCCGGGCCTGGCATCGTACCGTCGCCAACCACGACTGGCAGCGACTGTCTGCCGTTGCCGCCGCCATACGCGAACTCACGTTCCGCATCGGCGCGAATGATGTCGCCCGCGACGCGCTCACTGCGGCCATCGACGGGAACGCCCGCTGGGATGACGCGGCGCCACGCCGCGACGCGCGTGCACGGTTGCTGCTCGCATTGGCAGCGGTGTACTACAACCTCAGCGACTACGGTGGCGTCGTCCGATGCGTTGATGATGCGATGCAGCAGGCTCCCGACGCACCACTCGTGCGGGCGACCGCGCTGCTGCATGCCGGCAAGGCGCTCTGGCGCCGTGGCGATCTTCATGCTGCCGTGGCGACGCTCGGCGACGCTGGGGCCGCGCTTGACGACGATGCCCGCGGCGAGTCGCGCGAACGCGCCATCATCATGAGCGAGGTGCTGCACTACCAGTCGCTGGCCCGATTTGGCTTGGGCGAGGCCAGGGCAGCGCGCAGCCTCATCGCCCGGGCGACTCACATCACACGCACGGCAGCGCTGATGCACCGTCTCAGCGACCGGCTGTCAGCCCTGGGGCTGTATTGTTACACCCAGGGCGAATTCAGCGAGGCACGGTCGGTGATCGAAGAATCGCTCCGCCTCACGCGGAGCATTGATCGCGTGACCGGGCAGGGGATCGCGCTGCTGCACCTGGGGACGCTCTGTGCCATCGATGGCGATGATCTCGCGGGGCATGAATACCTGACCGAGTCCATCCGTCTGTTCCAGCGCGCCGGCGACATTCAGAATCTGAGTACGGCGTATTTTCTGCTGGGAGCCGGCATGGCACGCCTCGGCGACCTCACGGCGGCATCGCGTGCGCTCGACGAGGGGTTGGCGCTGTGCCGGCAGGTCGATCATGCGGTCGGCATGACGCTCGGTATGGCTTATCGCGCCTGGGTGCTGCTGCTCCAGCAGCGGCACGATGAGGCGCTGATCCAGGTCGAGCAGACATTGCTGATGAGCGCCCGTTCATCCGACACGTTCTACCGGCCATTCGGCATGATGGTTCAGGGGCAGGCCCTGGCCAAACTCGGCCGCACGACCGAGGCGGCGCTCTGGCTGACCGAGGCGATCGTGCAGTGGGATGTGGTGGGCAGCCCGCACCTGACGATCGAGGCGCTCATCGCCCGCGCCGAGCTTGCGGCCGGCCTGGCGGATCATGCGCGGGCCGATCACGATGTCGCGCGGGCGACCGAACTGCTGGAGCGGTACCCGCTGGGAGTGCTCGAGCAGCCGGCGCGTGCGATCAGCGCCCTGCTCGCCTTGCTCGAGGCGCGCGACGCTGCCCGCGCAACCTCGCTGCGCGCCCGGGCGACGGAGTGGTTCACGTGGCGCAGCCAGCAGTTGGCCGTCTCGCGCTGGCGCGACAGTTTCGCCAGCATCCCGGCGGTCGGGCAGTTCATCGCAGCAGCCGGCGACGCCGCCGCGTGGCCACTTGCGGAGCGCCTGCCCCGGCGGATGACGCCACAGCCACAGGAGCATGATCAATGACTGCGCATGCCGCTGCGCCGGCCGTCTGTACCACGCTGTTTGTTCCCGGCATCCGCTGGTCGATGCTGGAGCGGGCGGCGCGTTCGACAGCTGATGCCGTCTGCCTCGACCTCGAGGATTCCGTTCCAGCCGGGCAGCGCGACGAGGCACGGGCACAGGTCGTCCGTGCGCTGCAGTCGCTCGACTTCGCCGGCAAGCGGCGGCTGGTCAGGGTGAATGCTGTCGCGAGCCACGAGACCTACCGTGATCTCATCGCGATCGCAGATGCTGCTGGTGCGCCATTCGATGGCGTGATGCTTCCCAAGGTCGAACATCCGGGCGATATCATGTTCGTCGACCGCCTGCTCGCTCAGATCGAGGGACAGCATGGCAGTGGGCGATACGCGCTCGAGGTACAGATCGAGAGTGCAGCCGGCTGGCTCGATGTCGCCGCAATCGCACGGGCATCATCGCGAATCGCTGCGCTGATCTTCGGCCCGGGCGACTTTGCCGCATCGCTGGGGGCGCCGCTGGCGAACATCGGCGAGCCAGACGCTGCCGATGCTGACTATCCCGGCCACCGCTGGCACGCGGCGATGCTGACGATCGTCGCGGCAGCGCGCGCCGTGGGCGCCGCGTGCTATGATGGGCCGTATGCGGCATTCCGCGACGAGGCAGGCCTGATCCGCTCGGCGCGCACGGCGCGGGCGCTCGGGTTCGATGGCAAGCAGTGCATCCATCCCGGGCAGCTCGCCGCCGTTGCAGGGGTGTTTGTGCCGACCGAGCATGATGTGCGCTGGGCGCAGCGCGTCATCGATGCGCTGCAGCAGGCCACGGCGGCAAGGCGCGGGGCGGTGGCGCTCGACGGACGAATGCTCGATGCTGCGAGCATCCGCCTGGCGCGACAGGTGCTGGCGCGGCAGCGCTGACGGTTCCGGCGCGGGGCGCCGTGGCGCACATCGGTTGCTCATCGAACCCTATCGGGGCACGAGGCTGGCATGTCATCACGTCACTGGTATCGGGGATGCGCGGCGCTGCTCTGCATCCTGGTGATCGCGGGTTGCTCGCTCGATCCGATCGACCGCCCCGGACGGCCGACGGCCGTCGTCTCGCCGACGCCGCGGATCAGTGGCGGAACGCTGACGGTCCGCATCGCCGCCGACATCACGACCCTGCGACCATGGCAGCCGCGCAATCGCGGTGAGGAGCAGCTGATCAGCCTGCTGTACGCCAGCCTCATCCGCCTCGACGAGCGCTTGCGGCCCGAGGCAGATCTCGCGACCTCGTGGATCGTCTCGGGCGATGGGCGCACCATCACCCTGGCGCTGCGCAAGGACGTCGTGTGGCACGATGGGCGCGCCTTCAGCGCCGATGACGTCGCCTACACCATCCGCGCACTCCAGGCGCTGCCGGCGGCGACGGCCCTGCTCCAGGACATCCGGCGTATCACGGCGATCGAGTCGCCCGATCCAAACACCATCGTCCTGTCGCTCGACGAACCGTACGCGCCGATCCTGAGCGCGCTGGCGGTGCCGATCCTGCCGATGCATCTGCTGAGCGGCATCAACCTCGACACCCACGATTTCTGGAGCACGCCGGTGGGCTGTGGCCCATTCCGCTTCGAGAGCCGCACGCCCGATGTCTCAATCTCGCTGCTGTCAAACGCGCGCTACCATCGCGGTGCACCGCTGCTCGAGCGCGTCGCGCTGATCGTCGCCCCCGATCCGGCCGTCGCCGCGGCGGCATTTCGCGAGCAGCGCCTGCTCGTCGCCGAACTGCCGTGGTCCGCATTGCCCGATGTCGGCGTCGGCGCGGCTGAGGTACGCCAGGGCGCCTACCCGGAGAACAGCTACTACTTCCTGGCGTTCAACCTGCGCGAGAGCCGCCTCTTCGCCGATCTGCGGGTGCGCCAGGCGCTGGCGCGCGCCATCGACGTCCCCACCATCGTCGCCACCGTCACCGACCGCCGCGGCGTTGTGATCACCGGTGGCGCAGCGCCGCGCAGCTGGGCCGACGTCTCGCCAGTCGGGCCGCCGGCGGTCGATCTGGAGGCAGCGCGCCAGCTCCTCGATGCGGCGGGCTGGCTTGCACCGACGCCCGATGCCGTCCGCGAGCGCGATGGCGTGCCGCTCGGCGCCCGGCTATTCGTCCGCGGCGATGATCCGGCGCGCGTCCGTGCCGCCGAACTGATCGCGACGGCAGCGCGCCAGGTGGGGTTCGCGATCGAGGTCGAGCGCGCCGACTTTGCGACGACGATCCGTGGCCTGCTGGTCCCACCGTATGATTTTGATCTGTTGCTCGGCAACTGGAGCAATGGCATGGGTGATCCGGCGTTCAGCGACTACCAGTACTATGACCCTGATGACTATCTGTTGTTTCACTCCAGCCAGGCTGATCCGTCACCGGCATCCGGATTGGTCTCGCTGAACATCGCAGGGTTTCGCGATCGTGAATATGACACCTTCGCCACGACGGCGCGCCGCGCATATAACACCGCCGAGCGCATTCAGGCGCTTGCAGTGACCCAGCGTCGCATCCGCGAGCAGCTCCCGTACCTGTATCTCTGGGCCGACCGCATCCCGGTCGTGCTGAACCGGCGCGTCACCTCACTCGACGGGCCGCCGGTGGTGCAGTCGCCCCAGTATTTTCGTAACGTCGAGCGCTGGTACATCGATACCCCGCAGCCGTGATGCCGGGGTGATGCGTCGTGCCTCGGGATGCCACTGCGCAGGCATCTGACGTGCGCCTCGCGCGCGCCGCGTTGCGGGGGGCGCTCCACGCCGCAGCGCAGCCCTCACCCCGCGGCCGCGCTGCATGGTTCCATGCGCCGGACAGCGAAGCGCGCCGCATCGGGACGAGTTCAGCGCAGCGCCCACTGAGGACGACACGGTGCGCTGCACGCAGCATGACCGGCAGCAGCGCACGGATGCCCGATGAAGCACGCCAGACCGCTATGCGTCCGGTTCCCAGTCGAAGCGTAGCTCGATCGGCGGCACCGGTCGCACCGCGTCGGTCTCGCGGCGATGCAGCAGCGCCGTCTTGACGATCAGGCGTAGCCGTGCCCAGTTATCGACGGTGACCGGCACCGGCTGTGGCGTCAGGCCACGCGCGTAGCCCGCCGCATTCCGGCCGATCGCCGTGTAGCTCTCCAGCGTGAGCGCCGGTGATTGCGAAAAGAGCTCGAGGTTGTGCAGCCGCGGCAGATCGCGGCGGTGGATCACCGTCGTGCCACGCGACTGGATGCCGATCGACACCCCCGAACCGCTCAGCTGTGCGGCAGCATAGCCGATGGCGGCGCAGTCCGAGGTGTGGCAGACGCGCACGATGCGCGCCATCACTCCCTGACGCGCGATGCCGTTCAGCAGTGCCATCAGCACATCCTCGTGCTCGAGGCCATTGATCGTCCGCGTGAGGCTCACGCCGAACGCCGGCCCGACGCCGATGACCACCTCGCACTGGCTCCCGCGCCGCGCCGGGGCATACTCGGCCAGGCGTGGCGCGGGAGGGCCGATCTGCTCCTCGATGAACGCCTGCGGCGCCTGCTGCTGTGGGATCCGGCAGACCTCGGCGAGCCGTGTGCCGCTCAGCCGATAGCCAGTTCCGGGCCCGGCATAGTCGTTGGCATCATTGATCGCGCTGCGCACCTGAAAGCCGGCATCGAAGATCGCCGCAGGCTGGAGATAATCGCCCACCACGCGCTGGCGGCCCATCATCATCAGGCGCTCAGCGACGTCGGCGAATCCGGCCCGCGACACAACGTCGACGACGTCGATGATCGAGCGCTGATCGCGCATGAACGCATCGGCTGCTGCCAGATCGGCGGTCAGATCGCGCTCCGGCAGATCGTCGGCCGAGTAGGCGGTCACCGCAGCCGCAACTTCGGCATCGCTGATCGGCGGAAATCCGAGGCCGGCATAGGTGGCCTGGATCGCCGCGGCAGCACGTTGGCGCACGGCTACCACATCCGGCTCGGGCACCGAGCGTACCCCGCCATCGATGAGCATGTCGCGCTGCAGCACCGCGTAGTCATCCAGATCATCGACATCGAAGTTCCCGCCGCCGAACAGATTGTCGCGGCGCGGCACCGCGCTGTATCCCGAGAAGATGAAATCGGTGCCGGGGATGAATTGCAGCATCAGCTTGGCGGACTTGCGGATCGCCGAATGTGACGCCAGGGCATCATTGCCCGAGGCGACTTCGAGGCCCAGCAGCGCCGCCAGCGCATTCTCGGCCAGGACGGTGCGCACACCACCGGGCAACGACTCAGGCAGCGCGATGCACGAGATCGAGCCATTCTGGACCCCCTGGCTGCCGGCGCCACGGGTGACCAGCAGGCACCGCGCCTCGAGGTACAGCATCGAGCAGCCCTCGGCATGCCCCATCAGCGCCTCGGAGCCAGTACCGCTGGTGAAGCGCACCTTGACCCCACGTGAAGCGTACGCCGCAGCCAGAAACGCTTTCGACCACGGCGTGTCGTCACCATCGATGAAACTGCCTTCGGTGCCATACACCGAGAGCGTCTCGGCATAGCTGGTCAGGCCCTTGATCGCCAGCCGCAAGCCTTGCGACTCCTCGATCGAGCACTGCGTGAGCACCCCGCCGCGCCCGGTCTGGGCACCGACCAGAATGGCCAGGGCATTGAGCGGCGCCGCGCGTGCCACCCCCACCGTCGTCTCGACTTCGGCGAAGCCGCGCAGCGCGGCTTCGGCAGCATCGGCGGCGAGCAGGGCCGGGTGCTCGCGGCGATTGGTGACATGCGCCTGGTTCGCCGGCGTGCGACGAATCCGAAACCGGGCCAGGACCATCATCAGTTCGAGCACGCTCATCGTGTTGACGATCTCGACCAGCCGGGCCGGCGTGCATCCGCCGATCAGGCGCCGTACCTCGGCCACGGGCACATCGATGGCGACGGCAGAGCGTGCGAGCGTGAGCGCCGGCAGTGCCATCGCCTCGGCTGCGACGCGCCGATCGATGGCGTGGTCGGCGATGAAGTGGTCGATGAGATCGAAGGCGTCACGTGGCCGGCCATCCAGCTCGACGATGTGCCCATCGACCATGCGCAGCCCCGGCTGCGGATCCGCCGGGCTGTGGTCGACCGTCAATCCGGCCTCGGGCCACGGCTCGACGAACGTCTCGCGATTGATGTCGCGCGCCGCACGCGCGCGGGCCCGGCTGGTCGTCATGGCAGCTCCTCGTCAGTGCACGGCTGCTCGGCGGAAGCGCTCCGGCGGCCAGATCACGGCGCGGGCGGCCCGGCAGGTGGCGTGTCGGCGCCACGGCGCAGCGCCCGCCGCACCCGCAGCCACTGCCCCAGGGCGCGCCGGACGTCGCCGATGCCCAGTGGGCGCCGGCTGTACCGGGCGATGATGAACGCCTCGGTGAGGGCGACGAGCGGCTGCCGCGCCGCCGGCCGCGCATCGCCGATCGCCGTCGCGTACTCGGTCGGCGTCTGGGCGGGCCGCCGCAGCATGCCCAGGCGCTCGGCGTACCCCAGCGCGGCGAGGTAGACGCCGCGGATGCGCTCGCGCGGCAGCCCGGCCGACGGATGGTGTGGTCGCTCGGGAGCGACGGCATCCGCCGCCACCGGCAGCAGACGTTCGGCGCCCAGCGCCAGCCAGCGCGCCGTCGCGCCCCAGCCGCCGCTGAGCCAGCGACGCAGGATCTGGAGCCAGCCGCGCAGGGGGATGCGCGCCAGCAGCGCCGGATGGCGCTGCACGATGATGCGCACCGCGTGGGCCACCAGCAGCGCGACACACGCCCAGAAGACCAGCGCTGGCCACAGGTGCGGGGTGTAGACCGCGTCGTCGAGCGGCGGTGGCGCCGGCGGCGGCGGTTGCTCGGCCATCATCGGCACATCGCCCGGTGTAAGCAGGGCGAGCAGCCAGGCCGGGATCGACACCAGCATGCTGACGCCCCAGAGCAGCACATACCCGATCATCGCCAGCACGTACCCGACCCAGCCGAGCAGCATGCGCAGGGCATCGAGGATGCCACCGCCGTAGGAGCGCGGCAGGGCCGCCGCCACCACAACGCTGCCGAGCGTCAGCCACAGGCTGCTCCATGTCCAGCGCGCCGCGACACCATCGGCGATTCGCGCGCCATCCTGCCGCCAGCGGGTCTGCAATGACAGCAGGCGCGCCTGGCTGTAGACCAGAAACCCCGTCACCAGGTAGGCGATGGTGGCGACGGCCACCGCGGTGACCATCGGAGACGATCTGTCTGCCGAGCGCATGCGCTCGGCCGTCAGCGCCACCAGCACCAAGAGGCCGCCGAATGCCAGGCGCCGGCCCAGCGCACCAACCGCCGCATCGCGCTCGGTCGAGCGTACGGCGGCAAACGCACGGTGGCCGTCATCGCGCAGCGCTTCGATCTCGCCCGGACGGGGCAGGACATTCGCGATGTCGCGCAGCGTCAGGTGCGCCCACGCCGCGATCACCACGGCAAAGCCGTACTGGCCGATGAAGAGTCCGTCGAGCATGCTCGCCGGGTCGCTGATCCAGCCGCCCAGCAGCCGGTCGCGCTCCGCGTCCGTCACACCCCACAGACTGCTGGCCCGCACCACGATCGCCAGGATGAACAACTCGGGCACCAGGTAGCGCAGCACTTCGCCACGGTCGAGGCGCTCACCACGGGCGACACCATGCACCACGGCGGTTTCGCTGGCGACGAGCGCGCCGATCACGATGAGCGGCGCGCTGCGCCAGCCGGGAAACAGCCATTCGAACGGTGCCACCACCACGACGACCAGTGCGATGATCATCGCGAGCACCAGACCAGTGATGCGCCATGCGATCGATCCCATGGGGACGCTCCTCAGCCGCGGCTGGTACCATCAGCGCCGGATCATGGTGCCGGCGCCTGCAGCCCGTCGTTCACTTGGCTGAACACCGCGGTCAGGCGATCCCCCAGCAGCGTCAGTACGCCGATCACCACAATGGCGATCAGCACCAGGATGAGCGCGTATTCGACCAGACCCTGACCTTCCTTGCGCGTGAAGAGGCTCCACATATCCATTCACCATGATGCGCTGCGAGCAGCCGATCACCGATGGACGCAGTATAGCATGCGGCGCTGTGCTTCGCCCTGGTACGCCGGGAGGAGCGCGCACATCCCGGGCGGGATACGCGTCCCAGTACCGACGGTCGCAGGATCGCTGCGGCACTCCGCGGCAGAGCTCCGATGTCCAGCCCCACGCACAGCATCCGGCGGTCGACCGATCCCGGAACCGCGCCCGTGCCGACCGACCGGGTTGCACCGCCCGGCGCATGCGGGGTATACTGGATCCCGTGACCGCGAGCGGTCGCCACGGCGCACGAGGAGAGCATGCACTACAGCCTCGACCGATTCGAAGCCCACATCCGCGATGGATTGCTCGCCGCAGGCGTTCCTGCGGAGCTCATCGAGATCGTCGCGCCCAAGCCGAACATTCCGGCAGATCTGGCATTCCCCACCTTCCGTGCGGCGCGTGCGCTGGGCGTCGCACCACCGGCGCTGGCACAGCGCCTCGCCGATGGCTTCGTCGTCGGTGGCGGGTCACTCATCGGAGCGGTTCACGCCGCCGGGCCATTTCTCAACTTCAGCCTCGACCAGGCGCGCCTGACTGCCACCGTGCTGGACGAAGTGACACGGCTCGGCGGCACCTACGGCCACGACGACGCCGGTGCCGGCGAGGTGATCGTGGTGGATTACTCGGCGCCCAACATTGCCAAGCGCATGCACGTCGGCCACATCCGCTCGACGATCATCGGCCAGAGCGTCGTGAACATCCTGCGCGCCTACGGTTGCCGTGTGATCGGCGACAACCACCTGGGCGACTGGGGCAAGCAGTTCGGGGCGATCATCGCCGCCGTGATGCACTACGGCGAGCCAGCAGAGCATGGCGAAGCCGCGCTGGCCGCGTTCGAGGAGCTGTACACCCGCTACAGCGCACTGATCAAGCATGATCGCGAGCTTCGCGACGAAGCCGAGCGCTGGCGCAGGCGCCTCGAGGAAGGCGACGCCGAAGCGCTCGAGCGGCGCGACTGGATCAGCGCGCTGGTGGCGCAGGCCGCCGAACCCAACCACGACGACCAGGCGCGCGCCTGGTCGCTGCGGCTTGAGCGTGGCGATCCCCAGGCGCGTGCGCTCTGGCAGCGCACCATCGATCTGACCATCGAGGTCAATGATCGGCTGTACCGGCGGCTCGGCGTCAGGATCGACCACGCCTATGGCGAGAGCTTCTACGAGCCGATGCTCGCCGCAGTCATCGACGAGGCGCTGGCGAAGGGTGTCGCCTACCGCGACGACGCCGGCGCGGTGGTGGTCGATGAGCTTGAGCCCAATCTGCCGACGTTCCTGCTCCAGCGCTCGGACGGCGGCACGCTGTACATGACCCGCGACGTCGCGACGATCCAGTTTCGCGTGCGTCAGATGCAGCCGACGCGCATCGTCTACGTGCTGGGCATTCCCCAGGAGCTGCACCTGCGGCAATTGTTCGCGCTGGTACGTGCGGTGGGGTATGCGACCGACATCGAACTGGTGCATGTCAAGTTCGGCACCGTGTTCGACCAGCATGGCCAGGCGCTCTCGACGCGCCGCGGCAACATGGTCTATCTCGAACCGTTGCTCGACGAGGCGCACGCGCGGGCGCTGGCGGTGGTGCGTCAGAGCAGCGGCGAGCTCGATCCGGCCGAACAGGAGGAGATCGCCGAAGCCGTCGGCATCGGCGCGGTGATCTACAACGATCTCTACCAGGACCCCCGGCGCGACATCCGGCTCGACTGGGATCGCATGCTGGCGCTCGATGGCAACAGCGCACCGTACATCCAGTACATGGTGGCGCGCTGCCGCTCGATCGTGCGCCGCGCCGCCGCTGAGCCCGGCGCAGTGGCCGACATCAGCCAACTGACCCACCCGAGCGAACTGGCGGTGATCAAGCAGCTGGCACGCCTGCCGCGGGCCGTCCGCGAGGCAGCCCAGCGCTACGCGCCGTTCGTGATCGCCGAGTGGTGCTACGATACGGCGCGGGCGCTGTCGGCGCTGTATCGCGATTGTCCGGTCCTGCGCGCCGAGCAGCCCGAGCTGCGGAGCGCCCGGCTCCAACTCGTCGCTGCGACGGCCCAGGCGCTGACGAATGGCCTGGCGTTGCTCTGCATCCGTGCGCCACAGCGGATGTGATGTCGCCCGCGGCATCGCCACCGACACGTACAGAAAGGCTGATTGTGCTCGATTTGCGTCACTACCGCGCCGTCCTGCTCGACATGGACGGCGTCCTGTATCGTGGGAAGCAGCCGCTTCCCGGCGTCGCCGAACTGCTCGCGGTCTTCGATGCGCGTGGCATCGCCTATGCCTGCGTCACGAACAATGCGACGCTCACCGCACACCAGTTCAGCGACAAACTGGCGGGCATGGGGATCAGCATGCCGCCACAGCGCATCGTCACCTCGCCGCTCGGCACGCGTCGTTACCTCGAGGGGCAGGCGCCACGCGGCACCGGAATCTTCTGTGTCGGCATGGAAGGCTTGCGCAGCGCGCTGTTCGGCGACGGCTACTTCATCGAGGATGACCAGCACCCGACATTCGTCGTGGTCGGCATGGACTTCGAGGTAACCTATCGCACGTTGCGCCGCGCCTGCCTGCACATCCGCGCCGGGGCACGGTTCATCGGCACCAACCCCGACACCACATTCCCCGCCGAGGATGGCATCGTGCCGGGGTGTGGTGCGTTGCTCGCGCTGCTGCGCGCCGGCAGCGACCAGGAGCCATACGTCATCGGCAAACCCGGCCCGGCGTTGTTCCACGCGGCGATTGGCCTGCTCGGCGCCGATCCGGCGCAGACGCTCACCATCGGCGATCGCCTCGACACCGACATTGCCGGTGCGCGCGCTGCCGGCCTGCCGAGCCTGCTGGTGCTCACCGGGGTGACGACGGCAGCGATGCTGGACGCCAGCCCGCTCCAGCCCGATGACGTCTACGACGATCTGCTGGCGGTCGCTGCTGCATTCTGGGCCGCCTGAGCATCGGCCACCGCTGGATCCAGCGACGATCGGGGCACGCTGCCGCGCCGGGCGATCCGGCCGGCCTCACGGATCGGTCATGCCGCCGTCGATGTTCATGCCGTCATGCGGCGCACATCACTGCCGGAGAAGGGGCAATCGTTCATGGATCGCATTCTCGTCGCCGAGCCGATCGCCGAGGCAGGGCTGGCGCGGCTCCGCGAGGTGGCCGATGTCGACCTCCGCACCGGCCTCGACCGGGCGGCGCTGCTGGCCATCCTGCCAGACTACGACGCGCTGATCGTGCGTAGCGCCACCCGCGTCACGGATGAGCTCCTGGCCGCCGGGACGCGGCTGCGGGTGGTCGGGCGGGCAGGCACCGGCGTCGACAACATCGAGCTCGAGGCAGCGACGCGCCGGGGCATTCTGGTGGTCAATGCCCCGGCCTCGAACAGCGTCGCCGTCGCCGAGCTGACGATCGGGCTGATCCTGGCGCTGGCGCGGCAGCTGCCGCAGGCGCATGCCTCGGCCGCCACCGGCCGCTGGGAGCGACAGCGCTACATGGGCTTCGAGGTACGCGGCAAACTGCTGGGCCTGGTCGGCCTCGGCCGCATTGGCGCCGAGGTCGCCCGCCGTGCGCGCGGCCTGGAGATGCAGGTCGTGGCATACGACCCGATCGTCTCGACCGAGCGGGCGGCGCAGCTGGGAGTGACGCTCGCGTCGCTCGATGATGTCCTGGCCACCAGCGACATCATCTCGCTGCATGTGCCGCTGGTCGACGCGACGCGCAATCTGATCGACGCGACGCGCCTGGCGCAGATGAAGCGCGGGGCGTACCTGATCAACGCGGCGCGTGGCGGCATCATCGACGAGGTGGCGCTGGCGCAGGCGCTCGACGCCGGGCATCTGGCGGGCGCGGCGCTCGATACCTTCGCCGTCGAGCCGCCGACGGGCAACCCTCTGATCGGGCATCCGGGCGTCGTGACGACCCCCCATCTGGGGGCGTCGACCCGTGAGGCCCAGCAGCTCACCGGCGTCGATGTCGCTGAGGGGGTGCTCACCGCGCTGGCGGGTGGATCGCCGACCTACGCGGTGAATGCGCCGTACGTCGCACCGGAGCAGCAGGGCGTCATCGGGCCGTACCTACAGCTGGCGCGACGGCTCGGCGCGCTGTGCACCGGGCTGGTCCAGGATCCGGTGCGCCACTACGAGATCGAGTATCGTGGCGAGCTCGCGGCCGTCGATACGGCGGCGGTGCGGCTGGCAGTGTTGCAGGGACTGCTGGCCGGCACGCGCGAGGAGCGGGTGACGGCGGTGAATGCACCGCTGCTGGCGCGCGAGCGCGGCCTACGCTACCGCGAGCTGACCACCGATGACGCCGAGGCGTATGCCGGCATGCTGGTGGTACGGGCGCACACCGCCGATGGCCCGCGGCCCTTCGTGGGCACGATCATCCACGGCGTGCCGCATATCGTCGAGGCCGACGGCTATCGCGTCACGTTCGAGCCGGCCGGGCCGCTGCTCTTCACCTACCATCGCGACCGGCCGGGCCTCATCGGGCGCGTCGGCACGCTGCTCGGCGCGGCCGACGTCAACATCGCCAGCATGGATGTCGGCCGCCTGGCGCCGCGCGAACAGGCGATGATGGTGCTGCGCTGTGACGACCCCGTGCCGCCGGCGATCCTGGCGGTGCTGGTCCGCGAGCCTGGCATCGAGCGCGCGGTGACGCTGGTCATCTGAGCCGCGCCACCGGCCGACGCTGGCGGATGGCGCGCCGCCGCCGTGTCGTCAGCCGGCCTCGGCGGGTGGTGCATCGGGCCGCCGCAACGCGCTGACGCGGCCACCGGGCGCAACCAGCGTGGCGAGCAGCGCCAGCACGGCGGCGATCCAGGCGATGACAAACACGATGACGATCGCCTCGCCGATCAATGCGCCGCTCGCCGCTGCCCCGGCGGTCGCCGGCTCGAGCGCGGCGTCGAGGTCGATCGATCCCGGAGCGAGGCCGCGCTCGCGCAGCAGGCTGTCGAGCTGCGCCGCCAGCGCCACGCCCATCACGCTCACCCCCAACGCGCCACCGATGCTGCGGGTGAACTGGATCGCCGACGTCGCGCTGCCCATGTCGCTGCGCGCCACGCTGCTCTGCACCGCGATCAGGAACGACGGGATCGCCTGGCCCATGCCGATGCCCATGCAGGCCAGCGCGGCCACCAGCAGCGGCTGCGGCGCGCCTGCCCCCAGGAGCGCCAGCACTGCGCTGCCGAGCACCAGCAACACCATGCCGCCGATCGCCAGCGTACGGAACGCGAAGCGCATCATCAGCCGGCCGGCGACGATCGCCGAGCAGACCCAGCCCAGCATCATCGGCATCAGCAGCACGCCCGCGCCCGTCGCATCGCTGCCGAGGACTGCCCTGGCATACAGCGGAACGAACGAGATGCAGCCGAACATGGCGAAGCCTGCGGCCAACCCCTGGCCACAGGCGGCGGCAAAGGTGCGCTGGCCGAACAGCCGTATCGGAAAGATCGGATCGACAGCGCGGCGCTCGATCCACACCAGCGCGATGGCGCTGAGCGCCGCGCCACCGAGCAATGGCAGGCCGGCCGGCTCGCCGAGATCGAACAGGCCGAGCAGGACCAGCACGATGCTGCCGCTCAGCAACACGGCCCCGGCGATGTCGACCGGCGGCCGCACCACGCTCCGCGGCTGATCACGATACGACCACCAGATGATCGCGGCGGCGATGATCCCCGGCGGGACATTGACGTAGAAGATCCAGTGCCACGACAGTTGGTCGACGAAGAAGCCGCCCAGCAACGGCCCGACGATCGACGATACGCCCCATACGCCCGAGAAGACCCCCTGCATGCGGGCGCGCTGCTCGAGCGAGAAGCTGTCGCCGATGATTGTGAAGACCAGCGGCAATAGCCCGCCAGCCCCCAGCCCCTGCACGACCCGGGCGACGACCAGCGCGGGCATTGTCGTCGCCGCGCCGCACAACACCGAGCCGGCCAGGAACAGGATCATCGCCAGCGCGTAGGTCGGCCGGCGGCCGATCCGGTCGGCCATCTTGCCGAAGAGCGGCACGGTCACCGTCGAGGCGACCATGTACGCGGCGAAGACCCAACTGTAGTGCTCGAGGCCGCCGAGATCGGCGATGATCGTCGGCATCGCCGTCGCGATGATGGTGGACTCGAGCGATGCCAGCAGCAGGCTGGTCATCAGACCGATGGTGATGGCGATGGTTCGTGGTCGACTCATGCGACATCCTTGTTGTGCTGCGGTTCGGCGTCGGCGGGAATGCCGAACGACGGCGCGCGGTAGGTGTAGATCGTCAGCCCCGAGAGCACGAACGCGATACAACTGGCAATGATCGCCGGCGTGAACCCGACCGCGTCCTGGGTCATTCCGCTGACTGCGGCGCTCGTCGCCCAGCCCAGCGACCACAGGATGCTCGTGACGCTCATCATCGCGCCACGCTGCTGCGATGGGGTCATCTGCATCACCAGGGCATCGTTGATCGGATAGCTGCTCGCCACGAAAAAGCCGCGCACCAGGAACCCGATGAGCGCGAATGGCAAGGCCGGGATGATCATCAGCGCCATCGCGGGCGCCGCCAGCGTGCGCAACGACCATGCCGCACGCTTCAGGCCGAGCCGGTGCGCCAGGGCGCCGCTGAAGGCTGCGCCGAGCCCCATCACCAGCGATGTGACGGCGAGGACCAGGCCGACTTGCGCATCGTCGAGGGCGAACTCCTGGCGGAAGTACAGATTCTGGAATGGCAGCAGCGCACCGCCCGCGATGCCGAGCAGAAACGCTGGCAGCGCATAGCGCAGGATCAGCCACACCGGCAGCTGATCGGTGGTGGCGCGGCGGCTGTGGACGCCCGGCTCGTCGCGCGAGCGCTGCGGCAGTCCGCGGGTGATCGGAATGATCGCGAGCACGCTCAGCGCCACGACCGACGTCAGCGCCAGCCGATATGCCTCGGTCGCCTGTGGGCCGACCATCAGCACTTCGCCGGCGAGCGCCGGCAGGATGCCGGCCACGGCGCTGCCGAGCAAGCCGACGATCAGGCCGGCCGAGGCGTTGAACCCGAAGATCGCCGCCCGCCGATCGGCGCTGACCACCAGCGAGAGTAGCGGTACGGTTGCCGTGACCGTCATCATGTGGCAGGCGCCGACGACGAATTGTGCCGCCAGCATGATCGGCAGGGCCGGCACGGCGATCAACACCGCCCAGCCGGTGGTGTACAGGCTGGCGCCCAGCAGGATGGCGTTGCGCGGCCCGAGCCGGTCGATCGCCAGCCCGATCGGCAGGCCGGCGATCACGCCGGCGAGCCGCATCAGCGTCGCGAAGATGCCGACGGTGTCGTTGCCGTACCCCAGGCTCACCAGGTAAAAATTGAACAGCAGGTCGGCGATGCTGACGCCCAATCCCCAGAACCCACTATGGAGCAGAACGCGACGTGCCGGTGGTGGGATGCGGGCGGCGCTGTCGCGCAGCCGCTGCAGGACGAACATGGCGTGTAGCCTTCCTCAGTGTGCGGCAACCTGTCGCAGGATGGTCAGGGTGTGCTGTGCACAGCGCTCCCAGCTGAATGTCGCGGCGCGTTGCCGCCCGGCGACGCTCAGGCGCTGGCGCAGCGCGGTGTCGTGGCTGATCTGGCTGAGCCCTGCGGCAATCGCGGCGACATCGCCGGGATCGATCAGGAGCGCGGCGTCACCGGCGACTTCGGGGAGCGCCGATGTGTTGGCGGTGAGCACCGGCGTTCCGGCGGCCATTGCCTCGAGAACCGGCATGCCGAATCCCTCGTAGAGCGATGGAAAGACGAACGCTGTTGCGCCGGCATACAGCGCCGGCAGGTCGCGATCGTCGAGGTAGCCGGTGAAGCGCACGCGCCCGGCGATGCCGAGCGCGGCGGCGCGGCGCTCGATCGGCTCGGCCAGCCAGCCACGACGCCCGGCGATGACCAGCCGCGGCGCGTCGGGGGCTGCGGCGAGCGCATCGATCAGGCGCAGGAGATTCTTGCGCGGCTGGACGGTGCCGATGCACAGCAGGTAGGGTGCTGTGCCGAGCAGCGCGGTGATGCGGCCGCGCGCGGCTGCGTCGGGGGGCTGGGCGAAGCGCGGCGCGACACCGTGATGCACCACGCTGATCCGTGCCGGATCGACGCGCAGGTGTCGGATCAACGCATCGCGCGTGGCGGCCGAGATGGCGATCACATGCTGGGCGACGCGTACGCTCCAGCGTGTGCTGAGCGACAGGGCGATCCGCTGCGCTCGGGTGTGGTGCTCGGGGAACGCCAGATACCCCAGATCGTGGATGGTCACGACGCCACGGGTGCGCCGCGCCAGCGGCAACGCCAGCGGCAGCACGTGCGCGGGCACGAACAGCACCTCGGGTGGTGCGCGCAGAATCTCCGCCGAGAGCCGCACGTGGGTCCACAGCCGTCGCGCCGGCATCACGCGCAGCGCGAAGTTGCCGCCGAGCGGCGGCAGGCTCGCCGGCATGGCTCCGGCGTAGAGCCGGAAGGCATGGTGGGCCTCGATGCGCGCGATGGCGGCCAGCAGTTCGTAGGTGTACTGCTCGGTGCCCGTGCGTGTGCTGGTTGCGAGGCGGCTGATGTCGATCCCGATGGGCATGTCGCTGCCGATGCTCCGCTGGCGGCCGGCGAACCACACCGGACGCTGAATCATACCACGCCGCGCGCTGCCCGGAGTGCCGTCGTCGCGACGGCGGGGGCGGGCGCGGCGTCCCGCTGCACGGCGCTGGCGCCGGCGGGGCCATGACATCACCGGCCCGCCGCGCTGTGGCTCACGGCATGTTCATCCTCGCGCTCGGCACCATCGCCGGGCCATCGAGCGTCGCGACGCGCCTCCAGACCAATGGCGCGCACGCGCTGAGCATCATCACGGGCACACGCTGGCCAGCGCTGCGGCATGCCGCCGGGACAGCGACGCGCTGAGTGCCCCGCTGCCGTAGCACCCATACACTGATAATCCCGGCCCGGCATCGCCCCGTGGACTATCACCTGGTGCCAGGAGGTCGCAGCATAGCCGATCTCGCTGCGCGAGCGCAGGCCTCGGCGAGGCCGTGGCACACGTGTTCGTGCGATGGGGTGGGCTCCGTGGGCTGCGTGTGATCCGACAGCGCCAGCGGCGTACGATGGCTGTTGATGGTGGGCTGATTCGGCGGTCACCCGATCGCTACGTCGCACGAGCATGCTGTTCCCGGATGCCGAGGTTGACGCAGTCTCACGCGAAGCGGCACGTGCCCAGATGCGCGAGGTCCTCACGGCGCGTCGTCGTGCTGGCGCCGAGATCGTCCAGCCAACCATCGAGAGCGTCAGCGCCGCACTTCAAACGGCATGGCCACGCCATGCCGGCTCCATTCCCGACGACGACGCATACCGCTCGATGCGTGCCGAAGGAGAGCGTCGGCGCCGTGAGCCTGACGAGGATCCGAGGCGTGACGCTTCTCCTCGACGCCGACCACGTCAGCCTGGATCAGCGTGGCCGCCCGATCGTCCGCGCACGAGTTCAAGCTGCCGGATCTGCACAGGTCGCAGCAGGCATCATCACGGCTGAGGAGTCACTGTGTGGGTGAATCGCTGCGATCCGTGCTGCAGCCACGCCTGGGGCTCGTGCAGCTGCGTATCGGCGGCTGAATACTTCACGGGGTTTGCTGTGGCCGATGCCACTGTCCAGGCGGAAGCGCTGGTGAGCGATCTGCGTACTCAAGATATCCGCATTGGAACGCAGGATCTGCGCATTGCTGCAATGGCGGTGGTGCACGATGCTCGTGACCTGCAACGCACGAGTCGTTGCCCAGGCGCCTGGCCTGGTGATCGAGAATTGGTCGGCTCTGTAGGCCGCTCGCAGGTGAACGCGAACGTATCGCCCTGGGAATACGCCGGCACGAAGCGTGCCTGCGCTCCCTCGATCCGCCCCCCGCCCGTATCGTTCATCCATCTCGTCCATCCCCGCGAAGCTGGGGCGCCGACTCGCTCCCGTTCGGCGGCAGGTTTGTCGGGCGAGGCAGAAGATACGGCCTTCTGATGCGGCAAGCGCACGTCCAGGCGCTGCGGGATGTCCGGCCAGGGCCCGGGCGTCAGGCGCCGCGGGTGGCCAGGCGCGCCGCGTCATTCCAGCCCCCGAACGGCCGTGCGTGGCGGCGGCGCACAGATGCGGGCAGATTCGCAGACCGGGCCGGCCCGGCGATGTGAGCCGGGCGCGCCCCCGCGCAGGTCACGGCGGCGTGCCGTGACGGCCAGCCCCGCAGGAGCGCATGCCAGCGGGAATCCCGGCACGCCTGGCGCGCGCGCGGCGCCCGGCGCGATCGCCGCATCACCCCGAAGGCTGTTCGTGCTAGGATGCTGACGCGAGACAAGGAGGCCACCATGACGCCGGTCCTGCTGATCTTCATCACCGCGCTGGTCGGTGCCATGCTCGGCACGCCGCTGGCACGGCGCCTGGCATTACGCAGCGGCATGGTCGACGCGCCAGCCGCGCGCAAACTGCATGCTGCCCCCGTCCCGTTGCTCGGCGGGCTGGCAATCTACGCCGCCTTCATCCTGGCGCTCATCGTGGCAGGAGATCGGGCGACCATCCGCGAAGCCATCGGCATCATCCTCGGTGCGACCATCGTCTCGCTGACCGGGCTGGCCGACGATCGCTGGCAGCTCGGCGCTCCCGCCAAGCTGGCTGCACAGGTGGCTGCCGCTGCTGTCGCCATCGTCGCCGGAGTGCGTATCCAGCTGCTCGGCCAGCCGTGGCTCGATGCCGCGCTGGCGCTGTGCTGGTTCGTCGGCATCACCAACGCCCTCAATCTGCTCGACAACATGGATGGCCTCTCCGGCGGGGTGACGACCGTTGCAGCGGCGTTCTTTCTGCTGCTGGCGGCAATGAGCGGTCAGTACCTCGTCGGAGCGCTGGCCGCAGCGCTCATCGGCGCCTGCCTCGGATTCCTGCGCTACAACCTGAACCCGGCACGGATCTTCATGGGCGACGCCGGCGCGTTGTTCCTTGGCTTCGTGCTGGCCGCGCTCGCCATCAAGCTCAGGTTTCCGGCAAATACGCCGCAGGTGACCTGGCTGGTACCCGTCTGCGTTCTGGCGCTGCCGATCTTCGACACGACCCTGGTGACCATCTCGCGGCTGCGTCGTGGGCTCAATCCGCTCACCACACCGGGGCGCGATCATCTGTCGCATCGCCTGACGGCGCTCGGGCTCACGCGCCGCGAGGCGGTGCTGGTGTGCTATCTGCTGACCGGCATCGGTGGCATGGTCGGGGTATACATCGCCCAGGCGACGCTGGCCGACGCCTGGGCTGCGGTGGGGCTACTCGGTGCGGCGATGCTCGCCGGCATCATCTGGCTCGAGCGGTCATCGGTGCCCTGACCCCTCGCCACACAGCGCGCCGCCGGCATGCGCGATCATCGGATCGTTCCGGCGATCTCGCGCGAGCTGCTCAGATACCAGCGCGACACCTCGGCAAACCGCCCCTCGCGACCATACTGCAGCGGCGTCGTCGGGATCACGGGCAGATCACCCGACGCCACCGCATCAAGCCCGCCGAGCTGATCGGTCGCCAGGTAGATGAACAACGGCTGGTACAGCGTGATGCTCGGCGTCAATTCGACCCAGCGCCGCTGGAATGCGATGTAGGAGCTGACGCGGCGCTCGATGTCGGGCGTCCGCCGGGCCTCATCGAGCAGTTCATCGATCTGCTCGTCGACCAGGCCGGCATAATTCAGCCCGGCGTCGGCCTGGCTGCCGTGCCACAGCTCATAGACATCCGGATCAGCGCCGAGCCGCTGCCAGCCGTGGATTGCGGCGCTAAACCGGTGCTCGGCGAGCCGTGCCTGCAGCGACTCGCTATCGACCTGCTCGATCGTCACCGCCACGCCGACGGCACCCCATTGCCGCGCGATCTCCTGGGCCACCGCGACGCGCTCGGGCAGGCCATCGATCAGAATGGTGACCTGGAGCGGCGTACCGTCACGGGCGCGCATGCCGTCGGCGCCGGCCACGTACCCGAGCCCCGTGAGCGCCTCGGCCGCCGCTGCCGGGTCGGGGGCCGGCCACAGCGGCTCGGGCGTCGCCGCCCACCAGCCCGGCAGGATTGGCGTATCGAGGCGGACTGCCTGCCCCGACAGCGCCGCGGTGATCAGGGCGTCTTTGTCGAGCGCCAACGCCAGCGCCCGCCGCATGACCGGATCGGCAAACAGCGGCTCGCGAAGGTTGAACGTCAGCGTCGTATAGCTGTCGACTGGCGTCTTGCGCACGACGAAGCCGCGCGGCGGATTGATCTGCGCCAGGCTGCTGGTGCCGACGAACCCGGTACCCATCACCTCGCCCCGCGTGAGCGCCGTCAGAATGGTCTGATCGTTGGGCAGGTAGCGCAATTCGATGCTGTCGAGAAATGGCCGCCCGAGACGATATGACGGATTGGCGCTGAGGAGCGCGTGCTCGCTGGTGAGCTCCGTGAGGCGATACGGTCCGGTGCCGACCGGCGCCAGGCCGAAGGGGTGTGCAGCCCATTCCGCCGGCGGCACCGCCGCCAGAATGTGGGCCGGCAGGATGGGAAACGTCGTAGCCCGCAGAAACGCGGCATACGGCGCCTCGAGCCGGCAGCGGACCTCGCGCTCGCCGACCTGCTCGACGACGACGCTGCGCCACACGGTCGCGATGCTCGGATCGCCGGCGAAGGCTGGCCCCTGCACGGCGCGCAGCGTGAACATGACATCATCGACCGTGACGGGCGTGCCATCGTGCCACGTGACGTCGGTGCGCAGCGTGAACGTGTAGACCGTCCCGCTCGCGTCGACTTCCCATGCCTGGGCCAGCGCCGGCGCGGGAAAACCATCGACGCCAGTGCGCGTCAGGCCGTCATAGATCAGCGACTGAATGTCGGCCGCGCCCGGATCGCGCAGCAGGTCGCGCACCAGCGGATTCAACTGCTGCGGCGGCGCGCTCGCCGCTTCGATGTACTCGCCGCCGGCGAGCGGCCGCGCGACGGATGCCAGCGTCACGGCCAGATAGCCCATCAATCCCAGGATGACGAGCGAGCTTGCGGCAGCGATGAGGAGTTGCCAGCGGATGCGTCGTGCCATCGTCGGTCACGCAAATGCGATCAGCGGCAACACCGAGCCGGTGGGCTCTGCCGTGCCGAAGATTGGCAGGCTGGCGATGAGCGAGACGACGAGGAAGATGATGCCAAGCACGATCGTGGCCTGGTGGATCGTCTTCTCAAGGCCGCGCTTGGTGCGGTAGACCGAACTCGTGTCGCGTGACTGCATACCAGCGGTGCGGCCCTGGACGACGACCAGGAAGATGAGCACCGAGCTCAACAGAATGAGCGCGATGAAGAGCGAGGTCTGGATGGCTGACTGCACATGCGCCTCCGCCGATCGTCAGAATCTGATGCTGGCGCAATTATAGCATCGGAATCGAGTGGTCGCAATGGACATGGCAGTGGCCCACGAACGCGGATCGACCACGACGTCGCGCTGCTGGCTGCTTCTTCCCGAGAGAGGCGAGGGGTGAGAGACGAGAGGCAATGGCAATATGTGACCTCACTTCCATCCCTTCGTGCGCCCCCGCTCTTGTCCCCCGCCTCCCGCCCCTTCGTGTCTTCGTGTCTTCGTGTGAGTCCGCGTCTTCGCGTGAGCCGGTCTCCCGCCCCTTCGTGTCTTCGTGCCTTCGTGTGAGTCCGTCTCCTCGTGCCCTCGTGAGAACCCCGTGCCCGCTTGACACCGGCTGCGGCGCATGCCTATAATTCGCTGGTCCGTACCAGTGAACCGGGTGGTGTCATCACAATGCTGGCAAACGCCCTGCAGCCGCTCGACCCACAGCACATGCTACCGCTTCACGCGCAGCTCGCCGAGGTGCTGCGCGAGCAGTTGCGTGCAGGCATCTGGGCATCCGGAGCGTTGCTGCCATCCGAGCGGCATCTCGTCGAGCAGTACCACGTCAGCCGTGCGACAGTCCGGCAGGCGCTCGACGCGCTGGTGCGCGACGGACTGGTGCGGCGGGTGCAAGGGCGAGGCACAATCGTCGAGGCGCCACCATACGAGCAGGCGCTGCATGCGCCCTACAGCTTCTTCGCCCAGGTGGCACGGCTCGGGTTGCGGCTCGAAGACCAGCAGATCCAGCAGCGCGAGGTCGCAGCGAGCGACGCACAGGCGCGGGCGCTCGGCGTCGCGCCAGGCAGTGGATTGATTCACATCCAGCGCGTACGATCGCTCGACGGCATACCGTTCACGCTCGACAACTGCTACCTGGTCGCGCGGCTCTGCCCCGAGCTGCGGCACGCGCCCTTGCGCGGCTCGCTGTATCAATGGCTCAGCGAGGCGTGCGACCTGCCGATCGTGCGCTGCACCGACACGCTGGCCGCCACCATCGCCGACCGGGCGGTGGCGGCCTTTCTGGATGTCGCACCGGGCGCACCGCTGATGCGCATCGACCGGATCGCCTACACGCGTGGCGATTTGCCGCTGCACCTGGCGGTGAACAGCGTCCGCGGCGATCGTTGCCGTTTCCGGGTTGCGCTGGCCGGGGCACCAGCGCATCTCGAAGTTGCCGGAGCACGTGAGCCGTGAAGGGAGGTACAACACGATGAGCGAGGCCGAAACCGACAGCTATGGGCTGTCGAACGTCGTCAGCGGCGCCGAGGTCGCGGCGCCAACATTGCCATATCTGCCGCGCGAGCCCCAGCACTATCGCCCGGCGATCGGTCTCGTCGGATGTGGTGGCATCGCCGCACAGCACCTGGCAGCCTACCGTGCCGCCGGTTACCGCGTCGTCGCCTTGTGCGACCGCAATCTGCACAAAGTTCAGGAACGTGTCGCGACCTACTTTCCCGATGCGGCGGCCTACACCGATGTGGCGCAGCTGCTCGCGCGCGACGACATCGAGGTCGTCGACCTGACGCCACACCCGCACGACCGGGCCGACATGATCGCCGCCGCGCTGGACGCCGGCAAGCACGTCCTCAGCCAGAAGCCATTCGTCCTCGACCTCGACGTCGGCGAGCGGCTGGTCGAACTGGCCGACCGGCGCGGGCTGAGGCTGGCCGTCAACCAGAACGGGCGCTGGGCGCCACACTTCGCGTATCTGCGCGCCATGATCCAGGCCGGGCTGCTCGGCGATCTCACCAGCGTCCGGTGCAGCGCCGGATTCGATCACTCATGGACCATCGAGACGCCGTTCAATCGGGTGCGTGACCTGGTGCTGTTCGATTTCGCCATCCACTGGTTCGACATCATCACCGCGTTCTTTGGCGAGCGCGCGCCGCAACGGGTGTTCGCGACCAGTGCCCATGCGATCGGCCAGCGCGCCTGGCCACCCTTTCTGGCCCATGCCACCATCGACTACGGCGATGCGCTGGCGGCGATCGCCTTCAACGCCACGGTGGTGTACGGCCAGCACGATCGCACGACGATCTGCGGCACGCTCGGCACGGCGGTGAGCCAGGGGCCGAGCCTGTCGGAGCAGCAGGTGACGATCGATACCGCCGCCGGCACCAGCCGCCCGGCGCTGACGGGCACCTGGTTCCGCGAGGGATTTCATGGCACGATGGCCGAGCTGCTATGCGCGATTGAAGAGCGCCGTGAGCCCGCCAACGGCGCCCGCGAGAACCTGCGCAGCCTGGCGCTGGCGTTCGCCGCCGTCGCCAGCGAGCGCACCGGCGCCGCAGCCGTGCCGGGCAGCATCCGTCGCCTGCCTGCGTGAATCAGGAGAGGAGCAGTACCATGGCCCCGATTCGTGTCGCCGGGATCAACTTCGAGCACTTCCACATGGGCGACCTGTTGCGCATGGTCCATGAGCATCCGGGCGCCGAGCTGGTGGGCATCTGCGATGAGCAGCCCGAGCGCATGCAGGCCGCCGCCGCCAACTTCGCCATTCCCGCCTCGCGCGTCTTCACCGATCCCCACGCCTGTCTGACCGCCACCACTCCCGACCTGGTCATCCTGTGTCCGGCGGCGGCGCGTCACGGCGAATTCGTCGAACTGGTCGCGCCCTATGGCGTCCACATCATCGTCGAGAAGCCGATGGCCGCCACGCTCGCCGAAGCCGACCGCATGCTCGCGGCGATGGCGGCGGGCGGCAAGCAACTGGCGATCAACTGGCCGCTGGCCTGGTATCCGCCACACGTGACCAGCAAGCGGCTGATCGATGCCGGCGTGATCGGCGACGTCATCGAGGTGCATTACTACGATGGCAACCGTGGGCCGCTCTGGCACACCGCCGACAAGCTCGAGCAGACGCCGACCACCGCGATGAAGGCGGCGAGCTGGTTCTACCGCGCCGCCCAGGGTGGCGGCTCGCTGCTCGACTATCTGGGGTACGGCACCACCCTGGGCACCTGGTTCATGGACGGTCGCGCACCGCTCGAGGTTACCGCCGTCGTCGACTCGACCGCCGGGCTGGAGGTCGACGAGCACAGCATCACCATCGCGCGCTATGCGCATGGGCTGTCGAAGTTCGAGACGCGCTGGGGTACCTTCACCGATCCATGGACGCTGCAGCCACAGCCAAAGTGTGGCTTCGTCATCGTCGGCAGCGAGGGCACGATCAGCTCCTACGATTACGAGCCGACCATCCGGGTCCAGACGCGCGCCAACCCGGCCGGCGAGGTGCTGCCAGTCGATGAACTGGCGCCGCCTCACCAGAACCCGATCCAGTACATGATCGACCGGATCGTCAGCGGCCGGCCCGTCACAGGGCCGTTGTCGCCGGCGATCTGCCGCATCGGCCAGCAGATCGTCGACAGCGCGGTGCTCAGCGCCCGCGAGCGTCGCACCGTCGCGCTGGTCTCGTGAGTGCATGGCTGGCCGCACCTGTCCGGGGTGCGGCCGCCAGATGAAGGGGGGCCTGTGACCATCGATCCTGCTGCCGCGCTCGCCTATCTCGACGAAGCGCACGCGATCGTCGAGCGCATCCGTGCCACGCAGCTCGGCCCGCTCGGCGATGCTGCACGCATCTGCAGCGACAGCATCGCCGCCGGCGGCCTGGTGCACCTGTTTGGCACCGGGCACTCACGCATTCCGGTCGAGGAGATCTTCCCGCGCCATGGCAGCTTTCCGGGTTTCCACCCGATCGTCGAGCTATCGCTGACCCATCACACGCAGGTCGTCGGCGCGAACGGGCAGCGTCAGGCGATGCACATCGAGAAGCTCGAAGGCTTCGGCGAGGTCATCCTGCGCAACTTTGTGTTCGGCCCACACGATAGCTTCATCATCTTCTCGAACGGCGGCGTGAATGGCGTGGTGATCGACGTGGCGCTCGGCGCGCGCGCCCGCGGCATGCCGGTGATCGCCTGTGTCTCGCTGGCGCATTGCCAGGCCTCGACGGCGCGGCACCGCTCGGGTCAGCGGCTGATCGACATCGCCGATGTCGTGCTGGACAACTGCAGCCCGGCCGGCGATGCGATGGTGGCGATCGACGGGCTGGAGTACCCAGTCGGGCCGGGATCGACGATCGGCTACGCGACGCTGGTCAACGCGCTGAAATGCCTGGTGGCCGGCGAACTGACGCGACGTGGCCAGCCGCCGCTGGTGCTCACCAGTGGCGTCCTGATCGGCGCGGAGCGCTCGGCGCAGCTGTTCGATGCCACCTACGATGACTACCGCGCGCGGGTGCGCCAGGTGTACGGGTGAGCGCCGCGAGCCCGCACGGGCGCGTCGCCGTGGTGACTGGCGCGGCCAGCGGTATCGGCCGGGCGGTGGCCGGGCGATTTGCTGCCGGGGGCGCCAGCGTCGTCGGCATCGACGTCGACACCGCCGGGCTGGCGACGCTGGTCGATGAGCTCGGACGAGCAGGTGGCCGGGCTACCGCATACACCTGTGACGTCGCCGACCCGGTGGCGGTCGCCACGACCATCGATGCCGTGGTGCGGCAGCATGGTGGCATCGACGTGCTCTTCAACGGCGTCGGCGTCAGCGGCCGGCGCTGGGGCGATGGCCCGGTCGATCGATGCAGCCTCGAGGCGTGGCAGCGGGTGCTGGAGCTCAACCTCACCAGCATGTTTCTGGTCTGCCGCCATGCGATGCCGTCGATCTGCGCGCGGCGCGGCGCCGTCATCAACCTCGCGTCGGTGCTGGGCATCGTGGGTGGCGACGAGGACTTCGCGACCCATGCGTATGCTGCCAGCAAGGGGGGCATCATCGCGCTCTCGCGGGCGATGGCCAGCTACTATGCCCCACAGGGCGTGCGCGTCAATGTCATCGCTCCGGGGCTGATCGCCACGCCGATGAGCGCCCGGGCCCAGCAGAATCCGCAGATCGTCGCGCGGCTGGCCACGCTGCAGCCGCTCACTGGCACCTTCGGCCAGCCCGACGATGTCGCCGCCGCCGCATGGTACCTGGCATCCGATGATGCGCGCTTCGTCACCGGGATCGTGCTGCCTGTCGATGGTGGCTGGACCGTTCGTTGACCCTGGCGTTGAATGAGAGAGAGACCCATGACGACATCTTTGCCGCTGCTGCCCACCAGCGTGATTGGCTCGTACGCCTGGCCGGCGTGGTTGCACTCGGCGCTCGCCGCCGCCGAGCGCGGCGACTACGGCGTCGATGACATGCGCGAGGCCCAGGACGACGCCGTCGACCTGGCACTGCGCGATCAGGCCGACGCCGGCGTCGACATCGTGACCGACGGCGAGATGCGCCGCGCCGGATTCTTCACCGCGGCGTTCTACGGCCACCTGACCGGGCTGCGCGAGCTCGCGCCACGCCGCAAGGTCGGCGTCGCCGGTCATGACCAGCGCGAGAGCTACGAGGCGGTCGAGGCGCTGCAGGCTCCGGGCGGCCTGGGATTGGTGGACGAGTACCGTTATGTGCGTCAGCGTACCGATCGGCTGATCAAGATGCCCTGTGCCGGCGCCTACACGCTCGCCGGCCGCATCAAGCCGGGTGCGGTGTACCGTGATCGTATGGCAGTAGCGCAGGCGTTGGCCGTGATCATCAACACCGAGCTCAAGGCGCTGGTGGCCGATGGTGCGACGTTCATCCAGATCGATGAGCCATCATACGCCGTGCACCCCGATGCGCCGCGCGAGTTCGTCGAGCTGTTCAACGCGACGGTCGCCGGGGTCGAGGCGAAGATCGGCCTGCATCTCTGCTTTGGCAACTATGTCGGCCGGCCGGTGGCCCGCCGCAGCTACCGGCCGCTGTTCCCCCACATCCTCGACGTCCACGCGCACCAGTTTGCCCTCGAGTTCGCCAACCGCGAGCTGGCCGAACTGGCGCTCTGGCAGGAGTTCCCCAACGATCGCGAGCTGGCTGCCGGGCTGATCGATGTGAAGAACTATCACGTCGAGACGCCGGAGGAGGTCGCGCAGAACATCCGCGAGGCGCTGCGCTTCATCGCCCCGGAGCAGTTGAGCGTGGTGCCCGACTGCGGCTTCAGCCAGACGGCGCGCTGGGCGTCGCGCGCCAAGCTGCGCGCCATGGTGGCGGGAACCCGGATCGTGCGCCGTGAGCTGACCGGCGAGGCGTGAGCGGCTCGGCTCCATGAGCGGGGCTCTCCGGCCGTGCGGTGATCATGCATCTGCGCCGCGTGGGGTTACCCACGCGGCGCAGATCTGGTTTCGGCACGATGAGGAGCATCGTGCGCACGATGCGATGTCCTGCGGCGGCGCCCGCCGCATGCCAGGGCGAGCCAGGCCGGCCACGCCGCCACGGCGGACGGCGGCCCGTCCGAGTGATCAGGTGCGCGGGCGCAATGTACGCATCAGCGCCATGCCGCCGAGCATCATCGCCGCAGCCAGCGCCAGCCAGATCACCCGCAGATCGTCGGCGCCACCCGACTCAGGCATCTGCGCCGGCACCGGCGTCGCCGTCGGCGGTGCCACCGTCGGCACGACCGTCGGCGCGGTCGTCGCCGTCGGTGCACGTGTCGCGGTCGGCGGTATCGCGCTGGCCGTCAGCTGCGCCTGAACCGTGGCCAGCGGCAACTGCGTCGGTGCCAGCGTCGGCCTGGTTCCCTGCGCGCGCCCGGGCGCCGCATCGACCACAGTCGTCAGCGTCAGTGCGATCAGCGCGATCGCCAATGCCCAGACATAGGTTCGCATCGTCGTCCCCATCATTTCACCACGACATTGATCGGGCTTTCGACCACGCCGCCACTCGAATCGACGTCACCGAAGGCCTCATTATAGGTGTCACCCAGCACATACACCCGATACGAACCGGGCTGGGCGAAGCCGACGAAGTTCGAGCGATCGGCATCAGCGGCGAACGAGCTCAATGTGATCGTCTCGCCAGGCTGCAGCACCTCGACGCGCCATGTCGAGCCAGAATCGGCGATGTCACTCCAGGGCAGCAGCGGCGCCGGCTCGCGGCGCGGCGCGATGTACAGATCGACCCAGAACGGCTGCGTCGGACGATCGGTGATGTTGGTGACGCTCACCAGGATCTCGACCGGATCACCGACGGTCGGCTGCGCCGGACGCACGTCCTGGATCACCGTCACCAGCAACGGCCCAGCAGGCAACGGCGTGGCGGTCGGCGGCGGTGTGGCCGTCGGCGGCGGCGGCGTGGCCGTCGGCGGCGGCGGTGTGGCCGTCGGCGGCACAATCTCCACTGTCGGCGGCGCGGTCGGCGTCACGGGCAGCGCCGCGGGCTGGCCAAAGCTATTGATGACCAGCACCAGGCCGATGATCACCGCAAGGCCCAGCACCGCAGTGCCCGCGAACCACAGATACTGCCCGGAGCGCTCGGGTGGCGCCTCGGCCGCCGGTGCCGCCGCCGGTGCTGCCACCGGCGTATCATTTGAGCGCACCGCAATCCGGGGCAGCGGGTTGGTCTCTGACGAACTCGGTGGGCTGGGCACGATTACCGGCGCGACCGGTGGTGCGGCGCTGGGCGGCGGCGTGATGATCGGCGCTGGCACGACCGGTTCGGCGGGAGCGAGCAGCGGCCGCGGCAGCCGCTGGCGCAGAATCGATGCCAAGGCTGTCGGCCCGTACGGGCCAGGATGCGCGACATCGAACCCGACCGCAAGCATCGCACCCTCGCGGCCGATCGTCACCAGCGCCGGACGCTGTCGCAGCAGCCGATAGGCGGCGAGGATGGCCGTGTCGCCGCCAGTGCGGCCGCACAGCGCCACCGACGCACGCTGCGCCTCGGGCGTGTTCTCCAGTTCGCGGGCGTCGCGTACGACGATGAAGTCGTAGCCAGCCTCGGAGATCGCCCGCCCCAGCGGCTGCAGATCAGTGTAGGCCACCCCGATCGCGATCGCGAGGGTCGGATCGACGTCCTGCTCGGGTGTCGTCTCGTCCATAGCTTCCGTCTAACTGACGTACGCGAAACGCAACGTCCGACCGGAGGCCTCGCCAGGGCGCAACGTATCAGCCATGTCGACGCGCAGAACCTGTGCGAGCGCGGCGACGTCGTCGGCAGTGATGTTGAGTTCGAGCAGCCGCTGCTCGTAGCGCAACAGTTGGACATTCCGGATGCCGTTCGCCCGGCTGATCTGGTCGATGAGCTCGGATGCGATCACGAAGTTGCGCACGTCGCTGACTTCGACGTGGAACCGGTTGGCGGCAGTCTCGCCTTCGGCCTGCGCGGCGTCGGGTGGCGTGACTTGGCGCGTCTCGGCGCGCGGCGGCACGGCGGGTGGCGGTGGCGCTACCGGCGGTGGCACGACGGGCGGCGGCGACACAACCGGCGGTGGCACGACGGGTGGCTTGGCTGCTGGCGTTTCGCTGCGCGGCGCCGGCGGGACGGGCGTGCTACCGACCGGCCGCACCGGCTGAGGCGGCGGTGCTACCGGTGGAGTGGCGCGCGGCGCGGGCGGCGGCGGCGGCGTAGGGCGTGGCGCGGGCGGCACGACTCGCGGCCGCTCGGCAGGTGGCTCGGCGGCGCCAGCGGGGTTTACGGCGCCGGTGATCTGGAAGAGATCGGCCAGAGAGCGCTGCAGGCCCGCGAGACGGTCGCTGAGTGAGCGCGTCTCGGTGCGCAGCCGATCGCGCTCCTCGTAGGCATCCTGCAGCATCTGCGCAACTTCGGTCTCCGCCTGCTGGCGCATCGCATTCAGGTCGGCTTCGGCCTGTTGCAGGTCGTGGGTGATCCGGCTCTGCGCCTCGGCTTCGCGCCGCGCCAACTCGGCTTCGGTGTGCTGGCGTAGCTGCTGCATCTCGGCCTGCGCCTGGATGCGCATCTGGTTGATCTCGGCAGTGGCGGCCGCACGCTCCTGCGCACTCTGGGCGCGAAGATCGGCGATCTCCTTCACCAGCAGATCGCGGGCATTCTGCTGCTCGAGACGCATCTCGCGATACCGGCCGAGCAAGAGCTCAGCTTCCTGCTCCATCTGGCGCGTGAGCGTGCTGGCGAACTGGACGGCTTGCTCAATGCGCGCCTGGATTTGCTGATCGACGGTCTGATAGAGGCTCAGACGCTTGTGGGCCCACTCGCTGAACCGCTGCTCGTCTTCAAACGCAGCAGACTGACCGCCGGGAGTGCCTCCTGGATTTGTGTCCATCGCGGAACCTCTCTCGCCAGTTGCGCTTCGCCGTTCAGGAGCACGTCGCCGGGCAGTGAACAATCGCCGTCCGGGCTGTGCGCCACGCTCGACGGGTATGCCTCACAGGCGCACCGGACAAACAACCCCGCAGTTCCGACAGCTTGCTGTGCCGAACTGACCGCGCTGGGTGCCCTGTTTCCGGAGCGAGTATAGCATAGTGACTTGTGAGCGTCAAGCATCGGATGTGACGTAACATCTTGTATGGGGGATGACGATGCGCCATCCAGTTCGCGCTGACGGCGTACGCTTCAGGGGATACCGCATCGCAGCGAGCACAGTCGCGACAGCACTGCGGCGTGGCGGCTTGTCCGCGGACGCCGCACCACACGGTTGTGCCGCGGCGAGCCTGGCCACCTGCAGCGCCCGCGCCCTGGCCGGACAGCCCGCGCCACCTGGACGTGCGCTTGCCACATCAGACGTCCGTACCCTATGTCTCTCCAGAGAAACCTCCCCCGCACGGGGGAAACCCCTCGGCGCCATCGCGGCGCAACCCGGCTGCGCGGGCGATGGTGGCAGGCCGCGTCGGCGGCTTTGACCCTGGGAGCCGCGCCCCTTCAGGGCGCCGGCACCCCGTCGGGGCGCGCCGTCGCCGAGCCCTGCGACGGCGCGCCGTCGGGGGAGTGTTGGCAGCGCCTGTACCCGTTCGTGCGGCTGCGGTACGGTCACCGCCTTCGAAAGGCCGCTCGCCCGCGCTTCTTCGCGGCGAGGAAATCGCGATCGCTCGCCGTATGCTCCTGCGCACTGCAAAACGCCATGTCACACCCATGTGACGGGCGTGAACGCGTGACGTGGGTGTGACGTAACGTTTCGGGAGGTGGTAGACGAGGTGCAGCGGAGCCATATCACCCCCGGAGGATGCCGATGAGCCGCCCGATCACGACCACCCGTTGGCAGCAGTTGACCCAGGACGTCACGACGGAGATGCGGGCCTGGCGGCTCGCCCATCCGAAGACAACGCTTCGCGCGATTGAGGTGGCGTTGGATGCGCGCTTGAACCAGATGCGGGCGCGCATGATCGAGGATCGCGCCCTGGCGGGCAGTGCCGCCGACTGGGCCGCAACCCCTGCTGCGGCGGTTCCCCGGTGCCCGGCGTGCGACCACCCGCTGGAGGAGCGCGGGGCCAACTCCCGCACGCTCCAGACCCACGGCGGTCAAGCGCGCACCATGGAGCGCACCTACGGGGTCTGCCCGGCCTGTGCGGCCGGGCAGACCCCCTCGATGAGGAATTGGGTCTGCTGCCCGGCCAGTTCACCCCCCGGCTGCACGAAACGCTGGTGTGCCTGAGCACCACTCACCCCTCCGTTGCCAAGGCCAGTGCCGAACTGGCCTGGCATACCGGCACCCACGTCCATGCCGATACGGCCCGGCGGCAGGCCCGGCATCCCGTCCCGGCGCCCACCCCGCCACCACCACTCGCCCTCGCCCCACCCGCCACACCGCCTACCCCCGGGGCACCCGCCACGAAGCCCCCACATCCCTGGCGGCGCCCTTGGAGCATGCGCCGCCAACGCAGCCTGGTGGGCGCCGCCTAAGCCCGAAACTGTACGTCACACCCTCGCCTTTCGGGTGCATTGACGTTTCGTTGCCGCGATGCTATACTAGGGGCAACGCCAGCTCGTTCTGGGCGCGGCTTCGTGTCGTCCGTCATTCAGTCGCGAGGAGTGCTGAGATCAGAGATCGTCTTCGCATCAACAATCGTATCCGAGCGCGCGACGTCCGTCTCATCGACGAGAGTGGCAGCCAGCTCGGCATCATCACGCTGCGTGAGGCGCTCACGATGGCTGAGGAGCGGGGGCTTGACCTCGTCGAGGTTGCGCCGAATGCGGTGCCGCCGGTCTGTCGTATCATGGACTACGGCCGGTTCCGATACGAGCAGACCAAGAAAGAGCGTGAAGCGCGCAAGAATCAGAAGCAGATTGAGATCAAGGAAGTCCGTCTCAAGCCGAAGACCGACGACCACGATCTCGATGTGAAATCCAAGAGTGCGCGCAAATTTCTGCTCGCTGGCGACAAGGTCAAGTTCACCGTCCGGTTCCGGGGCCGCGAGATCTTTCACCCCGACATCGGCATGGCGATGCTCGAGCAGCTTGCCGAGGAGTTACGCGACATCTCGACCATCGAGCAGCGCCCATTGATGGAGGGCCGGTCGCTGTCGTTGCTGCTCGCGCCGAGCGGAAAAGCGCGACAGGCCGTGGCACGTGCCGAGCGTACGGTGCCAGCGCGTACGGATGCAGGGACCCGTGGTGATGAAACTGCCGAACCGGGGCAGAATGATGATGAGGATGACGGCGATGCCGAAAATGAAAACCCATAAGGGAGCAGCGAAGCGGTTCACCTTCACCGGCTCGGGCAAGCCGATCCAGGCCCAGGGCCGGCGTGGTCATTTCCGCCGCCGCAAGGCCATCAGGCTGTTGCAGCAGCTGGACCGCTCGCAGCCAGTTCACTCGGCGAACGAGCGCATGGTGCGCACGGCGCTGCCGTACGGCGTGAAGCACGCGCGGTAGTCGCGCGCCGGCTCAGATCAGAAAGTGCAGGGGTAGACGATGGCCCGGGTGAAACGTGGCGTGATGGCGCGCAAGCGCCACACCAAATTACTGTTGCAGGCCAAGGGATATCAGGGAAGCCGCAGCCGGCGCTACGCAGTCGCACGGCAGACCGTGCTCAAAGCGCTGTCGTACGCATATCGTGACCGACGCAACCGGAAGCGTGACTTCCGTCGCCTGTGGATCACACGTATCAATGCTGCGGCGCGGCAGGCTGGCATATCGTACAACCGGCTGATGCACGGGCTGAAAGTTGCTGGCATTGATCTCGATCGGAAGATGCTGGCGGATATGGCGGTGCGCGATCCCGCCGGCTTCCGTAGCGTCGTCGAACAGGTGCAGCGCGCCGGTTGATTGAGAGCACGGCACACCCGCTGATTCGGCGCATGCGCGCCGTGGCCGCAGATCGTCGGCTGCGGCGCGCTGAGCGTCTGATGTTGCTCGAAGGCGTCCGCCTGGTTGCTGATGGGCTCGCCAGCGGTCTCGCCTTCGAGGCGATCGTGTATGACGAAGCGACGCTTGAGGCAACTGCTGCCGGTCGCGCGCTGTATCGCCTGTTGCTGCGCGACCCGTGCGCGCTTCCAGCCAGCCCGCGCGCAGTCGGCCATGCTGCCGATACTGTCCAGCCTCAAGGGGTGGTCGGTCTGGCGCGCTGGCCTGCCCCGCCGCCTGGCACCGCCGGCGTGACGCTCGTTCTCGATGAACTGCAGGACCCTGGTAATGCCGGCACGCTGCTGCGGAGCGCCGAGGCGGCTGGTGCCGTCCAGGTGCTGGCGACGCGCGGGAGCGTCGATCTCTACGCCCCCAAGGTCGTGCGCGCGGCAATGGGAGCGCATGCACGGTTGGCGCTGGCACAGGATCTGACCTGGTCAGACATCGTGGATCGCCTGCTGGGCGTGCCGCTGCTGGTGGCCGACGCGCTCGCGGCGACGCCCTACTATGCGGTGAGCTGGCTTGCGGCGCCGGCGCTGATCATCGGTAACGAAGCGCGTGGCATCAGCGCCGCGGCCCGGCGACATGCGACAGGCACCGTGATGATCCCCATGCTGGGCGGCGAGTCGCTCAATGCTGCGGTGGCTGGCAGCGTGATGCTGTTCGAGGCAGCACGCCAGCGGGCGGTATCGGCCGGCGCCGGCTCGGAACGCACGCCCTGAGCGTACGCTGCCCGGGGCCGATGGTGGGCAAAAACGCGATGGCGCACCAGCCGCATGACCGCCATGCTCCCATGCGTGGTGACGTGCATTGCTGCGGTGGCTGGCAGCGTGATGCTGTTCGAGGCAGCACGCCAGCGGGCGGTATCGGCCAGCGCCGGCCCGGAACGCACGCCCTGAGCGTACGCTGACCGGGGCCGACGGTGGGCAAAAACGCGATGGCGCACCGCCGCATGGCCGCCGTGCTCCCATGCGTGGTGACGGCCATCCTGCACCGTTCCGATGCCGCCCAGCCAGTACAGCACCATCACGCCGGGCGGGTATGGCCGGTGGGCACAACGCGCCCCATCAGCCCATCACACCAGGCCGTCACGTCAGCCGCGCGGCCGGCAGACGCAGTTCGATGGTTGTGCCGGCCCCGACGTTGCTCGTCGCGCTGATCTGCCCATGATGCAGATCGACGATCGCACGAGCGATCGCCAGCCCGAGCCCTGAGCCATCGGTGCTGCGTGCGCTGTCGCCCCGGTACAGTCGATCAAAGATATGAGGCAGCGCGCCCGGCGTGATCCCATCGCCGGTATCCTGCACCTGCAGCCGAACCTGAGATCCGGTCATCGCCGCCGACAGGTCGATGCGACCGCCGGTGGGCGTGTGCTGGAGCGCGTTGTTGACCAGATTGGTCAGGACCTGCTGGAGCCGCGCGGGATCGCCATCGATCGGAGCGATCCCGGCTTCGCACGTGCTATGCAATGTGATGCCGCGCGTCTCGGCCTGCTGGGCAAAGGCGCTGACCGTCGCCTGAAGCAGCCAGGCGGCATCGACTGACTCGCGGGTCAGCGTCAGGTCGCCGGCGTCGGCCATCGAGAGCAGCCGCAGATCGCCGATCAAGCCCTGCAGGCGGCGCGCCTCATGATGCATCGTGCCGAATCGTGCCGGTGTCGGCGGCAAGACGCCGTCGCGCATGCTCTCGAGGTAGCCGCCGATGATGGTGAGCGGCGTATTGAGCTCGTGGGCGATATCGGCGGTCATCTGCTGGCGCGCACGATTCGAGCGATCCAGCTCGGCGCTCAGATCATTGAATGCATGGACCAGCATGCCGATCTCGTCGTTGGCACTGGTTGCGACCGGTGGTGGTTTCTCGCCGCGCCGCATCGCGCTGATCGCCGCGGTGAGCGCGACTACTGGCTGTGCCAGGCGTCGTGCCAGCACGATGCCAAACGTCGTCGCGAGCAGCGCACCACCGATCGAGGCGAAAATGATCGAACTGGTGAACCGTGCGAGGAACTCGCGATCTCGCTGCGAGGGCAACCCCGACTGCGTGAAGAACACGAGTGTCCCCACGCGCTGACCATTGACGACGATCTCACGGCCATTTTCGGTCAGCCGTGTCGTCATGCGCATGCCTTTGCGCTGTGGTGCCTGCGGCGAGACCAGAATGCCATCGACATCGACGATGCCGAACGGCAGCGGCCGACGCGGATCAAACAGCGGTGGCTGATCACCGCGTGGCGCGATGACCTCACGATCCCAGCGAAACCCATCCCAGCTCCCGGTTTGGGTGTAGTACGCTGCTGCTGATTCGATCAGCGTGTCGCCGAGGCGTTCGCGCACGAGGCGATCGAAGTCGGCGCCGGCGAGCAATCGTGCGAAGACGCCTACCAGGGCGACGCTGGCGAGCCCGGTGAGCAAAAATGCGGCTGCCAGCCGCAGCGTGAGTGATGGTGCGATCACGATGGTGCCTCAGGTTCGACCGGGCCAAAACGATATCCGACGCCGAAGACCGTCTGGATGTACCGCGGATGTGCCGGATCACGCTCGATCTTGCTGCGCAGATTGCGGATGTGCACGTCGATCGTTCGCTCAATGCGTTCGCTATCTTCGCCCTGCAATTGCAGCAGCAGCTCGGACCGTGAGCGCACGCGGCCCGGGGCGGACGCAAGGATGGTCAGGAGCTCAAACTCCGATGGTGTCAGATCGACGTGACGCGGGCCAACGCGGACGCTGCGGGTGTCACGGTCGACGACGATGTCGGCGGCCCGGATGACGCTCTGTTCGTGCACGGATTCGCCGCGACCGCGCCGCAGCACGGCACGCACGCGTGCGAGCAGTTCGGCCATACCGAACGGCTTCGTGATGTAGTCATCTGCGCCGAGATCCAGTCCATGAACCTTATCCGATTCTTCGAGACGCGCGGTCAGCAGGATGATCGGCGTGGTGCGCTGGCGCCGCAATCGGCGGACGACCTCGTACCCGTCAATTTCCGGCATCATGATATCGAGCAGCACCAGATCGGGGGCCTGGGTTTGAGCGAGCATCAGCGCCTCGCGTCCGTTAGACGCCGTGATGACCTGATAGTCGTGTGCTTCAAGATATTCGCGCACGAGCATGCGTACACTGGGATTGTCATCGACGACGAGGACGAGTCGCGTCATGCCGAACCTCCGCGGGTGAATGGCTGCGCCCCAGTGTACCACGATGCAGCGGCGGGAGCAGGGTGGCAGCGAGCTGGCGTGCTGCCACCGCCTGCGATGTTCAGCGGCCAGCGCCGGGCATGATGTGCCACGCTCCCCGACCGCTGGGCAGGCTGGTGCTGGCGTCGATCTGGCTGGCGGTGAACGTGCCGGCCGCGTCGCTGGCGCCGTGGGCGTGGACGTACTGCCCCGCCGCCAGCAGATCGCGGGTGATGCTGGTGCCGTCGAGCTGGTAGCGGGTGTCGGCGGTGGTGCGCAGCGTGCGGCGCTCGCCCTGCGGCGTGGTGATGGTGAGCCCGTCGGCGGCGACGTCCGCGATCTGGCCCAGCGCGTGGTGCCCGCGCATGCCATCGCGCCCGTGCGCCAGCGCGATACCACCACTGACCAGCACGGCACCAGCGCCCGCCAGCACGCCGAGCACAGCCTGTCGTCGATTCATGGAAGACTCCTCGTCGGTATATCGTGATGCTTCCCGGTCGGGCGGCCATCACAGCGATCACCCGATGGATTCACGATACCGCCACGATGTTCAGAGCATGTTCAGCCAGGATGAGGCAGCGGTGAATCCCAGGCAATCGCCCGGGCGGGCGACTGGCGGCGGTCGCTGGCGTCTCCGGATCACGCGTCGCGCACCCGGCATCCCGCCGCGCCGGCGTCGTGCGCCGCAGAGGCTCACCTTGCCGGCAAAGGCAGTGCTCAGCTACACTGAGGCCGCCACACCCGACGCGCGCATCACCGGGTCGTGTCCGCCGCCGCGCGGCAGTCGGCGCCGGAGGCGCCGGCCGCCCGGAGCGCTGCACAGGTCCCGTGCGTTGGGGAGCAGGAACCAGCAGCCGTGGCGCTGCGCCTGATGAGCGAGGAGGCAGTGTGATGACGATGCGGGGGATGATCAGCTTCGTACCGACCAGCGATCTGGCGCGCAGCATCGCGTTCTATCGCGACCACCTCGCCGCCCGGGTGCGGGTCACGCAACCGGGCGCCGTGATCCTGCAGATCAGCGCCGCCGCGTACCTCGGCCTGGTGCAGCATCCCGCACCGGTCGCCGCCGAACGGCGCATCATCATCGCGTTCGTCGTCGATGACGTCGACGCCATCCACCGACGCATGACCGCTGCCGGGGTCGTGGTCGATGGTGCGCCACGAATCAGCGAGCGCTACCAGATTCACCACTTTTTTGCCGACGACCCCGATGGTCATCGCATCGAGATTCAGCGCTTTCTGCATGCGTTCGACTGACGCCGGCCCGATGGCATGCATCATGCCCCGGATCGCCGATCGCGCTGTGACACGCGCCGCGGCCACCGGTCCGGCCAGCGGCGTCCGGAGCAGCACATACGACGACGCGGCCCGATGCCCCCACATCATGACCGCGTCGATGCCAGACCCCTGGGTGCCAGCCACTCACACGCGCGTAGCCACCGGCTCAGCGCGCGCAGCGAGCGCGATCGTCAGCACTTCGTCCATCGACGCCACCGGAATCAGCTGGAGTTCATCGCGCACCTTCTTCGGCAGCTCAGCGATGTCCTTGGCGTTGTCCTTGGGCAGGATGAAGGTGCGGATGCCCGCCCGATGTGCCGCCAGCGTCTTTTCTTTCAGACCGCCGATCGGCAGGACCTTGCCACGCAGCGTCACCTCGCCGGTCATCGCCACATCGCGGCGCACCGGCCGGCCGGTCATCGCCGAGATCAGCGCGGTTGTCAGCGTGATCCCGGCCGACGGCCCATCCTTCGGCACGGCACCCTCGGGCACGTGGATATGGATGTTGTGCTCGTCGAAATAGTTCGGATCGACGCCGAACTGCTCGGCGCGCGACCGGGCATACGACAGTGCGGTCTGGGCAGATTCCTTCATCACCTGACCGAGATGCCCGGTGATCTGCAGCGCGCCCTTGCCGCGCACCGGCAGCACCTCGATCGCCAGTGTATCGCCGCCCGTCGGCGTCCAGGCGACGCCCGTCGCCACGCCGACCTCGTCGTGTTCCTCAGCCAGCCCGATGCTGAAGCGGGGCGCGCCGAGATACCCGGCGACATCGCTCGCATCGATGACGGCTGCCGGTGGCGGCGTCGCCGCCTCCGCCGACGCGACCCGCCGGGCGGTCTTGCGGCACAGGCTGGCGATCTCGCGCTCGAGATTGCGCACCCCGGCCTCGCGCGTGTAGCTACGGATCAGGCACAGGATCGCTTCGTCGGTGATCATCAACTGCTCGGCGGTGAGACCATGGAACTCGCGCTGCTTGCGCACCAGGAACTCCCGCGCGATGCCGAGCTTCTCGTCTTCGGTGTAGCCACCGATCTCGATCAACTCCATGCGGTCGCGCAGCGGCCCGGGGATCGGATCGAGTTGATTGGCCGTGGCGATGAAGACGACCTGCGACAGATCGTACGCGATCTCGAGGTAGTGATCCGAGAACGCACTGTTCTGCTCAGGATCGAGCACCTCGAGCAATGCCGACGTCGGGTCACCACGAAAATCCTGCCCGACCTTGTCGATCTCATCGAGGACGTAGACGGGATAGCGCGAACGCGCCGTCTTCATGCCCTGGATGACCCGACCCGGCATTGCGCCGATGTAGGTGCGCCGATGCCCACGGATCTCGGCCTCGTCGCGGATGCCACCCAGGCTGATGCGCACGAACGAGCGGCCGAGCGCACGGGCGATCGAGCGGCCGAGCGACGTCTTGCCGACGCCGGGCGGGCCGACGAAGCACAGGATCGGCGAGCGCATGCGTGTGCCCGCCAGCTTGCGCACCGCCAGGTACTCGAGAATGCGCTCCTTGACCCGCTCGAGGCCGAAGTGGTCCTCATCGAGGACGCGCTGCGCCTCGTGCAGGCTGATCTCCGGCAGGTGTTCCTCGCCCCACGGCAGGTTCAGAATCCAGTCGAGATACGTCCGGATGACCCCTGCTTCGGGGTTGTTCATCCCCTGCTGCGCCAGGCGCTTGAGCTCGTGCGCCGCCTGTTCGCGCACATAGTCCGGCGCGACGAGCGCGGCGATCTTGCGCCGGAGCTCGTCGATCGGATCCTCGGTGTCATCATCCTCGCCGAGCTCGCGGCGGATGATGCGCATCTGTTCGCGGAGGAAGTATTCGCGCTGACCCTGGTCGAGCACTTCCTTGGTGTCCTGCTGGATCTTCTGGCGCAGCTTCATCAGCTCGAGCTGTCGCGCCAGCAGCAGGTGTGCACGGCGCAGCCGCGCCATCGGATCGATCTCGTTCAGGATCTCGAGGCGCTCGCGAAACTCGAAGGCGGGCGCATAGGTCACGATATCCGCGAGATGACCGGGATGCTCGATGCGATGCACGAACGCCACGGCATCCTGCGGCACCTCGCCAAGTTGGTCGACGAATGCGTCGACCTGCTGCTTGACCGTGTCCATCAGCGCCTCGACGTCCATGCCATCTGGCTCGGCGTCGACCAGCACCGTACACCGCACGCGATAGAACGGCTCGCGCTGCAGCACGCCGCCGACGGCGGCACGCCCCAACCCCTCGAGGATGACGCGCGCGGTCCCATCGGGAAGCTTCATGAACTCCTCGAGCCGACCGACCACCCCGATGGGCGGTAGCCGGGTCGATTGACCCGTCTTGTAGGCCTCGATCTCGTCCTCGGCGACGAAGATCAGCAGGACTTCGCGGCCTTCATCCCACGCCTGTTCCATGGCACGAAAGGACTTGCCCTGACCAACCTGCAGTGGGACGGTCATGTGCGGCATGATGACCATCTCGCCGAGGACGACGAGCGGAAGATCGCGTTCGGCAGGCTCGCCAGTATTCCCCATAGGATGACCTCGTCTCTGTGGCCGGTGCACGAGCTGGATCACAGGCGTGAACCGACCGGTGATGGGTGAATGTTCCCAGGTGTGCGCTCACGCGCACGCCGGTGTCGAGCCAACACCCGAATGTCCATGGTACCACATTTCGCCCGTCGATCGGCAGTGGCGCATGGTTGAGCGATGGGCGCCGCACGCTCAACGATACTGCACGATCCGGGCAAAGCCCTCGGGCTGCAGCGAGGCGCCGCCGACGAGCGCACCATCGACGTCGGGGCATGCCATGAGCTCATCGATGGTATCGGGCTTGACGCTGCCGCCGTACAGGAGGCGGATACGCGCTGCGTCGCCAGCGGTGCCCCACTCGGCGAGGACCGCGCGGATAGCCGCATGCATCTGCTGCGCATCGCTGGGCGTCGCCGTCACGCCCGTACCGATGGCCCACACTGGCTCATATGCGATGACCAGCGCGTCGGTGGTCGCGATGTCGGCCAGGCCAGCGCGCACCTGGCCGACGACGACCGATGCCGCATCGCCAGCTTCGCGCTGCGTGATGGTCTCGCCGACGCACAGGATGGGGCGCATGCCGGCGGCGAGCACCGCGCGCACCTTCCGGTTGATCGCGGCATCGTCTTCGCCGAAGATCTGGCGGCGCTCGCTGTGCCCGACGATGACGTAGCGGCACCCGACGTCGCGCAGCATGCCGGGAGCGATGGCGCCGGTGTATGCGCCCTTCGCCTCGTGGTGGACGTCCTGTGCACCGAGCATCAGCCCGCTGCCGCGCAGCCGTTCGCCGACGGCATGCAGCGCGGTGAAGGGCGGACACACGAGAACCTCGCGGTCGTCGGAGAGCGTGATGCGTCCGAGAACGCCGTCGACCAGGGTCAGCGCCTCACTGACCGTCGTGTGCATCTTCCAGTTACCGGCGATGAGAGCCGTACGCATCATCACTCCTCAATGTCGTTGTCGTGTGCGGGGGCGTGTCTGGATATCCCGGGATGTGCCGCGGTGCTCAACCGGCGAGCATCGCGCCCCAGAGCGTGGTGAGTGTCTGCTGCGTGCCGACGACGAACGTCAGCAGAAAGCCGACGGCGACGGTCACGCCGAATGCGGCCGGATTCCAGGCCAGGACGCGGGCGCCATCGAACGGGCCGGCCGGGATCATGTTGAAGAGCCCCAGCCAGGCGTTGAGCGACACACCGGTGAGACACAGGATGACGACCCAGTCGTCGTGCAGGCCGGCCAGCCACAGCACGGGAAAGGCGATGATGAACGCCAGCGCCAGCCCCAGGTTGGCGAGCGGGCCGGCGAGCGCGATCAGGCCGCCCTGGGCCGCCGTCAGCCGGCCGCGATGCCATACGGCGCCCGGCGCCGCGATGAAGAAGCCGACGAACGCGATGGCAACCGAGATCAGCAGCCAGCGATCATCGGCGACGAAGTGCGCGCTGGCGCCGAAGCGCCGCGCGACGATGCGATGCGCCAGCTCGTGCAGCACGAAGCCTAGCCCGCAGACGACGGCGGCGATCGCCAACTCCTGCAGGAAGCGTGCGATGTCGCCGAGCAGGCTGGCCGCGCCGGCGCGATAGATCGCGTAGGCCAGGCTGGTGCCGGCCCAGGCCTTGAGGAGCTCAACATTGTCGCGGGCCCCGCCGCGAAACAGATCATCGCCCGGTGTCGAGAACATCGTCGGCACATCCCCCCTGCGACCGGTGCATGCCCGCCTGATGCGGTGCGCCGGCACGCATCATGCATTATACCGCCGGAACGCCGCAGGTGGTGATGCAGCGGTGCCAAAAATCTGGTACAACAGAAGGGTGTTCTCGCGCACGCTTCCGGCGCAGGCGCGCACCCCGAGACGACCGTGATCGACGATCCCCCCCCGACCCTGGCGGAGGCTGCCCTGGTCGCGCGTGCGCGCGCCGGCGATGGCGCCGCGATCACCGCGCTGTACCTGCGCTACGCTCCGATGATCTACCGCTACGCGTATCAGCGCACCGGCGAACGCACGCTGGCCGAGGACATCCAGTCCGAGGTGTTTGCGCGCATGCTCGAGGCGCTGCCGGGCTACGAGGAGCGTGGCCGACCATTCGCGGCCTGGCTGTTTCGTATCGCCCACGCGCGGGTGATCGACAGCTACCGCCGGCAGGCGCGCTACCCGGCCGCCGTCTCGCCGGAATCGCTCGCAACCCCCGGACCCGAGGCGCTGGTCGAGGCGGCTGATGCCCGTGCCGCGCTGTACCGGGCGTTCGCCCGGCTGACCCCGCTGCAGCGGCGCGTGGTGTGGCTGCACTATCACGAGCATGTGCCGTTGTCCCACATCGCCGTCGATCTCGCCAGCAGCCCCGACAGCGTTCGCGCGGTGCACCTGCGCGCGCTGCGCCGGATGGCCCGGGTGCTGGCGCCGATGGTATAATCTGCCGACAGGTGCCCGGCTGGGCTGGCGAGGTGCGGTGATGGAACTTCCCCGTGCAGTGAGCATGATGCTGCTGGCCTATCTGCTGGGCTCAATCCCGTTCAGCTTCCTGGTGGCACGGCTGCGTGGCATCGATCTTCGCGTGGCCGGCAGCGGCAACATCGGCGCGGCCAACGTGTGGCGCACATGCGGTCCGCTGGCCGGATTGGCCGCGTTCACCGGCGATCTGCTGAAAGGCGCGCTGCCGGTGGCGCTGGCCGACGGCCTGGGACTCCCCGACCCGCTACTGGTCCTGGTGGGCGGCGGAGCGGTGCTGGGGCACGTGCGTCCGCTGTTTCTGCGGTTTCGTGGCGGCAAGGCGGTGGCGACCGCCGGCGGCGTGCTGCTGGTGCTGAGCCCGCCGCTGGCGCTGGCTGGGGTGGCGGCCTGGGCGCTGGTGTTTGCCGTGAGCCGGATCGCCGCAGTGGCGTCGTTGAGCGTCGCGGTGCTGGTGCCGCTGGCAGCCGTAGCCGGCGCCAGCGCCGGGCTGGTGCGCCCGGCAGCGCTGCTGGCGGCGCTGGTCGCCGCGCCGGTGATCATCCTGCTGCACCGCGGCAACATCGCCCGCCTGCGCCGTGGCGACGAGCATCGCTTTCGCTGAGGCAGCAGTCACACGATGTGTGACTCGTCGCCGCCACCATGCGCAAAGCGCGTGATGCGCAGCGGATCGATGTCGATGGTGTGCGCACGCCCGTCGAGGATCTCCTCGGCGATCAGCATGCCAGCAGCCGGCGCATGCGAGATGCCGTGGCCGCTGAAGCCACTGGCGTCGAGGTAGCCGGCGAGCAGCGGGTGCCGCCCGAGGATCGGGTTGTGATCCGGTGTGATCTCATACGACCCGGCCCAGCAGCGGTCGTCGTGGAGCCGGGCGCGCTCGAGTGGCGGAAAGCGCGCCAGGCCGGCGTCGAGCACGCTGGCGAGCCAGTCCCAGTCGACCTGGACGGCATGGCTCGCTGGCTCGGCGTGGTTCGACATGCCGAAGATCAGCTGTGCGCCTTCGGGCCGCAGATAGAAGCCGCTGGCGACGTCGATGGTCAACGGCAGGCGACCGCTCAACTCGGCCGGCGGATCGGCCACGTAGATGCAGCGGCGGAATGGCCGCACCGGCACATCGATGCCTGCCAGCGCGGCGACCTCGCCCGACCACGAGCCGGCGGCGTTGACCACGATGTCGCACGCGATCGTGCCGGCGGGCGTATGGACGGCGTGCACGGCACCGCCAGCGATGCCAAAGCCGGTCGCCGGCGTGGCGCGCTGCAGCCGCGCGCCGCGCTCGCGGGCGCGCGTCAGGTAGCCCAGCGCGATGCTGTGCGGATCACAGTGGCCGTCGGCAGCGCAGTAGGTTGCGCCGATCAGGCCATCGGTGGCGACGCCGGGGATCAGCCGGGCGACATCGGCGGGATCGAGCAACTCGGTGGGCACGCCGAGGCGCCGCTGCAGGGCGGCAGCACGCTGATACGCTGCCCAGCCGGCCGGGTCCGACACCAGGAAGCAATAGCCGATCGGCTGGAAGCCGGAGTCGACGCCGACCTCGGCGGCGAAGTTGCGGATACGCGCCACGCCATACTGCGACAGGCGGATGTTGACGTCGGTCGAGAACTGGTGGCGCACGCCGGCGGCCGAGCGCGCCGTGCTGCCGGTGATCTCGGTCTCGGCCTGCTCGAGCACGATGATGTCGCGGCAGCCGCGTTCCGTCAGATGATAGGCGACCGAGGCGCCGATGATGCCGGCGCCGATGATGACGACGCTCGCCCGCTGGTTCATCGCCCCCTCCGGCGCGTCGGCGCCTCGCGCCGGCGCGGCGCGGGCGGCGGCGCATCGTCGGCGAGCTGCGCCTCCTCGCCGGCCTCCGCGACGATCTGGGATTCCTCGCCGGCGCGGGCCTGTGGATCGGCCGGCGCGGCGGGGGCGGCAGGAGCATCCGGCCTGGGCGGCGGCGGCAGCGCATCGCGCCAGCGCAAGCGCGCACGCACCTCGGCCTCGAACCCGCGATCGGTCGGCTGGTAGTAGCGGCGGCCGATCAGGTTGTCGGGGAAGTGCTGCTGGTCGACGCGGGCATCGGCGGCATCGTGGGCATACCGGTAACCGCGGCCGTAACCCAGCCCGCGCATCAGCGCGGTCGGGGCGTTGCGCAGATGCAGTGGCACCGGATCGTGACGCGTCTCGGCGACATCGGCCAGCGCTGCGCCGTATGCGGCGTAGACCGCATTGCTACGCGGGGCCTGGCACAGGTAGATCACCGCATTGGCCAGCGCCAGATCGCCTTCGGGCTGGCCGAGCAGATGGACGGCCTGCTGCACGGCGATCATCTGCGGCAGTGCCTGCGGATCAGCCATGCCGATGTCTTCGATGGCGATGCGCACCAGCCGACGGGCGACGTACATTGGATCCTCGCCGCCGTCGAGCATGCGCCCGAGCCAGTAGAGCGACGCGTCGGGATCACCGTCGCGGATGCTCTTGTGCAGCGCCGAGATCGCATCGTAGTGCAGTTCGCCGGTGCGGTCGTAGTGCGTCGCACGCGCCTGGAGCGCCTCGCGGATGTCGTCGATGGTGATCAGCCGCCGACCGCCGGGGCCGGGAACCTTGGCCACCACCGCGGCCTCGAGCGCGTTCAGCGCGGCGCGGGCATCGCCGTTGGCCAGGTTCACCAGATAGCCGCGCGCATCGGCGGCGAGCAGCGCCTGCGATGCTCCCAGGCCGCGCTCGTCATCGCGCAAGGCACGATCGACCAGCGCACCGAGATGCTCGTCGCCGAGCGCCTCGAGAACGAAGGTGCGGGCGCGCGAGCGCAGCGCCGGGTTGACCTCGAAGGATGGGTTCTCGGTGGTTGCGCCGATCAGGACGATGGTGCCATCCTCGACGTGCGGCAGCACCGCATCCTGCTGCGCCCGATTGAATCGATGAATCTCGTCGATGAAGACGACGGTGCGCTGCTGGAACATGCCGCTGCGCTCCTGCGCCTCGCCCACGACGCGGCGCAGGTCGGCGACGCCGGCGGTCACCGCCGAGAGCGGCTCGAAGTGCGCCCGTGTGGTGCTGGCGATGATGCGGGCCAGCGTGGTCTTGCCGCTGCCGGGGGGACCCCACAGGATCATCGAGAACAACGCGTCGGCATCGATCGCGCGACGTAGCAGGCGGCCGGGGCCGAGGATCTGTTCCTGGCCGATGAATTCGTCGAGCGTGCGCGGCCGCATGCGCGCCGCCAGCGGCGCCTGCCGCTGCAATGCTTCCCGACGCTGCGCGTCGAAGAGACTCTTCTGTGGTCGGGCCATGTGGTACCTCTCGCCGCGTCGTGCCGGCAGCAGCATCATACCATGAGCGATGCCGTGCCGCACCTGCCGGGCGCGTCCGCGCGTCCGTCCATGTCAGGGTGCGACCAGCACCCAGGTGGGGCTGAGCGCGCGATAGCCGAGGCGCGCGTAGACCCCAGCCGCGCCGGGGGCAGCCTGCAGCACGCTCCAGCGTGCGCCACGCTGCGCCTCGTCGTGGAGCATGCCACGCATCAGGGCATCGGCCAGGCCGCGCCGGCGCAACGCCGGTGCAGTGGCGACCGAGGTCACGAAGCCGGCGTCGGGGGTGAGGCGCGTGATCCGGCCGCGGCTGGCCGGCAGGCCGTCGACGCGCAACACCGCATGGCGCAGCGTCGCATCGGCCGTCGCCAGCGGCGCGATCCAGCGCTCGCCCAGGGGATCGTGTGCGCCACACCATGCCGCGACATCCGGATCAGTCACCCACTCGATGGGCAACGCCGGTGGCGCCGGCAGCGGCAGCGCCAGATCGCGAACCATCAGGGTCTCGACGGCGTCGAGGCGATATCCGGCGGCGGCCCAGCCCGCCTGGTCGATCGCGTCGGCGAGGATGGTCACATACCGCGTGACTGGCCAGCCCGGCAGCGCGGCGGCGATTGTGCCACGCGCGTCGGTGGTGAAATAGTCGGCGAATGCCGACTGGTCATCGAGCCCGACGAAGTGCGCACCAGGTGGCTCGGCGTGGCGCGCGACCAGCCTGCGCGTGCCATGGGGTGTCGCCAGCACACCATCGACCAGCACCTGCCAGGCGCGCCAGCGATCCATCATGACCGTGCCAGCGCGCCGAGCACCAGCTGCGCCGTGCTGAGGTTGGTCGCCAGCGGGACGTCGTACAGGTTGCACACGCGCAGCAGGCCCTGGATGTCTGGCTCATGCGGGTGGGCATACAGCGGATCGACCAGAAACACCACGGCGGCCACCTCGCGCTGCGCGACGCGCGCGGCGATCTGGGCATCGCCGCCGAGCGGCCCCGACAGCAGACACTCGACAGACAGGCCGGTGGCACCCGCAACCTGACTGCCCGTCGTGCCGGTGGCGATCAGGTCGCAGCGGGCCAATGCCTCGCGGTGCTGCCGCACCAGCGCGACCATCGTCGCTTTCTTGCGGTCATGCGCGATCAGCGCGATCGTCGGCATGGCTCACTCCACCGTCACGCTCTTGGCCAGGTTGCGGGGCTGGTCGACGTCGGCGCCGCGACGCACCGCGATGGCATACGCCAGCAGCTGCATCGGGATGCTGGCGAGCACCGGCGTCAGCAGCGGCAGCGTCTCGGGCAGTTCGATCACATGCTCGACCGTCCGGCGCAGATGGTCATCGCCAGCCGTCGCGATGGCGATCACATGACCGCCGCGCGCCTGCACCTGCTCGATGTTCGAGAGCATCTTCTCGTATACCGCATCACGCACCGCGATGCACACCACCGGCACGTTGCGGTCGATCAATGCGATCGGGCCGTGTTTCAGCTCGCCGGCCGGATACCCCTCGGCATGGATGTAGCTGATCTCTTTCAGCTTGAGCGCTCCCTCCAGCGCGATCGGGTAGTTCACCTGCCGGCCGAGAAACAGCGCACTGGCGACGGTGTGGTAGCGTTCGGCCAGATCCAGATAGATCTGTGGTGTCTCGAGCAGCCGCGCGACGTGGCCGGGGAGCTCGATCAGCGCCTGGATATGCTGCCGCATCGCGATGTCGCCGATCGTGCCGCGCACCGCCGCCAGCCGCAGCGCCAGCAGATACGCAGCCACCAGCATCGTCGTGAAGGCCTTGGTGGACGCCACGCCGATCTCGGGGCCAGCGTGCAGATAGATCGCCCCGGCATCGGCCAGCCGGGCCGCCTGGCTGCCGACGGCGTTCACCAGCGCCGCGCTCGGCACCCCCGCGGCGCGCGCCGCCTCCATCGCCGCCAGCGTATCGACGGTCTCGCCACTCTGGGTGATCACCAGCATCAGCGTATCCGCGCCGAGCAATGCCTCGCGATAGCGGAACTCCGAGCCGTATTCGACATCGACGCGCACGCGCGCGAGCGCCTCGATGACGTAGCGGGCGACCAGCCCGGCATGCCACGCCGTGCCACAGCCGACGATGCACACCCGTTCGATGCGCCGCAGGGCATCGTCATCGAGCGTCAGTTCGTCGAGCACGATCCGGCCGCCATCAATGTCGATGCGGCCGCGCAGGACGTCGGTCAACGCGCGCGGCTGCTCGAAGATCTCCTTCTGCATGAAATGCTTGAAGTCGCCGCGCTCGGCCGACACCGGATCCCATGGGATGCTCATCGGCTGCCGCGTGACGGGCGCGCCCTCGATGGTGGTGAGCCGTGCACCAGCGGCCTCGATCACTGCCAGTTCACGATCTTCGAGAAACATGACGCGGCGCGTGTGATCGAGGATGGCCGGGACATCGGACGCGACAAACATCTCGCCGGCGCCGACGCCGATCACGACCCCGCCGGCATTGCCCAGGCGCGCGGCGACGATGCGCCCGGGTTCGCGGCGTGCCATCACCACGACGGCGTTGCCGCCGCGCAGCTGGGTCAGCGCCTGGCGCACCGCGCCTTCGAGCGTGCCGGTCTGTTCGTACGCCTCACCGACCAGCCGCGCGATGACCTCGGTATCGGTCTGCGAGCTGAAGACGTGTCCACGTGATTGCAGCCCGGCTTTCAGGGCAAGGTAGTTCTCGACGATGCCGTTCTGGATCACCACGATCTCGCCACGGGCATCGAGATGCGGATGCGCGTTAGCCTCGGTGACGCCGCCGTGCGTCGCCCAGCGGGTGTGGCCGATGCCGCTGGTGCCGGCAAGTGGCTGCCGGTGCACCAGCGCCGTCAGGTTGGCGAGTTTGCCGACGCTGCGGCGGACGTCGATCCGTGTGGCATCGGCGACCGCGATGCCGGCCGAGTCATATCCACGATACTCCAGGCGGCTCAGCCCACCGAGGACAACCTCGGCAGCCTGCTGCGGCCCGACATAGCCAACAATACCACACATGGCCCCATCCCTGTCCTGCGCCGGCAGATGCCATTCCCGGTGGGAGAGGCGCAGCCGTGCGTGCCCGACACGCCACGACCCGCGCGCCGCTGCGCTGTCGATGGCCCACGGGCATCCTACCACTGAATCGGCACCGGTGTCACAGCGCTGTCGCGTGCAGCGCGAGGCGCTGCGCGCTGCGCCCTCGATCGCACTCGCACGCCGCAGCTGTGCTACACTGGCGCGGTCAGACCAGACCGGGGAGCACAGCATGGAAGCGACCGCCGATCCGCCTGCCGCTGCAGCGACGATGAATGCCGCGCAGCAGCGTACCCTCACCACCCTGGCCCTGGGGCATTTCGCCGTCGATTCGTACGTCGGTGCCCTGCCGATCCTGTTCCCCTTGCTGATGACGCGCTTCGCCCTCGATCTGAAGACGGTCGGGCTGGTGCTGCTGGCATACTCGGGGTGTGCCGCGCTGTCGCAACCACTGTTTGGCTGGCTCGCCGACCGGATCGGTACGCGCTATGTCGGCATCGCGCTGATCTGGTCGGCCGTCGTCTTCGCGCTGATCGGATTTGCTCCCAGCTTTCCGCTCGTGATCGCCATCGCTGCCGCAGCCGGGCTGGGGTCTGGTGCATATCACCCGTTCGGTGCATTGAGCGCCCACCGGCTCATCCCGCCGGCGCAGCGCAATCGTGCCATGTCGCTGTACGTCACCGGAGGCACGCTCGGCGTCGCCGTCGGGCCGCTGATCTGCATCGCGCTGGTGGGCCAGTTTGGCCTCGCCGGCACAGCGGGATTGTGCGTGCTGGGCATCCTCACTGGCCCGTGGTTGCTGTGGGAGCTGCGCAGGCTGCCGACGACCCCGCTGCGGCGTGCGGTGACGCCACGTGCCCTGCCGCCGATTCCCTGGCGCCCACTGGCGACGACCGTCGGCGTGATGATGGCGATCAACGGTGTGCTCTACAGCATCGAAGCCTTCGTCCCCACCTGGTACGACCAGCAGGGCTATCTCCCGACATTCTACGGGCCGCTCGCCACCGTGCTGCTGCTCGCCCATGCCGCCGGCGCCGTCGCCGCCGGCTGGCTGGCCGACCGCTTCGGCCGGCGTCAGATTGCCATCGCCTCGCTGGCAGCGCTGGCACCGGCGCTGTGGCTCTTCACCAGTTTCAGCGGCCCGATCGCCTTCATCACGATCGCGCTCGTCGGTCTGAGCGTCGCCGCCGCCGGGCCGCTGCTCCTGCTCACGGCACAGCAGATGATGGCGGAGCGTGCCGGCATGGCGTCGGGCATGATCATGGGCGTGGGATTCATCACCGGCGCCATCGGTGTCCCGATCACCGGCGCGCTGGGCGATACCTTCGGCCTGCAGACGGCACTGCGCCTGCTGGTGCTGGTCATCATCGCCGGCATCGTTCTCGCCTGGTTCCTCCCCGATGAGCGCGTCAGCATGATGCGCGGGGGGCGTGCATCGTAATCATGCGATGCTCAGTGTCCGGAAGGAATGCATCATCATGCCTCAGCATTCGTCATCGGTCCACACGCTGGTGGATCTGCTCGCGCCGCATGAGCCGGCAGCGATCGCGCTGCGCGCGCCTGAACAGCGCGATATCAGCTATGGCGCATTGCGCGACCGGGTGAGCGAACTCGCCGGGTGCCTCGCTGCCTGGGGCGTGCGCCGTGGCGAGCGCATCGCCATCGCCATGGCCAATGGCCCGGCGATGGTCGTGAGCTTTCTCGCTGCCGCCACCGCCGCCACCGCCGCACCGCTCAATCCCAGGTACCGCGCCGAAGAGTTCGCCTTCTCGTACGAGGACACCGGCGCCGTGGCGCTGCTGGTACAGCCGGCGAGCGTCGCCGCAGCGCTGGCGGCAGCGCCGGCCGACATGCGCCTGATCGAAGTGGTGGATGACGCCGATGGCGTGCCAACGTTTCGCCTGATTCGTGGTGCGACGGCGGCACAGCCCTTCACGCCGGCCGGTGCCGATGACATCGCGATGATCCTGCACACCAGCGGCACGACCAGCCGGCCCAAGCGCGTGCCCATCCGGCACCGCAATCTGGTCGCATCGGCCGGCAACATCGCCGCGACCTACGGGCTCTCCGCGACGGACACCACGCTGTGCGTCATGCCGCTATTCCACATTCACGGCATTGCGGCATCGCTGCTGGCCAGCCTCGCGACGGGCGGCACGGTGGTATGTCCGGCTGGCTTCGATGCGCTGCGCTTCTTCGGCTGGATGCAGACCTATCGCCCCAGTTGGTATTCGGCAGTGCCGACGATGCACCAACTCATCCTGTCGCGCGCCGAACGCAACCAGGCGGTCATCCGCGACCATCCGCTGCGCTTCATCCGTTCGAGCAGCGCGCCGCTGCCGCCGGTGATCATGGAGCGCATCGAGGCGACATTCGGTGCGCCAGTGCTCGAGGCCTATGGCATGACCGAGGCCAGCCACCAGATGACGTCGAACCGGCTGCCACCCGGCATCCGTCGCCCCGGATCCGTCGGCGTCGGCGTCGGCGTCGACGTGGCGATCATGGACGAGCGCGGCGCGCTGCTGCCGGTCGGCACACGCGGCGAGGTCGTCGTCCGTGGGCCAAATGTGATCGACGGCTACGAAAACAATCCCGAGGCCAATGCCGGCGCCTTCGTCGATGGCTGGTTCCGCACCGGTGATCAGGGCATGCTCGACGAGGCTGGTCAACTGACGCTCACCGGGCGGCTCAAGGAGCTCATCAATCGTGGCGGCGAGAAGATCTCCCCGCTGGAGATCGACGACGTGCTGCTGCGCCATCCGGCCGTCGCCGAGGCGCTGGCGTTCGCCGTGCCACACCCGGCGCTCGGCGAGGATGTCCACGCGGCAGTCGTGCTGCGCGAGGCCGCGACCGAGCGCGAGCTGCGCGAGCACTGCGCTGCATCGCTGGCCGATTTCAAGGTGCCGCGCAGCATTCATCTGCTCGAGGCGCTGCCACGCGGCGACACCGGCAAACTCCAGCGCATGGCGATGGCGCGCCTGCTACATCTCAGCAGCCAGCCATGAGCCCCTATCATCCGCGGTTCTCGCCGTTCCTCAGCTTCTCGCGCGCCGAATGGGCCCGGCTGCGCGATGGGCTGCCGCTGCTGCTCGCCGAAGCCGAACTGGCGCGCCTGCGCGGCCTCAACGACGATGCATCGCTGGGAGATGTCGCCGACATCTACCTGCCGCTGGCGCGCCTGCTCCAGCTGCATATCGCTGCCGCCCAGCAGCTGGCCCAAGTCATCGACACCTTCGTCGGCACGCCCATGCACCGCGTGCCATACGTCATCGCCATCGCCGGCAGCGTCGCCGTCGGCAAGAGCACGACGGCGCGTATCCTGCAGGAGCTCCTGCGGCGCGCCGCCGACCTGCGCGTCGATCTGGTGACGACTGATGGCTTTCTGCTGCCGAACCGTGAGCTCGAAGCACGCGGCCTGATGCAGCGCAAGGGCTTCCCCGAGAGCTACGACCGGCGTGCGCTGCTGCAGTTTGTCGCCGATGTCAAATCTGGTCGTCCGGCACTTCAGGTGCCGGTCTATTCGCATCTCACCTATGACATTGTGCCAGACCAGCAGCAGCTCGTTGATCGGCCGGATGTCATGATCATCGAGGGGCTGAATGTGCTGCAGCGCGGACCTGAGTCGGGCGAAGGGGCATCACGCGTCTTCGTGTCGGACTATTTCGACTTCTCGATCTATGTTGATGCACCGATCGAGCAGCTCGAGACCTGGTACGTCGAGCGCTTCCTGCGGCTGCGCGAGACGGCATTCCGCGATGAGGCATCGTACTTCCATCGCTACGCGACCTTGACGACGACCGAGGCGATTGCGACGGCGCAACGCATCTGGCGTGCGATCAACGAGGTCAATCTGCGGCAGAACATTCTGCCGACGCGCGGACGGGCGCGGCTGATCCTCGAGAAAGGCGCGAGCCATTCGCTGCAGCGGGTACGGCTGCGTAAGCTCTAGGTCAGAGGATCGACCACGCCTGTCGTGGTCGATGATCCACAGGAGGACGTGCATGCGTATCTGTGTCATCGGTGCCGGCGCGATCGGTGGCTACCTGGCCGCGCGGCTGCTCGCCGCCGGCGCGAACGTCACGGTGATCGCCCGTGGCGCGGCGTTGCAGGCGATCGACGCCGCCGGGCTGTGCCTGCGCGAGGCGGGGCGTGAGCAATGGCTGCGACCGACGCGGCTCACCGCTGACACGACTGCGGCCGGCGCCCACGACGTGGTGATCCTCGGCGTCAAGGCGCATCAGCTGGCCGCGCTCGCGCCGATGCTCCCCGCGCTGTACCATGACGACACCGTCGTCGTGCCGGCGCAGAACGGTATCCCGTGGTGGTACTTCCAGCGTCATGGCGGGCCACACGAGGGCTGTCCGATCCGCGCCGTCGATCCCGATGGTACCATCGCTGCCGCCATCCCGATCGAGCGCATCATCGGCTGCGTCGTCTATCCGGCCACCGAACTGGTCGCGCCGGGCGTGATCCAGCACGTCGAGGGCGACCGGTTTGTGCTCGGCGAGCCCGACGGCACGCGCAGCCCACGCATCCAGGCGCTCGCCGGCGCGCTCATCGCCGCCGACCTGCGTGCACCGATCCGCCCACGCATCCGGGCCGAACTCTGGGTCAAGCTGTGGGGGAACCTGGCATTCAATCCGATCAGCGCGCTCACCCGCGCGACTCTCGATGTCATCTGCGCCACGCCGGCGACGCGCGCGCTGGCAGCGGCGATGATGGCCGAGGCCCAGGCCGTCGCCGAGGGGCTCGGCATCGCGGTGCCGGTGTCGATCGCACAGCGCATCGACGGCGCCGCACGGGTCGGCGCTCACAAGACCTCGATGCTGCAGGACATCGAGGCCGGCCGCGCCACCGAAGTCGATGCGCTGGTGGGTGCCGTCGCCGAGCTCGGGCGCCTCACCGGCGTGCCGACACCGCACATCGATGCGATCTATGCCGCCACCGCGCTGCTCGACACCACCACCCGGCGACCCTGAGCCTCAGCGCGCGCTGCGGTCGGTCGCGGCGCCGAGCGATGCCACGCCGACCGGGTTGAGGCGGAACATCGCGGCACCGATCAGCCGCAGCACGCCGAGCGCGACGACCAGCGCATACGGGTTCACCAGATCCAGCAGCGGCGCCGCCGCGAGTGCGGCGCAGAAGAACCCGGCATTCATGATGGCGACGAAGATGCTGAGCATCAGCGTGCGACGCGCCGGATCACAGAGCTCGAGCAGCGTGCTGAAGTGGCTGATATCGACGCCCGGGCTGACCATGCCGAACAGGAACGCGAACACCAGGATCAGCGTCAGGTTCGGCACCAGGCCGATCGCGATGTAGTACAGCGCGCTCAGCGTCGCCGCCAGCGACAGCACCCACACAAAACCACGGCGTTCGATCAGGCGCGGCCAGAACAGGTTGCCGACGATCGCACCGCCGCTGATCAGCCCGATCCACAGACCGAGCCAGCCTTCGGTCGCACCCAGTTCGCGCACAAAGTAGATCGGCTGCAGCGGTGTCCCCATCCAGAATGCGATGTTGAACACCAGCGTGTTCACCGTCATGTTGGTGAAGGGCCGATTCGTCCGCATGATCAGCCCGATGTCGCCGAGCGCCAGCGGCGCCGCCGCCGTGCCGGGCTCCTCGGGCAAGCGAAGCCGCGCGACGAAGATCGTACTCAACGTCCCTGTGATCAGTGCCACCACGAACATCAGTTGGTAGTTGAGCGGAAACCAGTCGCTCGCGGCGTCGAGCCACAGGCCGGCGCCAAACGTCGCCAGCATCACCGTCACGTTGAGCGTCATGTTGCGTGCCGAAAACAAGCGTGCGCGCCGCGCCAGCGGCACCACCACACCGAAGATCGGCAGCCAGCCGACATTGAACAAGGCCAGCGGCAGATTGATCACCAGCAGCAGCACCACGATCGCCTCGGGCTGCCACGCCGGCAGCCACGGGATCGCGATCAGGCCGACATGCAGCGAGCGCATCACCCACAGGCTCGCGATCGTCCAGCGCCAGCGATCCGGGCGGCGCTGCAGCCACAGCGCGAACGGAATCGAGCATACGGCGTTGACCAGCGCACCCGCCGACGTGAGCAGGCTGACCTGCAGATTGGTGCCGCCGAGGCGCAGCAGATAGGCCGATGCGAACGAATAGCCGCCGATGGCGATCGCTGCCCAGAAAATCTCGATCACCAGCATGCGCACGTTGTGATCGGTCGTGCGCCATGAGTCCGCTGCCGGTTCTGCGGTCGTCATCGATGGTCCTCTTCAGCTGCGGGCAGGCGTCGGGGCAGTCGTGATCGCGCCGCGGACGAGCGTCGGGATGATCGCCAGCGCGGCCAGGGTTGCGGCGACCAGCAGCGTGGTATGCATCCCCGCGACCAGCGCTTCGGCCGGCGCGGCGGTGATCGGCTCGTAGACCCGACCCGCGGCCGCGGTGACCTGCGCCGCCCACAGCGCGCCAGCTACGGCGATGCCGACCGTCTGGCCCAGCGTGCGCATCACGGCCAGCAGGCCCCCGGCGACGCCGAGCGCGTGTCGCGGCACGCTCCCCATGACCATGCTGTTGTTGGGAGACTGGAAGATGCCGAAGCCGAGACCGATCAGGATCATGCGCAGGACGACGTCGATCTGCTGGCTCTCGGTGGTGAGCGTCGAGAAGCTGAAGAGCGCCGTCGCGATGATTGCCAGGCCGATGATGCCCAGCCAGCGCGAGCCGAGCCGGTCTGAGAGGCGGCCGCTCAACGGAGCGACGAGTGACAGCACGATCGGCGAGGCGATCAGCGTCAATCCGGTGCGCTGCGGATCAAAGCCCAGGACGTTCTGCATGTAGAACGGCAGCAGCAGGAAGTTGAATGCCCCGGCGAGAAAGGACATGAAGCTGGCGGTGAGGCTCAGACTGAAGACCGGATTGCGGAACAGGCTCAGATTGATCATCGGATCGGTGATGCGCAGCTCCCAGCCGATGAACAGCCCGAGCAATGCCAGGCCCGCGATGATCAGCCCGACCGTCGGCGGCGCGCCCAGCCCCCAGATCTGGCCTTCGGTGAGTGCGACGAGCAGGCTCAGCAGCGCCCCGCCGAGCAGCAGCGCGCCGGGAACATCGAAGCGCTGTGCCACGCGGCCCCGGTCGTCGGGGATGACGCGGCTGACCAGGACGACCGCGACGATGCCGATCGGGATGTTGACGAAGAAGATCGACTGCCAGCCGATCTGCAGCAACACGCCGCCCAGCACCGGGCCGGCGAGGATGCCGGCTGCGACGCTGGTGCCGACGTAGCCGAGCGCCTGGCCGCGCTCACTGGTGGGGAATGCCTCGACCAGCAGCGCCGAACCGACGCCCTGGATCATGGCTGCGCCGATCGCCTGCAGCACACGAAAGCCGATCAGGGCTTCGATGCTCCACGCCAGGCCACACAGTGCCGAGCCGAGGGTGAAGATCACGAAGCCGGCCATGTAGACGGATCGCTTGCCGATCATGTCGCCGAGCCGACCGCTGATCGGCAGCAGGCAGACCAGCGCCAGCAGGTAGGCCAGCACCACCCACTCGACGGTGTGCAGCCCGACGCCAAAATCATCCTGCAGCGTCTTGAGCGCGATGTTGACGATGCTGCCGTCGATCGTCGACATGAAGACCCCGGTGGCGACGGCGACGAGCGCCCACCATTTGTTGGCGTACGGATCCGGCTGGTGTGATTCCACGGTCATGACGTCCCCCATCTGGCGCACCGCGGCAGTCAGGCGGCCCGGTGCGATCCGCTTCCAGTGCCAGCGACCGTGACGCAGACCCGGGTCGGTGGCGAGCGCTGGCTCGCATGCGGCCGAGGGAGTGACGAGAACGCGATCGGGCAGAATCATTCCGCCACCAGCGGCCTGGCGACAGACACGACAGTGTACCACGGACGCTGGCCCCTGGGCTGGGCGCGGCGTGGGCGCCTGCAGGGCTGATGTGGCGCTGGATGCGCACCACGCCCGGTGGAACCAGCCCGCAGGGCTGGCGATCCCGCTGTGCGGCGTCCGCGCGTGACGCATCCCGGCAGCGCCTGCGGGATCGAGCGGCACGACCGGCTGCCCGACGCATCCAGTTCGGGTGATCGCTGGTATAGTTCACCGTATCGCGCCGAACATGAGCGACCACCACTGATCGGTGACGCAGGCATACCGCAGGAGCATTTGCATGGGCCTGGCTCGCGCACTTTCCCCGTTCGTCCGACGTTACTGGGGACACTTCCTCGTCGGCGTCATCTGTGCCATCTTCTCGACCGCCGCTACGGCGGCGATTCCGCAGATCCTCGGCGCAGTCGTCGATGAGCTCAACGTCCGTGGCGTGATCTTCGACGACCTGCTGCGCTACGCCGGGCTGCTGCTCGCTGCGGCGGTCTTCGATGGCATGATGCGCTATGGACTGCGCCGTTCGATCGGTGGCGCCTCGTACCTCATCGAGACTGATATGCGCGAGGCGATGTTTCGCCGGCTGCTGACGCTCGAGCAAGCGTTCTACAGCGAGAACCACACCGGCGACCTGATGGCCCGCGTCACCAACGATCTCTCGGCGGTGCGAACCTTCCTCGGCCCCGGCCTGTTCTCGCTCGTCGGCGCCGTGCTGCTGATCGTCGCTTCGGCGGCCCTGATGCTGGCGCGCAATGCCCTGCTCGCCGGGCTGGTGCTGCTGCTCCTGCCGGTGACGGCGGTGCTGTTCGTGGTCATCGGCGGTCGCATGCGCGCCATCTACCGGACCGTGCAGGATCAGTTCGGCGAGATTTCGACGCGCGCGCAGGAGAATTTCAGCGGCATTCGCACGATCAAGGCATATGCGCAGGAAGCTGCCGAGGTCCGTGAGTTTCGTGCTGCCAACGAGCGGTATCGCGCCAGCAACGTGCGCTACGTCCTGCTGAGCGGCCTGCTGTGGCCGCTGATCTCGGTCGTGCTCGGCGCCGTCGGTGCGATGGTACTGCTGGTTGGCGGGCGCTTCGTCGCCGAGGGCACGATGACCGTCGGCGATCTGGTGCTGTTCAACGTCTACCTGGCGCAGCTAGGCTGGCCGATGATCGCGCTCGGCTGGACGGTTGATCTGTACCAGCAGGCCAGCGCGTCGATGGTGCGGATCAGCGAACTGCTGCAGCGCCGCCCGGCGATCGCCGACCCACCCGACCCGCCGCCGCCGGTGCCGATCACCGGCACCATCGAGTTTCGCGACGTGGGCATCCGCTTCCAGCGCAGCCTGGCGCATGCCGCCGCTGGCGCCGCGACCGCCCATGACGATCGTGATTGGGTGCTGCGCCACGTCTCGTTCAGTATTCCGCGCGGTGCATCGCTGGCGATCGTCGGCGCGACCGGCATCGGCAAGACGACGCTGGTCAATTTGCTGGCACGGGTGCGCGATCCTGACGAAGGCCAGGTGTTCGTCGATGGCCGCGATGTGCGCGAGTGGCCGCTGGCCGAGTTGCGTCGCGCCATCGGCTATGTGCCGCAGGATACCTTCCTGTTCAGCGTCCCGCTCAAGGAAAATGTGACGTTCGGGCGACCTGATGCCGAAATGGCCGCAGTCGAGCGTGCGCTGCACATCTCGCGCCTCAGCAACGATCTGGTCCAGTTCCCCGATGGGATTGAGACGCTGATCGGCGAGCGGGGTGTGACGCTGTCGGGCGGCCAGAAACAACGTACTGCCATCGCGCGTGCGGTGTTGCGCGATCCGGCCATCCTGGTGCTCGATGATGCGCTCTCGAGCGTCGATGCGCATACCGCTGCCGAGATTCTCGCCGGATTGCGCGAAGTGATGCGCGATCGCACCAGTCTCATCATCGCTCAGCGCATTGCAACTGTGAAAGATGCTGATCAAATCATTGTGCTGCATGCTGGCGGCATTGCCGAGCAGGGCAGCCATCGCGACCTTCTACGTGCTGATGGGTTGTATGCGGCAATGTATCGCCGAGAGTTGATCCAGTCCGAGTTTGAAGGCGAAGTTGGCGCGTCACACTGATGAATACCCACGTGGAGTGCTGAGGCAGAGGGATTGCAAATGACCCACGATGATGAAATTCTCGGCCGAGCGTACGACTCGCGCCTGATGCGGCGTCTTGGCGTCTTTGTCGCACCGTACTGGCGCCCAATCGCTCTCACGCTGCTGTTGATGACGCTTGGCGCGCTGATCGAGCTTGCGCCACCATTTCTGGTGAAACAGGCGATCGATGGCCCTATCGCCGCGCGTGATGTCGATGGCATCATCCCGATCTTCGCCTGGTACGTACTGGCACTGCTGGGATCGTTCGTCCTGCGCTACATTCAGACATCGATCATTCAATCGACCAGCCAGCACATCATGGTCGACATCCGCATGCGACTGTTCGACCACATCCAGCAGATGAGCCTGGCGTTCTTCGATCGCAATCCGGTTGGGCGCCTGATCACCCGCATCACCAACGACGTCAACACGTTGAATGAGTTCATGACCCAGGGAACGGTCGCATTGCTCGGCGACGTCGTGCGGTTCGTCTTCGTCGTCGTGACCATGTTCATACTCAACTGGCGCCTGGCGCTGATCGTTGCGCTGATCTTTCCGGTGCTCATCGTGACCACCGCGGTCTTTCAGCGCGTGATGCGTCGGATCTTCCGCGAGGTGCGGCGCACGCTGGCGCAGGTGAATGCCTTTCTGAACGAACAGATCACTGGCGTGCTGGTGACGCAGCTGTTCAACCGCGAGCAGCAGAGTCGCACGCGCTTCGGTGCCCTGAGCAATGCCTATCAAGACGCACAGTTCCGCTCACTGATCGCCTATGCGGTCTTCTTTCCGGTCGTCGGATTCCTCTCGGCAGCCTCGACGGCCATGCTGCTCAACCTGGGCGGGCTGGTCGTTCTCGACGACCTGGCGACCATTGGCATGCTGATCGCATTTCTGCAGTACGCCGATCAGGCCTTCCAGCCGATCCGCCAGATCGCCGAGCGCTACAACACGCTGCAGAGCGCGATGGCCTCGTCGGAGCGCATCTTCGGCATTCTCGACACCCCGGCCGATGTACAGGATGCGCCACAGACCGTCCCGCTGGCGCAGCCGGTGCGCGGCGAGATCGAGTTTCGCGATGTCGTCTTCGGGTACAACCCGAGCGAACCCGTACTGCGTGGGGTCTCGTTCCGCATTCCCGCCGGGCAGTCGGTGGCAGTCGTGGGAGCGACCGGTGCTGGCAAAACCTCGCTGGTGAGCCTGATGGCGCGGTTTTACGACATCCAGCAGGGTTCGATCACGCTCGACGGCGTCGATATTCGCCAGATTGCCCAGGCGGAGTTGCGGCGGCACATTGGCGCCGTGCCACAGGACCCCACGTGCTTCAGTGGCACGATCGCGAGCAATATCCGGATGCACGATCTGACGATCAGCGACGAGCAGGTGCGGCGCGCTGCAGCGATCGCGAACGCCGCACCGTTCATCGAGCGGCTTCCGGGTGGCTACGACTACGACGTGCGCGAGCGTGGCGCGAATCTGTCGGTCGGGCAGCGTCAGTTGCTGGCGTTCGCGCGGGCGATCGCCTTCAATCCCGAGGTGCTGCTGATCCTCGATGAAGCGACATCGAGCGTCGACACCGCGACGGAGGCGCTGATGCAGGCGGCGCTCGTGCGGCTGCTGCATGGTCGCACATCGATCGTCATCGCTCACCGCCTGTCGACGATCCGTCATGTCGATCGCATTCTGGTGCTACATCGGGGCCTGCTCGTCGAGGATGGCAGCCACGAGGCGCTGCTGGCGCAGCGCGGCCGGTACTATCGGTTGTATCAGCAGCAGTTCGCCGAGCAGGCGACGTCGTCGCCGCCATCGGCCGTCTGAACGGCCGGTTGTGGCGCAGTCAGCGGAGGCACGATGCCGGCACGACTCACCCTGCTCGGCACCAAAGGCGGGCCAGCCATTCGCCCGGGCGGCCCGATGCCGACGGCCTCGCTGCTCGAGATCGCCGGGCGGCGCGTCGTCGTCGACTGCGGGTTGGGCGTGACCAGGGCGCTGGTGGCGGCGGGGATGGATCTGCGCGACCTCGACAGCATCGTGATCACGCACCTGCACTCGGATCACGTGCTTGAGCTCGGGGCACTGATTCACACCGCGTGGACGACTGGTGCCGGCGGGCCGATCACGGTATATGGACCTGCCGGCATCACCGGGTACTGGCAGGGCTTCCTGGCGGCCCTGGCGTTCGACTGCGCCATCCGCGTCGCCGATGAGGGACGGCGGCCACTCACAGACCTGGTATCGGTGCAGACCTATGGCGAGGGCGTGGTGGCGGCGTGGCCGACACTCAGGATCGAGGCGCTACGCGTGCACCATCCGCCCGTCGACGCGTGCTATGCGCTGCGCTTCACCAGCGATGTATCGGTGACGTTCTCGGCAGACACCTGCGTATTTCCACCGCTCGCCACCTTCGCCCGCGGCAGCGACGTCCTGGTACACGAGGCGCTGCTCATCGACGGGATCGCGGCGCTGGTGGCGAAGACCGGCGGTGATGACCGACTGCGCGCCCATCTGCTCGCGAGCCACACGACCGCCGCACAGGCGGCCGGCATCGCGCGCGATGCCGGTGTGCATCATCTGGTACTGCATCACCTGATCCCCGCCGACGACCCCACGATCGGCGAGGCCGACTGGCGTGCCGCCGTGGCGCCGATCTGGCCGGGGTGCCTGAGCATCGGGCGCGATGGCATGGTGATCAGCATCCCCTGAGCCATGCACTCGGCACCTCACACCGTGGAGCGTGGCTCGATCACGCTCCGTGGCTCGAACGGTACCTGCACCATCAATCGCCGCACGGCCCCGTCATCCTGGCGCGAACGCACCGCCAGCACCACCACCGACAGATCGTGCTCCGGAGCGCCCCGCTCCGCATCGAGCGCGCGCTGCAGCAACCGATCGGCCAGATCGCGCGCGCTGTCGAGCCCGAGATCGCAGCATCCCGCCAGGACATTCTCGAGCGCGACATCATTGCCGAAGCGGGCGCCCGCCTCGCGCAGCCCCTCGGTAAAGATCACCACATACAGATCCGGACGGATCTCCAGTTCGCTGATCTGGGGCCTGGTCGCCGCGTGCAGTCCGATCGGCCGCGATGGTTCATCATGCCGATGGATGCCAGCCGGATCGATGATATAAAACGGCGCCGGATTATTGCGCGTGACCCGGATCGTGCCCGAACGAAAATCAACCGACGCAATGTTGAGCGACGCGGCGACCTGGCCGGCGCGATACGTATACAGATAATCATGCACCGCCCGCGCCACCACGCCGTCGCGCGCGCCATCCTTCAGCTGGGCAATCGCCCGCGTCACCAGCAAGTTGCTCAGGCTCTTGGCGCCACGCCCCGACCCCTGCCCGTTGACCAGCACCACCGAGAAGCCACCAGCCGGCCGTTCGATGACCTCGACGGTCTCACCACTCTCGACGGCACCGGCGTGTGGCACTTTGGCAACGGCGATCTCCAGATTGTACATACCACACGCTCCTCTCGACCCGGCAGGATTCACACGACGACATTCACCAGCCGGTCGACGACCGTCACCACCGTGCGGATCGGGCGGTCCGCGACAGCCGCAGCGACCCGTGGGTGCGCCAGCGCTGCCGCTGTCAGCGCGTCCGTGCCAGTTCCGGCGGGGAGCACCAGTTTGCCGCGCACCTTGCCATTGACCTGCAAGACGATCTCGACCTCGGCCACCGCCAGCGCGGCTTCGTCCCAGGCTGGCCAGGTGGCATCGTAGATGCTGCCGCTGCCGCCAAGGCGCGCGTGCAACTCTTCGGCCAGATGGGGGGCAAATGGCGATAGCAGGCGGGCGAACACCTGCGCGGTGGCAGCGAAGAGCGGCGTACTCGCCGGCGTCACCGCACGATAGCGCACCAGTTCGTTCAGCAGTTCCATCAAGGCGGCGATCGCCGTATTGAACCGGAAGGTCTCGGTGTCCTGAGTCACACGTTTGATGGTCTCGTGGACCTTGCGGTACAACTCGCGGCCGGACGCATCCAGCGACGCGCCGTCGATCGCCGCGAGCCCGGGCGCCTCGCTCGCGGCGATCTCATCGGCAGACGAGAGAAACATGCCGGTGATGCGATTGAGAAAGCGCTGTGCGCCGGTGACGCCTTCGTCGGTCCATTCCATGCTGTTCTCGGGTGGCGCGGCGAACAGCACGACGATGCGGGCGACATCGGAGCCATACTGCCGGACGAACGGCCCGACCGGGATGCCATTGCCAGCACTCTTGCTCATCGTCACCGGCCCGCTGACGGCCACCCACTGTGCGCCATCGCGCTCGAGGGTATAGCTCTGGGCGCGCAGCAATGCGCGGGCGTCCTCGATCGTCTGAGGCTCGGCCGGCAGCGCGACCTTGCGGCGCAGCGCCTCGGGGAATACCACCGCATCGCCGTCGTGCGCGTCCAGCGCTGTCCGCACCCGGCGTTGCACCATGCCCTGGGTGAACAAGGCAGCGAATGGCTCATCGTATGGCACCAGACCCTCATCGTGGAGGACCTTGGTGATGAAGCGCGAGTAGAGCAGGTGCAGGATGGCATGTTCGATGCCGCCGATATACTGGGTGACCGGCATCCAGGCGGCCGCAGCCTCGCGCGAGAAGATCTCGCGGTCGTTGCGTGCATCGCAGAAGCGCAGGAAGTACCACGATGAATCGACGAAGGTATCCATCGTGTCCGTATCACGCCGCGCCGGCTCGCCGGTCACGGGATCGACCGTCGCGACCCACGACTCGGCCGATGCCAGTGGCGAGCGACCGCGTGGCAGATAATCATCGACCTCGGGGAGCACCACCGGCAGCGCTTCGTCCGGCACAGGCTCGATGCGACCATCAGCACAATGGATCATCGGGATGGGCGTGCCCCAGTATCGCTGCCGGCTGATCAGCCAGTCGCGCAGCCGATAGGTGACGGCGCCGCGCCCGCGCCCCTGGGCCTCGAGCCAGGCGATCGCCGCCTTGACGCTCTGTCCCGGCGCTTTGCCCGCCGGGATGCCATCGAGCGGCCCGGAGGCGACCATCACGCCATCGCCTGGCCAGGCTTCGGCCATCGTCGCGCCATCGAGGTGCTGGCCAGCCGGTTGCACCACCACCCGGATCGGCAGATCAAACTGCCGGGCGAACTCGAAGTCGCGCTGGTCGTGCGCCGGCACCGCCATGATCGCGCCGGTGCCATAGCCCATCAGTACGTAATCGGCAATCCAGATCGGCACCCGGGCATCGTTCACCGGATTGGTCGCGTATGCGCCGATGAAGACTCCGCTCTTCTCGCGCGTCGTGCTGGTACGTTCGATTTCGCTGGCGCCGCGCGCCCGTGCCACATAGGCATCGACCGCGGCGCGCTGTGCGGTGCTGGTCAGCGCCGCGACCAGTGGGTGCTCGGGCGCGAGCACGACGAACGTTGCCCCCCACAGCGTGTCGGGGCGCGTGGTGAAGACGCGCAGCTCCCCGGTGGCGCCGTCGGGCAGCGTCACGCCGAACGCGACATCGGCGCCCTCGCTGCGGCCGATCCAGTTGCGCTGCATCACCCGCACCCGCTCGGGCCAGTCGGTCAGCCGATCCAGATCGTCGAGCAGCCGGTCGGCATACGCGGTGATACGGAAGAACCACTGCTCGAGCTCGCGCTTCTCGACCAGCGCGCCACTGCGCCACGAACGCCCCTCGGCGTCGACCTGCTCGTTCGCCAGCACGGTCTGGTCGACCGGATCCCAGTTGACGGTGGCGCGGGTGCGGTAGGCCAGCCCCTTGCGATAGAGCAGCTGGAACAGCCACTGATTCCAGCGGTAGTACGACGGATCGCAGGTCGTCACCTCGCGCGACCAATCGTACATGATGCCGGCGATCGCCAGCGAAGCCTTGGACTCGGCGATGTTACTGTACGTCCAGTCGCGTGGGTGGCGGCCGAACTTGATCGCGGCGTTCTCCGCCGGGAGCCCGGCGGCGTCCCAGCCGAAGGGATGCAGGACGTCGTAGCCACGTGCGACGTAGTAGCGGGTCAGGGCATCACCGATGACGTAGTTTTTGAGGTGGCCGATGTGCAGATCACCACTCGGGTAGGGGAACATCTCGAGGATGTAGCGCCGCGGTGCGTCATGGCGCCGCCCCGCCTCGAAGATGCGTTCGCGCTGCCAGAAGTCACGCCACTTCGGCTCGATTGCCGGATCGAACCGTTCGTTGCGTCGCCGGAGCTCCTCGGTCATGACTCCTCCACACCACCACATGTCGGCCACTGCTGCGCTCGCCTGGAGGTAAGCCGCTATCCCCCGAGTATAGCACAGCGCCGCCTGCGGGTGCGGGATCGCGTGGCGCTGCCGAGGCTGTGCCGTGCCGCACGACGGCGATCAGGCAGTGGAGCGCGTGGAGATGCGGAGGCGCGAGGATGTGGGGCACCGGAGCGGGCCTGCGCTGCCGATGCGTCCGGGGACGGCGGGCGACACGCCGCGGTGGCGCGCCTGGCGGCACACCGTTCCGCCGGAGCAGTGGCGATCACGGGTTGTCCGGTGGCGGCGATGCGCTGGCAGCGAGCCGCCGCGCCAACCGCGCCGCCAGCGTCGGTGGGGCCGGGTTGGTGGCAGGAGCGGCGGCGCGCGCTGCGGCAGGTGCGGTGCCCTCGGGCACAGCAGGGAGCGCGGCTGCGGTGCGCTCAGCGGATTCGCGCGCGAGGCGCGCCTGGATGGAGGTGAGCAGCCCCAGCAGGTGCGACCATGACTGGGCCTCCTGCGCGGCGGTGGCAGTGCTGGCAGCGCGCGCCTCGTGCAGCTGGCCGACGACTGCGGCAAGCTGGTGCTCGAGCTGGTCGAAGCGTGCCACGCTGCCACCATGCGCGCTGGTCATCAGGTCGCCGAGCTGGGCGACGGTCGCGCCGAGCTGGCGCTCGAGCCGATCGCTGCGATCACCGCTGAAGGCCAGTGATGCGCCGATCAGATCACGAATCTGGGCCTGGGCGCCATCAAGCTGACGTTCGAGCTGCTGCAACCGCTCATCATTGCTGGCGAGCGAGGCCTCGAGCAGCTCGCGCAGCTGTGGCCCGACCGCGCCGATCTGCTGCTCGATGTGTGCCAGCTGCTCGCGGCTCGCCACCGCCGGTGCGCGCAACGCCGCCCGCAGCTGCTCCTGCGCGTCGTGCATGTGATGCTCGAGCATGCTCAGACGCTCCTCGCTGAGCCGATCATACTCGTGCGCGACGTTCATGACGGTGGCCAGCGCTTCGATACGCTCGCGCAGCACGTCGACCGCGGTGACGATCGCGGTCTGCCGCTCGTGGGCAGCGCGCTGCTCGGCGACGATGCGCTCGATGCCCTCGCGCAGGTGTTTCGTCTCGTAGGTCAGCCGGCTCCCGTGCAGGCGGAACTGGTGCGGCACGAACCAGAGTACGAACGTCAACAACACCAGGACAGTCAGGCCGAGCGCGATGGATAGTGCAGTCATGTGGCCTCCACGCGGGACTGTGGCGTCATTATACCCGGGATGCCGGTGATGTGCCCGGGCAGGCCGCGCTCCAGCGGCGAATGTATTGAGCGAGCAGCGTGACCGTCGCGCGTTCGCGTTGCACTGTGCCGACGACCAGCAGCGTCGTCGCGCCGGCCAGGCGCTCGCGCAGCCCCTGGGCCAGCGTGGGCCGAACGATGACATTGACCATGCCGAACTCATCCTCGAGGGTGAGGAACTGCGTGCCGCGGGCGGTGGGCGGTGCCTGATGGACGACGAGCGTGCCGACGAGGCGCACCGGATCGCCGGCGCGATGCTGCGCCAGCGTGGCGCTGCTGCAATAGCCGCGGGCCGCCAGCACCACACGCTGCCGCGCGAGCGGATGCGCGGCCACGCTGACGCCGCTGGCGGCCATCTGCCAGCGGTACAGCTCGGCAGCATCTGGTTCGTCCAGCTCCGGCGCGCTGGTGGGCGATTCCAGATCGAGCGCATCCTCGTCGTACGACAGCGTACCGAGATGCCAGAGCAACTGGCGTCGCCGTGGCTCGCGCTGGTCGAATGCGCCGGCGCGAATCAGGCCTGCGATCACCTGGCGTGGCAGCCGGCTGCGACGGCAGCAGTCGGCGAGATCGGTGAATGGCCGCGCCGCCCGCGCCGCCACCAGCCGCTCGGCTCCGTCGTGGCCCAGGCCGACGACATGGCGCAGCCCGAGGCGCACGGTGCCGTCCCGCAGCGTCGATCGCCCGGCGCTGTGATCGATGTCGATCGGCGCGACGGCGATCCCCCGGCGTCGGGCGTCGCGCACCAGCACATCGGGAGGCCAGAACCCCATCGGCTGATGGTTGAGCAGCGCGGTGAGCAGCGCGGCCGGGTGATGGCGACGCAACCAGGCCGACTGGTACACGATGACGGCGAATGCGGCGGCGTGGCTCCGTGGAAAGGCGTAGCCGCCGAAGGACTCGAGGCTGCGGAAGACCTCGGCGGCGATGGGTTCGGCGACCCCCAGAGCTGTCGCACCGGCGATGAACTGCTCGCGCAGCGCTGCCCGCGCTGCTGCTGTTCCGCTGCCGAGGGCCCGCCGTAGCCGCTCGCCGGCGCCGGGGCTGAATCCGGCGAGATCGCGCGCGACCGTGATCACCTGCTCCTGAAACACGATCACGCCGAGCGTCTCGCGCAGCGCGGCGTCGAGCCGTGGGTGGGCGACGCGCACGGGTTCGAGGCCGGCGCGCCGACGCAGATAGGGCTGGACCATCTGCCCCTGGAGCGGGCCGGGGCGGATCAGCGAGATGGCGACGATGATGTCGGCGAAGGTTCGAGGCAGCAGGCGGGGCAGCAGCTGTGCCTGTGCCCGCGATTCGACCTGAAATACGCCGATGGTGTCGCCGGCGCACAGCTGGTCGTACACCGATGGATCAGCGTGATCCAGCTGGTCGAGCGCGATGGCGACGCCCGTATCCTGCTCGACCCAGCGTACGGCTTCCTCGAGCGCTCCGAGCATGCGCAACCCGAGCAGATCGATCTTCACCAGCCCGACCTGCTCGAGCGCGTCCTTGTCCCACTGGATGACGGTGCGTCCGGGCATGGCGGCAGGCTGCGTCGGCACGCGCTCGGCGAGCGGCAGCGCGGTGATGACGATGCCACCGCTGTGCTGGCCGACGTGGCGGGGCGCACCGGCGAGGCGTTCCATCAGCGCCTCGGCGAGCGATTGGAGCCCCGGCGCCGCGGGGGGTGTCGCCAGCACGCGACTGAGATCGCGACGCGCGCTGCGCTCGCCGAAGGTGCTGAATGTGCAGGCCAGCGCGACGTGCGCGGTGCCGTAGCGCTCGACCACGTACCGGATCAGCTCGTCACGCCGGTCTGCGGCGATGTCAAGATCGATGTCGGGCATGTCTGGCCGTTCGTGCGAGAGGAAGCGCTCGAAGACGAGCTGGTGTGCCAGCGGATCGATCGGGCTGATGCCGAGCAGATAGGCGACGAGCGAGCTTGCCGCTGAGCCGCGCCCCTGGCAGCGAATGCCGCGCACACGCGCCTCGCGGACGATATCCCACACGATCAGCAGGTAGTTGCTCAGGCCGGCGGCGGCGATGATGGCGAGCTCGTGGTCGAGCTGCCGCCGGAGCATCTGGGGGTCGGCAGTGACACGATGGGTGATGGCTGCCTCGCACAGGGCGCGCAGGAATGCCTCGGCATGCCATCCCGCCGGCAGGGGCACCGCCGGCAGATCTTGCAGGCCGTAGGCCAGGGTGTGCCGGCAGCTCGCGGCGATCTGGCTGGCGGCCCGCAGTGCCTCGGGATACGCACGAAACAGTGGCATCAGCTGGCGGCCCGATTTGAGGTAGTACTCGGAATTGCCAGCGCGCCATCTGCCGCCCTCGTCGAGGGGGGTGTGCTGCCGGATGGCACTGACGACCTCGTGGAGCGGATGCTCGGCGCGCCGCGCATAGGCGACCTGGTTGGTGGCGACGATGCCGATGCCGACGCGCCGCGCGAGCATGGCGAGTCGATGGAGACGGCCGGCGTCGCCGGGGTGCAGGTGATGCTGGACTTCGATCCAGGTGGCGGCATCGCCGAAGATGGCGCACAGCCGCCGCGCGGCGTCGAGTGCCGCAGCATCGCCCGCACCGTCGAGCGCACGCCAGATCAGGCCATCACGACCGCCGCTCAGGCAGGTCAGCCCGGCGCAGTGACCCTCGAGCTCGTCGAGCGTCAGGCCGGCGTGGCGCTGGCGCGTAATGAGTGTGCATAACGAACGCCAGCCGGCGGCATCACGAGCCAGCAGCGTCAGCCGGGCGCCATCGGCGAGGGTGACGTCGGCGCCGTAGATCGGCTGGATGCCGGCGGCCCGGGTGGCGGCATCGAATGCCACCGCGCCATGGAGATTGTCCCGGTCGGTGAGCGCCAGCGCCGGCATGCCCAGCGCTGCCGCGCGGGCCACCAGCGCTTCGGGCGACGACGCGCCGTCGAGCAGGCTGTACCACGAGTGACAGTGCAGCTCGACATATGATTCACCGAATGGTGCGATGGTCATGGCCGCCTCGTGACGAGGGAGCGATCTATCCGCACGGTGCGGCGGGCTCCGGCGTCAGTCATAGATTCGCTGCAACCACCAGCGCCGGGTGCCGAGATCGCGATACACCGCGAGGATGAGCCCGTCCTCGGTATACACCACGAAGTACTCGCGCCAGATGCGTCGTTGCCACCATGCTTCGTCGATGCGCCAGCGTTCGAGGACCCGTGCGATCCGCAGCGAGCGGCACCGCCAGGTGATTCGTGCCGGTGCGGCAGTCTCATCGCCGTCGACCTCGATCGGCAGGGCAGCGGGCCAGAAGTGGCTCATACACCCTCGGCATACGATCCTGCCGCAGCGTTCCAGGCGGGTTGCAGCGCGGCTGGCCAGCACGACCGGGGCAGGATGGTCCGGCCGACCGTCGGGATGCGCGGCAGCCGCGCCGCCAGCGCCTCGAACGGCAGGGCATCGGTGCGCCAGCGGTTCATGCACCCTCCTCCTCCCATGGGCCGATCCTGCTGCGGCGCTCCAGGCGGGCTGCGGCGCGGTCCTGCGGCCAGGCCCGCCACAGATGCGCCTGCAGCGGCGGCGGCAGGCGCAATCGATCGCGTTCGGCCGACGCGAGCGGGAACAGGGAAGCCTGACAGACCGCCGGATGGTGCGACGCGTCGAGCACGACGCACAGCTCGGCGACGGCCCGCCCGCCTGTCGTGCGGCCGAGCGTCAGCATCTGGCGCCGGAGCGCCGATGCGTCGGTGAGGGGTGTGGTGAACCGCCGCGCGTGCAGGATGGACTGACCATCGTCGTGCGTCAGTTGGACGCTCACCTGGCCGGCGGCGGAACCCCGGGTGGCGAGGCGTTGTGCTGCGCGCGTGGCAATCTGTGCCAGCGCGGCATCGATGACGGCGCCATCGTCGACGGGCGTGGCGAATACCCGCCGCCAGCGCAGGCGCGGTGGCGCCGCCGTCGAGCCAGGCCAGATCCACTCGCCGGCGAGCAGGCGCGCGAGCCGTGCCCCGGCGGCGCCGCACTGAGTCTGGAGCGCGCCGGGCGGCAGCGCTGCCACCGCGCCGATGGTAGTCAGGCCGAAGGCGGCCAACTGTCGGGACAGCGCAGCATCGATCGGCAGGGCAGTCAGCGGCAGCGGGGCGATCGCGCCAGCCTCGTCGCCCGGGGCGATCACGCGCATGCCGCCGGGAGTGGCGGCGCGTGCTGCGATCAGCGCCACCAGGGGTGTGGCGGCGACGCCTGCGGTGCCTGCGATGCCACGGCTGCGACAGGCGTCGAGCACACCACGCACCGCTCCCGCCGCGCCGTCGGGGGCGTCGCTGGTCAGCCCGACCAGGACGTCCGCGCGCACCCATGCGACGCGTGGCACCCAGAGGCTCAGGATGTCACGGATCTCGGCGCGCGTCGCGTCGAGCGCAGCTGCATCGCAGGTGATCACGGCCGCATCGGGGCAGCGCTGGCTTGCCCGGGCCGGCGCCATCCCCGCATGGATGCCGACGGCGTCGCTGGCGATGACCGCTGGCCGCGCGCCCGCCGAGACCACGATCAGCGGCCGTGCCGGAACACCGCGCCAGGCGCGTCGGGCGGCCGTGAGGATGAGCCCGGTGATGACGAGTGCGACAGCACAGCTCATCGCGCGATCTCCAGCAGCGGCAGGGTGATTGGCAGGTCGACGGATCCGGTGGCGCGCCCGCGCCGCCAGGTAGCGATGCGGCTCTGACAGATCGCTGTGCAGGCGTCGCCGAATCGCCAGTGCTGCGCGACGACGTGCAGCCGGAGCTCGGCGGCACGCCCCAGCGCATCGCGCCCCGCCGGGGTGTGGGCGTCGCGCCCTGTCGACAGCGAGGTGAGCGCCATGATTGCCCCACCGGTGCCACGCAGGCGCCGCAGCAGCTGTGCAACCGCACGCGATGGCATGATCCGGCCGAGCCCGCCACCGAGGCCGATGATCGAGTCGACCATGATCAACGATGCGCCGGCGTCGATCAGCCCCGCCAGCATGAGGAATGCCTGGTCGGCATCGCGCGGCCGCCCAATTGGCAGATCGGCCAGCGCAATGCCGCATGAGGCCGCATAGTCGGCATCGAAGGTTCCGGCAATATCGATCACCGCAGCGGCGCGCCGCCGCCGCTGGGTGTTGGCGATGATGGTGAATGCCAGCGTGCTGGCGCCCGAGGTCGGTACGCCGATGATTTCGCTGATCGCACCACATGGCAGACCGCCGCCCAGGGCGTCGTCGAGCGCCTGCTGGCCGGTCGTCAGCACATCGGGCCAGCGACCGGTACGCTTGCCCAATCGCAACGAGCGGGTACCCCAGCGTCGCCAGCACTCCTCGAGCACATCGCTGATCGATTCACCAGAAGACATCGCACCCTCCGTCGTCCAACTATAGAACGTATGTTCTACAAATGATATAGCAGGATTGTCGGGCGATGTCAAGAGGGTACGCAATGGTGCAGGCTGGCTCATCGGCGGCGGGCGTTTGGGCTGCCGGATTGGTCGGGGATACCCATGCCCGGCGCCGCCGCCTCACGCGTGCGGTCGGCGCGACGCGGCGGCGGCGCGCTCACACGGGCCGATCAGCGCTGTTGATTGAGGACCGGGGCGAGGATGATATGCACAGCTCCGATCGCGACGCCCCGGCGCGGGCGTACCGTCGCTCGCCCGATCTGCCGCCGATGGATGGTGGAATGCGATCGCAGCTCTGGCGACAGCCGTGGACGCACCGTCAGCCACTGGTGCTTCCAGGCGGCTGCCACCGCCGGGAGGCTGACCGGCGGCGCGTTTTGCATCCCGTGACCGAAGCGCTGGCTGATCTGCGGTAACCTGCTCCGCGCCTGTGCGGATCGCTGCTACACGGCCTGCTGCACGGCAGAACGCAATTGGGCGACCGACTCGGCGACGCTGTGGTGATGGTTGAAGACCGCTGAGCCCGCCACCAGATTGGTTGCGCCAGCGGCGACGACGGCAGGCGCCGTGGCGGCGTTGATCCCACCGTCGACCTGCAGATGCACATGCCCGAGCGAGCGTTCGTCGAGCTGGCGGCGCAGCCGTGCGATGCGCGCCGTCGCGCCGGCGCTATACCGCTGACCGCCGAACCCGGGGTTGACGCTCATGATCAGCACCAGATCGACCAGATCCAGCACATCATCGAGCATGACGAGCGGGGTCGCCGGATTGAGTACGACGCCCGGTCGGGCACCACGGTCGCGAATCTGCTCGAGCGTGCGGTTGAGGTGCGGGCATGTCTCGACATGTACGCTGATGCTGGTGGCACCGGCATCGACGAACGCATCGATGTAGCGCTCGGGATTGACGATCATCAGATGGCAATCGAGCGGCAGGCTGGTGATGCTGCGCAGAGCGGCGACCACCGGCAGCCCGATCGAGATGTTGGGTACAAATACGCCATCCATCACATCGACATGCAACCAGTCGGCACCGGCTGCGGTGGCCTCGGCGACGTGCTCGCCCAGTCGGGCAAAATCCGCGGCGAGCAGCGACGGCGCCAGGAGAATCGGCCGTCCGGCGATGGTCGTCAGGGGCACAGGGCAACTCCTTTGGGCGTATACGTATTCGCCGTCCAGTATACCAGCGCGCCGATGTACGCCCGACTCGCAGCTGGCGCGATGGTGTGATGTGCGATGGATGTCACGCGCGTCCCGATTGCTGGTTCGCGTGGCGTCAATCTCGGCGGGCTGATCCATGCCCAGCGCCGCGCATGCTGCCGCGGATGCATGCCAGGCGAAGCGTGGATTCTGCTCCGTGATCGTCCGTGCAAACGGCGCCGGGCCTGCAGCCCCACGGGGCCCGGCCAGCCGCGCCAGCCCCGCCGGGCACACGGCGCGTCTCATCACGATGGCATCGCGAGCACGACCGATGGTGGCACCCGGGTGCATCGCGCCCGATCACGCCGCCGACGACTATCGGCGGAGGGGGCTGCGCAGGGCGTACGTCCTGTCCGGCGTGAACGGCAGGAGGGCGAGATGTGCCCTGCCGGTGATCCCGATCGGCACCGGCCAGCCAGGCTCCACCGACAGGGCCGGATGCCGAACGCGTCGTCACAGACATCTGCTCCGTCCGGTCGCATCCATCGCGAGTCCTCGTGTCTGCCCGATCACAGCCAGACGCCGGCTGACCGGCCCGAGTGGGGTACGTCGCCCCGGCAGCACCCGGCAGCCGTGCCGCACACGCGGCACGATCGTGCGGGCCGGCATCGCTGCGGTCGTATAATCACGTGCGGCCACCAGACGATCCGGGCAAGACACGACAGTGAGGAGAGCATGGGGCACAATCCGGGCGAGCATACCTGGCGCGAGATCATGTCACAGCCTGAGGCGTGGGGGCAGACGATCGCTGACCTCGAGGTGGCGCTGCCACAGCTGCGCGCGATGCTCACGCCATCAGCCTACGATCAGCTGATCATCATCGGCTGCGGTTCGCCATACTACCTGGCGCACCATGCGGCAGCCCTCATCCGGCCACGGCGCGGCATTGCGGTGGCGGCAGCACCTGCGAGCGCGCTGTGGCTCGACGCCGACGCGCTGCTGGCCCCGGACGCGCGGACATTGGTGCTGGCGCTGAGTCGTTCTGGCGAGACGACCGAGACCATCGAGGCGTTGCGGGTGGCACGCGCCGCCGGCGCGACGACGCTCGGCATCACCAGTTACCCTGATCGTCCGATCGCGACGGTGAGCGATATGACGCTGGTGCTCGCGGCCGGGCAGGAGCAGAGCGTCGCGCAGACGCGTGCATTCACGACGCTGCAGCTTGCGGCGATGGCATGTGCTGCGCTGTGGAACGGTACTCCGCCAGAGTTTCGCCACTGGTACCCGCTCTGCACCGTGGCGCGCCGTGTCCTGGCGTCGAGTGGCGCCATGATGGAGCGCCTCGGCGCCGATGCCACCATCACGCGGATCGCACTGCTCGGCGCCGGACCGCGCTACGGCCTGGCCAGCGAACTTGCGCTCAAGCTCAAGGAGATGTCGCTCAGCGACACGGAACCATTCCATCCGCTGGAGTATCGCCACGGCCCACGGGCGCTCGCTACCCCGGGCGCGCTGGTGATCGGGCTGCTCGACACGGTGCGATACACCCGCGAACAGGCGGTGCTCGTCGACATGGCTGCGCAGGGAGCGGCCACGCTGGCGATCGGCGAGCGCGACACCGACGTCGCATTCGCCAGCGGCCTGCCCGCAGCGCTCCACGGCCCGCTCTATCTGCTGCCCGGCCAACTGCTGGCGTATCACCGCGCCCGCGCCCGCGGCCAGGATCCGGACCAGCCGGCACAGCTCAGCGCGGTGGTGCACCTGACGCCCTGAGCATACCCGCTGCCAGGCCGGCGCGCCGGCGGTGCTCCACGCAGCACCGTCGGCGCAGCGGTCGACGAATGTGGCAGCGCATACGCCAGCGGGCTGTCGCGCACACGGCAGCCTGCGCGCTCTGCGCAGCGGCTGGCGTCTGCGCGCCGAAGCGTGGCCGGGGCGCTGTGATGCACCTGGCGCCCGGGCGTCTCCGCCGTGATCGTGCAGGGCTGCACGCGCCGTTGCAGCCCACCGGCATGGCACGCCACGGCGCGCCTTCGGGCCGTTGGTGGCCAGGCCCGCCAGCCGCTTCATGGCAGGTGGCCGATCGGTGCTCCCACGCGGTCGTGAGCCATGCCACCGAGAACCTCAGCGCGATGCGGCACCCGTGCGTCCGCGTGTGGCCGGAAACTGGACCAGCCGTGCCACCCGGCGAGGTGGCGCGCCTCCGCAGAGTTCCGCCGCGGTTCTGCGGCGCTCCACCACACGCGCCGTCGCGCCCGATGACACACCACAAGGTCGTTGTAGCCTGCTGGCAGCAGACCAAAGGCTGCCGCAGTGTACGCACAATCACGCCAGGGCGCCGATCGTGAGCCATGCCACCGAGAACCTCAGCGCGATGGTGTCTCGTCGGTCATCGCAGCATGGAGCCGCACTGGATTGCCCTTGCCACGCAGCCGCAGATTCAGCATCTCGACGAACACCGAGAACCCCATCGCGAAGTAGATGTATCCCTTGGAGATGTGCTGATCAAAGCCCTCGGCCACCAGCGTCACGCCGATGAGCAGCAGGAAGCTCAGGGCCAGCATCTTGACGGTGGGATGGCGTTCGACGAAAGCGCTGATCGGCGCGGCGAAGACCATCATGAATGCGACTGCCACAACGACCGCCGCGATCATGATGCTGATATTGTCGACCATGCCCACCGCCGTGATCACCGAGTCGAGCGAGAAGACAATGTCGAGGAGCAGGATCTGGATGATCACCGCAGCAAACGATGGCGCATTGCGCACCGCCCCATGTCCCGCATCGCCTTCAAGCTTGTGATGAATCTCGCTGGTGCTCTTGGCAATCAGGAACAGGCCGCCGACGAGCAGGATCAGGTCGCGGCCGGAGATCTGCTGCTCGAGTACGGTGAACAGCGGGTTCACCAGACTGATCACCCACGCCAGCGAGAACAGCAACCCGATGCGCATGAACATCGCCAGCCCGAGACCGACGTAGCGGGCCGTCTGCTGCTGCGCCAGCGGTAGCTTGGCGGCGAGGATCGAGATGAAGATGATGTTGTCGATCCCCAGGACTACTTCGAGCGAGAGCAGCGTCAGGAACGCGACCCAGGACGCAGGATCGGTGAGCCAATCCATACTGGTCAACTCCTTGTTCTCATGGCAACATGCCGATGGCGGGTGGTCGCAGCATTATACGGCATCGCGCTGCCGTGCCGTCGGCCGGTATTGCAGCGCCTCGCCGACATGCATGACGCCGATCTGCGATACGCCTGCCAGATCGGCGATGGTGCGTGCCAGCTTGAGCACGCGATAGTAGCCGCGTGCCGATAGCCCAAGCTGCCGCAGCGCCGCATCGAGCAATCGCTGGGCGGCATCGTCGGGCACGCCGCTGTCCCGCAATTCCGCCGGACCCATGTCGGCGTTGCAGGTGATTGTGGCATCACCCCAGCGGGCGCGCTGCCGCGCACGCGCCTCGCAGACGCGTGCGCGTACGACCTGCGAGGCTTCGGCGGGACGGCGCAGCACCAGGCGTTCGTGCTCGACGCGCGGCACTGCGACATGCAGGTCGATTCGGTCGAGCAGTGGCCCGCTGATGCGCGCCTGGTAGCGCTGCACTGCCGCCGTGCTGCACTGGCACCGCCGCATGGTATCGCCGTGCCAGCCGCAGGGGCACGGGTTTTGTGCTGCCACCAGCATGATCGACGCCGGGAAGGTGACGCTGCCGCTCGCCCGGCTCAACGTGATTGACCGATCCTCGAGCGGCTGACGCAAGACCTCGAGGCGGCTACCGAACTCGGGCAACTCATCGAGGAACAGCACGCCACGATGGGCCAGCGACAGCATGCCGGGCCGGATTCTGCCAGCACCCCCTCCGACTAGTCCGGCGAGCGATGTCGTGTGATGCGGCGCGCAGAACGGACGCGCCCGGATGAGTGGCGTGTGACGGGGCAGCAGCCCGGCCACGCTGAAGATGCGCGTCACCTCGAGCGCCTCATCACGGCTCAGCGGCGGAAGGATCGACACCAGGGCGCGCGCCATCATCGTCTTGCCAGACCCCGGCGTGCCGGTCATCAGCAGGTTGTGTCCGCCGGCGGCCGCGATCTCGAGCGCCCGCTTGACATGTTCCTGACCCTGGATATGGGCCAGATCGACCTCGAAGGCAGGTTCGGGATCATGTTCGATGCTGTGAGGAACGATCGGCTCGAGGCCTGCTGTGCCATTGATATGGGCGACGAGACCAGCGATTCGGTGGACCGGGATCACGGTAATACCCTCGACCAGCGCCGCCTCGCGGGCGTCTTCGTGTGGCACGTAGGCGGTGCTGATGCCGGCATCGCGCGCGACCGCGACCATCGGCAGGATGCCGTCGATGTGCCGTAACGTGCCGTCGAGACCGAGTTCGCCAAGAAACACGGCATCGCGTGGCAGCGTGGCGAGCTGGTTGGTGGCGGCGAGCAGCCCGAGGGCGATGGGCAGGTCGTAGGCTGGCCCGACCTTGCGCAGGTCTGATGGGGCCAGACTGGCAGTGACGCGCTGGGTGGGGAAGTTGTATCCACTGTTGCGGACCGCTGCACGCACGCGCTCGCGGCTCTCCTGCACCGCGGCGTCGCCCAGACCGACGACGTGGAATGCTGGCAGACCGTTGGCGATATCGACCTCGACGGTGACGAGGACACCTTCGAGGCCGATCAGCGCGCAACTCATGATTCTGGCGACCATGGTGATCCTCCACCCTGCCACATGCACTGGCAACCGGCAGCAATGCGCCGCACCCCGCGTGCCCGGTCGGCCGAGCACGCGTCGGCTGTCGATATACCGCCACGACCGACGCCCCGTGACGGGTCGCGCTGGCACAGCGCGCCACACAACCTGGCCGGCGTGTGGCGTGCGCCGGCCGGGCCGATCAGTCGGCCCCGACGGCGACGAGGACACCTTCGAGGCCGATCAGCGCGCAGCGCATGATTCTGGCGACCATGGTGACCCGCCACCCTGCCACATGCACTGGCAACCGGCAGCAATGCGCCGCACCCCGCGTGCCCGGTCGGCCGAGCACGCGTCGGCTGTCGATATACCGCCACGACCGACGCC
>JAGWYG010000055.1 GCA_018969485.1 Chloroflexota bacterium
ATCCGGCATCGTGCACGCGATCGGCGGCTCGCCACCCATGACGGAAGATTCAGCGCCCGACCACCACGATCGCCGGAATATTCCGACAGATGGTGCGATGGCGCCCAGGGCAGCCGCCAATCCGCCACACCGTATGCTATGCTGATACGCGCAGGGCCGCAGCCCAGCGGCCGGGTTCGTGCAGTCGGCAGTACAACTACCGCGATTGTGGCACATCCGGCATCGTGCACGCGATCAGCACATCACAGCGAGCTCCTTCGCGGTCTGACAATAATCATTGACATCACCGGGCGCAGCTTGACACTACACGCCATATCGTCATGAGTATCAGGGAGGGCGCATGTTCTACACCTATGGCGATGGCACCTACCGGCAGACCCGTCGCGATGCTGCGCCGATCATCGGGCGCCTGCCCGCCGGCGCGTATCGCGTCACCAGCATTGAGCGCGACAGCGTCGAGTTCGCGACGCTCACGCCGAGCACCGAGCCGGTGTTCTTCCTCGATACACCGGAGATGCGCATGGTGCGGCGCGAGGTCGAGGCCTTCTTCGATCCGGCGACCACGGCGCGGCTGCAGGCGGCCGGCCTCAAGCATCGCCGCGGCATCATCCTGCACGGGCCGCCGGGCACCGGCAAGACCAGCCTGATGCGGCAGCTGTTCCCGTTCCTCATCGAGTGCGGCGCGGTGATCATCGCCGATTGCAACGCCGACCATCTCGAAGGGGCGATCATTCCGGCGATCCGCGAGAGCGATCCCGATCGGCCGATCGTGCTGTTCTTCGACGAGTTCGACAAGAACGCCAGCCACAGCCGTGCCGAGCTGCTGCAGCTGCTCGACGGCCTGACGTCGCCGGATCATCTGCTCACGATCGGCTGTACCAACGATCTCAAGGCCATTCCGCTACAGCTGCGCAACCGCCCGTCACGCTTCGGCCTGATCCTGAAGATCGACCGGCTGGCAGAGGGTGTGCACGAGCGCCTGGCCGAGCAGAAGTACCCGACGCTCAGCCGCGCCGACCGGCAGTTTGCCGTCCGGCTGACGCGGGAGCTGCCGATCGACTACCTCGAGGAGGCGTGCAAGCTGTTTCTGATGGGCTATGATCCGGACGAGATCAGCGACCGCCTGCAGGCGATCGCGCCCGTCAGGTCCAATGGTGGATAGCAGCACCGCTGAGAGTGCCGCATGACCATGCTGGCCGACGCACGCGGCCGGCCGCGTGCCGGCATGCCACGATCACGACGAGCGGGGAGAAACGCATGTTCTGTCTCAATAACGATGGTGTCTACGAGCGGGCCACTCCCCATGCCGTGTCGGACATGCCGGCCATCAGCCGCATGCCCGCCGGCGCGTATCGCGTCGTCAACATTGAGCACGGCAGCGTGACGTTTGCGACGCTTGAGCCGAGCGCCGAGCCGGTGTTCTTCCTCGACACGCCGGAGATGCGCATGGTGCGGCGCGAGGTCGAAGCCTTCTTCGATCCGGCGACCACGGCGCGGCTGCTGGCGGCCGGGCTCAAGCATCGCCGCGGCATCATCCTGCACGGGCCGCCGGGCACCGGCAAGACCAGCATGGTGCGGCAGCTGATCCCGCTGCTCGTCGAGCGCGACGCGGTGATCCTCGTCGATTGCCGCGCCAACCATCTCGAGAGGACAATCATTCCGGCGATCCGCAGGGGCGATCCCGATCGGCCGATCGTGCTGTTCTTCGACGATCTCAGTACGAGCGCCTGGTCCGACAGTTCCGAGTTTCTGCAGCTGCTCGACGAACTGACGTCGCCGGAGCATCTGCTCACGATTGGCTGCACCAGCTACTTCAAGGCGGTGCCAGTAGAGCTGCGCAACCGGCCGTCGCTCTTCGGCCTGACCCTGCGGATCCGCCGGCTGCCGGATGGCGTGCACGAGCGCCTGGCCGAGCAGAAGTACCCGACGCTCAGCCCTGCCGATCGACAGTTTGCCGTCCGGCTGACGCAGGATTTGCCGATCGACTACCTCGAGGAGGCGTGCAAGCTGTTTCTGATGGGCTATGATCCGGACGAAGTCCGCGATCGTCTGCACACGACCATGCTGGCCGGATCCGTGGGCCGGCGGCGGCGGCGCTGAGGGTGTCGCATGGCCATACTGGCCGACGCACGCGGGTGGCGTCATGGCGATACGCGGCGTCCGGCTGCGTGCCGGCATGCCGCGACCGCGACGAGCAGGGAGAAACGCATGTTCTACTGCACTGGCGAGGGCATCCTCTGGATAAGCCCGGATGACAGGCTGATCGTCAGCCGCCTGCCCGCTGGTACCTATACTGACGTCGGCCAGGAATACCGGAGGCTCGCGTTGCGGCCGTGCACGCCGAGCGCCACGCCGGCGTTCTTCCTCGACACGCCGGAGATGCGCATGGTGCGGCGCGAGGTCGAGGCCTTCTTCGATCCGGCGGCCACGGCGCGGCTGCAGGCGGTCGGGCTCAGGCATCGCCGCGGCATCATCCTGCACGGGCCGCCGGGCACCGGCAAGCGCACCATGATGCGGCAGCTGATCCCGTTCCTCGTCGAGCGCGACGCGGTGATCCTCGTCGATTGCGACGCCGACTATCTCGAGCATGCGCTCATTCCGGCGATCCGCGCGAGCGATCCCGATCGGCCGATCGTGCTGCTCTTCGACGCGTTCGACAGGGACGTCAGCCTCAGCCGTGCCAAGCTGCTGCAGCTGCTCGACGGCCTGACGTCGCCGGATCACCTGCTCATGATCGGCTGTACCAATGACTTCAATGCCATCCCGGTACAGCTGCGCAATCGGCCGTCACGCTTCGGCCTGATCCTGCGGATCGATCGGCTGCCGGATGGCGTGCACGAGCGCCTGGCCGAGCAGAAGTACCCGACGCTCAGCCCTGCCGACCGGCAGTTTGCCGTCCGGCTGACGCGGAACCTGCCGATCAACTTCCTCGAGAGGGTGTGCGAGATGTTCCTGGCGGGGTGCGACCCGGACGAGATCAGTGATCGGTTTCGGGCGATCGCACCCGCCGAATCCACAGACGGGCACGAGCGCCGCTGAGGGTGCCGCGTGCCATCGCACGCGGCCTTCGGCCCGTCACCGGCAGCGCGTCGTGAATCCGTGTCAGCGATCAGGAGGACCTGATGTTTTTCCGCGAGGACGACGGTGCGTATAGCGCGAAGAATATGTCTCCCAGCACGCTGCAGGTGCACACGCGGCTGCCTGCTGGCATGTACATCATCTCATCGCTCAAGCCGCTGTCTTTTCGGCCGCTCGCGCCGGACACCGAGCGGCTGTTCGCCATCGACACCCTCGAGACACGCATCTTGCGGCGCGAAGTTGAGGAATTCTTCGATCCGGCGACCACGGTGCGGCTGGAGTCGGCCGGGCTCACCGCTTCCCGTGGCATCATCCTGCACGGGCCACCGGGCGTCGGCAAGCGCAGCATGATGCGGCAGCTGATCCCGTTCCTCATCGAGCACGATGCGGTGATCATCCACAATTGCAACTTCGAGTACCTCGCACACCACCACCCCAACTTTTGGGAGACTCGCCCGAATGAACCGGAACGGCCGATCGTGCTGCTGTTCGACCAGTCCTGCACAATCGACAACGAGATCGCCCTGATAGTCCGGATCGTATTCGACGAGATGATATATGTGCCAGACCGCCTGCTCATGATCTGCTGCACCGACGATCCTGAAGATGTGGCGGAACTGACGCACCACGAGAGATTGTCATTTGGCTTGGTCTTGCAGATCGACCGGCTGGCGGAGGGCGTGTACGAGCGTCTGGTCGAGCAGAAGTACCCGACGCTCAGCCCTGCCGACCGGCAGTTTGTCGTCCGGCTGACGCAAAACCTGCCGATCGACTACCTCGAGGAGGCGTGCAAGCTGCTGCTGATGGGCTATGATCCGGACGAGATCAGCGACCGCCTGCAGGCGATCCGGCTCGACAGCGATGATGATGATGATGATGATGATGATGATGATGATGATGATGATGATGATGATGATGACAGCTGACGCGCCCGAGACGTCGCGGCTCGCGGCCGCAGGCGGCTCAGCACGGGGCGTCAGGACGCAGGGCGTGGCACCACAGGTGTCGCGGATCGCCGGTCTCCGCCCGGACGTGCGGCAGGAACTGGCGGCCACCGGCGCCGGACCAGGGGGCTTTCAGGGCTGGGACGACCGGCAAGGAGCCAGGGATGTTCTTGTACAACGCCGTGAGCGGCTGTTTTTCCCGACCCGACCCGACCGACCCGTCGCGGCTGATCACCAGGCTGCCGGCCGGCGCGTACACCAATGAGTCCATAACCTCTTTCGCGCTGACGCTCAGGCCGATGCAACTGAATGCCGAGCCGCTGTATCCCGTCCAGTCGTACCACCTGTACTCCATGAAGCGTGAGATCCAACGCTTCTTCGATCAGAAGATCATCCGGCGGCTGGCGCAGTCTGGCATCAAGCACCGGCGCGGGGTGCTGCTGTACGGGCCGCCGGGCACCGGCAAGACCAGCCTGGTGCGGCAGGTGATCCCGCTGCTCGTCGAGCGCGACGCAGTGATCCTCAAGAACTTCCCCATCGCGAACCTCGAATCGGGCATCATTCCGGCAGTTCGCCGGAATGATCCCGATCGGCCGATCGTGCTGATCTTCGATCCGTTCGAGGCCCACGCATACCACGACAGCTCCAAGTTGCTGAAGCTGCTCGACGGGCTGACGTCGCCGGATCATCTGCTGACGATCGCGTGCTCCAGCCGGTTATCCGGGCTGCTGGAGCAATTCCGCAACCGGCCGTCGCGCTTCGGCCTGACGCTGTATTTCGAGAGGTTGCCCGATGGCATACATGCGCGCCTGGCCTGGCAGAAGTACCCGATGCTCAGCGACGAGCAGCGGCAGTTTGCCGCCGCATTGACCCGTGAACTGCCGCTCGATATGCTCGATGAAGCGTGCAGGCTGTTCGTGATGGGCTTTGATGCCGAAGAGGTGGCTGATCGGATACGGATGGCGGTGAACGGCGATGATGAGGACAGCGATGATGAGGACAGCGATGATGAGGACAGCGATGATGAGGACAGCGATGATGAGGACAGCGACTGACGAATCAGGCGCAGTGCTGCGTGGCTGACGGAGCGGGCAGGCATAGTGCCTGCCCGTCGCGATTCATGGCAGCCAGCCGCGCGCGCGCAGCACATCATTGCCCAGCAGGCCGAGCAGCACCTCGTAGGGGCCGCCGGCGTGTTCGGGGTGATATTCGAAGCGATTGCGTTCGAAGTACTGCACCACATACAGTTGGCCATCCTCGGGATTACGCTCGAGGAACTCATCGCTGATCGGGTAGCCGAAGGTCGCCAGCCCGCCGGCGCGCTCCCAGGCAGCCTTGAAGCTATTGCGGATCGCGTGGCCGGTCTCGGCGAAGTAGCGCTCGCCGGGGTCACCGGGGGCGGGCCGGGCGAGGAATGGCGCTTCGCCACGCCGGGCGACCGTCTGCTCGTTGCCGAGCAGGCCGAGCAGCACGCGGTACGCCGGATCGGCATGTTCGGGGTGGTATTCGAAGCGGGCGCGCTCGAAGTACTGGGTGAGATAGACGCGCCCATCGGCGGCGTTGACCTCGCGGAACGCCGGCGTGCGCGGATGGCCGAAGCGCGCCAGGCCGCCGCGCGCCTGCCAGACATCGAGGAACAGCGGGCTGATCGTCTGCCCGGTCTCGGGGCTGAAGCCGGCCGACAGCGGCGCGCGCGGCGCCGTCATCGCCGCGCCGGGGTCGCCGAGCTCGAGCAGGCTCAGCTGAACCCCATCGCGCCCGAGCAGGCGCAGCGGAACATACGGCGAGAACTGCAGATCGGTGCGGCGATCGCCGACGCGCTGCCAGGTTGCGCCGGCATCGCGGCTGAGGAACGTGCCCTCGGGCGCGCCGAGCGCCATGATGTGTGGCGCGGCGCGCGCCACGACCAACTCGATGTGCCGCGGGTCGACCGGCGTGCTCACCGGCGGTGCGGCGAGCGGCCGCCAGTCACGCCCGGCAGTGCTGCTCACGCTCAGGCTGAGTGCCGCGCCGGCGATCGGGGCCAGGCTGATGCTGAGGCGCACGATGCCATCGCGGCCGGCGACGAACCGCTCGGTGCTCGGGTCGCCGTAGCCGGCGCCATCGATGGCGGTGATGCTGCGCCCGCCATCGCCCGATGCCCAGGTGCTCGTCTGGTTGCTCGAGCCGGGATACCCCGGATCGATGCGCCAGATCACGGTGTCGCGCGGCCATGCGGCGTCGCCGGGCGATTCCAGCGACACGAATGGCCCGCCGGACGAGCCGGCGACGGCCTGGCTGGTGCGTAGCTCCCAGGTGGCGCCGCCGTCGCCCGAGAACCACAGCCGGCAGGTGGCGGCCGCATCGCCCTGGCGCTCGAGCGTCAGCGCATACAGCGCCCGGCCGTCGGCGGGATTGGCCTGCAGGGCGACGGCGTCGCCGGGGCCGGGGATCGTGCCGACCGCACCGAGCGGCCCGGGCGCCCCGGCGTACACCACGTTGCCGAGCAGCGCGTAGACCGCATCGCGCCCATCGCTGGCGAACGTCCAGGGGAATGGCGTCACGGCGGTCAGGCTGGCGCCACCCGGCGCCAGCGCGCTCATATTCGGCTGATCGGCCCAGAAGCGCCAGCCCGAATCCGGACAGCCGACGAGGCGCAGATCGACGCGCGGCAGCCACGGCTCGCGCGCGCCGCTGCGGATGGCATAGCGCACGATGCCCACGCCGTCCTCGGTCACCCACACCACATCCGGCTCGCGCACATCCCAGCAGGTCTGGTCGCGCTCGGCGTCGCGCAGGGTGACGGGCAGCGGCTGCCAGCCCGATTCTGCCCGCGCCGGCACGCTGCTGCCGGCGAACGCCAGCAGGATGACCAGCCAGCGCCACATCCATCGCCTCATCGATGTCTCCTCCCGGTACTACGGCGCGCCCACCGGCCCGACGCCACCGGCCCGCCGGCATGCTCACAACCATGGCTCTGCGGGGTGCTGGCACCGCGGCGCCCCACGTTGGAGCCCCCTGACTCGCGGGCAGATGGGCGCGATCACGCGGCGACGGCTGGCGGGCTCGTCGGGTGGCGCGCGGGTGATGTCGGCGAGATGTGCGGCAGCCTATCACGCCGCCGCCGCGGCTGTCAAGCGCATCGTGGCATCGGGGGTGCAGGCATGCATTGACAGCGCGTTGAGCGCTGCGCCAGAGGGAGGTACAGCCCGTACCACCCGCGCCCGCGGGTCGCCGGTGGGCAGCGGCACGCTGGAGCGCGCCTGAAAGCACCTGGTGAGCGCACGGCTCACGCCCGCCGACATGATCCGGGACGTGCCAGGCGCCGAGGCGGTGGCCGTCGTCCGCGCCTGGCGGAACCGCGACCGCCGGGACGACGCGCTGCGCCTGCGCCCGCCGCCCCAGCGCCGCTCCCGGCGCCAGGCGGCAGCAGCCACGGCAGCCTGACAACGCATGCTTGGACCCGACCGCCCGCTGCCCCTTGACAGTCGTGCAAACGTTCGATATGATCACTGAACGATCATTCAGTCTGTTGCCCGTCTGTTGAGTGACAGGAGCGCGGGGCCATGGCGAGCATTCCGCTACGTTGGCGTGCGACGATCATCGCGGCGACGCTACCCGCCGTGATGGAAGTCATCTGGCAGCTGTACAACACCTACGTGCCAGTCTTCCTGCAGGCGGGCAACCCGGCGTTCAGCGACGCCGGCGTGACGACCCTCGGCTTCGGGCTCGGCCCGGCGCTCACCGGGTTCATCCTGGTCTTCGACAACATCGCCGGCCTGTTCATCAGCCCGGTAGTCGGCGCATGGAGCGACAGCCTGCGCACGCGCTGGGGGCGCCGGATGCCCTTCATCCTGATCGGCATCCCGATCGCCGTCATCGCCGCCGCGGTGATCCCGCTCGTTCCGCTGGGGATCACGCCGGCGCTGAACGGCCAGACCGGCCAGCTCATCGGCCTGCTGGTGCCATTCGTCGTCGCGATGTTCGTCGTCCTGCTCGCATTCGCGGTGGTACGGCCGGCGGCCGACGTCCTGCTGTTCGACATCACGCCGTCGGCGCAGCGATCGACCGCCAACGGCATCGCCGGCGCGATCGCGGGGCTGTTCGTCGTGCTCACCGCGCTGGGCGGTGCGGCGCTCTACGATGTGTATGGCCCATTGCCGTTCTGGATCGCCGCCGGGCTGGCGATCATCGTCCTGCTGCTGGCCCGCGCGTGGATCCGCGAGCCCGACGCACTCGCCAGCGCGGCCGAGCTGGCCGGCCGGCCGTTCACGCTGCGCGGCATCGTCGCATTCATCCGCGAGCTCCCCCGCGACTACGCCAGCAGCCTGATCTTCCTGCTGCTCAGCAACCTGCTCGCGTACGTTGCGCTCGGCCAGATGCAGGCATTTCTCAGCTCCTACGGGGTCTTCAGCCTGGGCATGGCCGAAGGCGATGCCGCGATGCTCGTGGCAATACCGGCGATCGCCTTCATGCTGGCGGCCATCCCGGCCGGGATGACCGCCAACCGGATCGGCCGCAAGCGCACCCAGATCATCGGGCTGCTGGGGTACGCCAGCGGGGCGCTCGTGATCTTCCTGATGCCCGATGCGACGATGCTCACCGTCGGGCTGCTGATCTGCGGCCTGACCTGGCCGCTGGCGAACGTCGTGCAGGTCGCGATGATCGTCGACAGCGCGCCGGTCGAGACGCTGATGGGCACCTACACCGGGCTGCGGCAGATCTCCGTCACGCTCGGCTTCATCATCGGCCCGATCCTGGGCGGCAGCCTGGTCGAGGCGCTGGGCAACGATTACCGCTGGATGTGGCTGGCGATGACGATCTTCCTGGTGCTCGCGGCGGCGGCGCTCGCGCCGGTGACGCGCGGCGAGGCGCGGGCCGCGCGATGACCGGCGATGCATGGCTGATCGGCGGCGCGGCAGCGCTGGTGGGGGTGATCGGGCTGATCGGGGCGTGGGCCGCCTACGCGCATCACGCCTACGCCCGCGTCGCGCCGGTGGCGCGGCCGTGCCGCGACTGCCCACAGTCGGTGCAGATCGACGGCTACGCGCTGGACTACCGCGAGCGTGGCACCCGCCGCGACGTGGCGCCGCTGGTGCTGCTGCACGGCGGGCCTGGCCACTCGAGCCGCAGCTTTGGCAGCGCCTTCGACGCGTTCGCCGACGAGCGGCGGGTGATCACCTATGACCAGCGCGGCTCGGGCCATTCGCAGGTTCGCGAGCGCATCGCCGACTATCACATCGACCGGCTCGTCGACGAGCTGGAGGCATTGCGGCGGAGCGTGATCGGCGCCGAGCGGATCATCGTCGTCGGCCATTCATTCGGCGCGGCGCTGGCGCTGCGCTATGCGCTCGCGCAGCCGCAGCACGTCGAGCGGATCGTCCTGATCGGCGGCATCCGCATCAACAACGGCATGCGCCACCGCTGGTTCTGGCGCTGGTTCGGCCCGGCGCTCTACGCCAGCGCGCTGGGCATCCCGCCCGCCGCTGCCGCCGCCGCCGACGCCTGGCTGGGCGCGCTGAGCCTGCGCAGCGATCGCGAGCGGCTGTTCGATCGGCGGCAGGATGCGCTGATCGCCGACAGCGGGCCGATCAGCTTCGTCACATGGCGCGAATGTTCGCGCTCGCTGGCCGGCCCCGACGCGCGCGACATGCTGCGCCGGCTGGCGATCCCGACGCTGGTGATCTACGGCGTCGCCGACAGCCCGTTCAGCGGCGCGCCAGTCGCCGCCGAGCTGTGCGCCACACTCCCCCGGGCGCGGTCGGTCGCGTTCACCGCGAGCGGCCACTGGCCCTTCCTCGAGGAGCCCGTGCGCTTTGCGCAGGTGCTGCGCGACTTCCTGCGCGAGGATGGCGAGCGATGAGCTTCCCCCCGACCGATCCGCCGCCGCCGCCGCGGCACACCGGCTGGAACGAGCGCTCGCACGCCATTGCGATGCGCGACGGCGTGCGCCTGGCAGTCGATGTCGCCGTGCCGCGCGGGCCGGCCGACGGCCGCTATCCCGCGCTGTTCGCCGCGACGCGCTACTGGCGCGCCAGCCAGCTGCGGCGCCCGTGGCGCTGGTTCATCACGCCCGGCGATGCGGCGCGGGCGTTCTTCACCGCCTACGGCTACGCGCTGGTGCGCATCGACGTCCGCGGCACCGGCGCCTCGGAAGGGCACCAGCGCCACCCATGGCCCGACAGCGACCTGACCGACCTGTACGATCTGGTCGCGTGGGTGATCGCGCAGCCCTGGAGCGACGGGCGCGTCGGCGCCTTCGGCAATTCGTACCAGGGCACCACCGCCGAGCTACTCGGCGCCTGTGGCCACCCCGCCGTCACCAGCGCGCTGGTCCGGTTCAACGAGTTCGACGTCTACCGCGACATCGCCTTTCCCGGCGGCGTGCCCAACGTCGGCCTGCTGCGCGCATGGTCGGCCAGCAACCGGGCGCTCGACGCCAACCGCGTGCCGGCCGGCGCGCCGTGGCCCGAACGCCTGCTGGTGCGCGGCGTCCGCCCCGTCGATGGCGCCCCGATCCCGCACCACGACAACCGGCAGGTCGATTCGGTGCTGCAGCACGTCGTCTGCCGCGACGACCGCGACCCCGAGCTCGGCGTCACGCTCGACCAGCTGAGCATGCACACGCGCCCGACGACCCATCGGCTGGATCACTGGGGCAGCTGGTTCGACGCCGCCACCGCCGATGCCGTCATCAGCCGCTTCATCAGCAGCCCGCGCCCGCAGCGGGCGGTGATCGGCCCGTGGAATCACGGCGCCAGCCAACATGTCGGCCGGCGCGACCAGCCGTTCACGCTGCGCCAGCAGATGGTCGCGGCGCTGCGGCAGTTCGAAGACGCCGGCGCGGATCGCACGCTGCACTACTTCACGCTGTTTGCCTCGACCTGGACGTGCACCACGACCTGGCCGCCGGCGGGAACCGCGCCGCTGCGCTGGTATCTGCGGCCGGCGGGGGGCCTCGCCACCCACCCGGCGCCCGGCGCCAGCGCGCAATTCACCGTCGATCCCGGCATGTCGACTGGACGGAACAACCGCTGGCTGACCGAGCTGGACGGCCGGCCGGTGCGCTATGCGGCGATCCGCGCATCGCTGGCGTTCACCACGCCGCCGCTGGCCGATGACCTCACGATCTGCGGCCACCCGGTGGTCCGGCTGTGGCTGTCGTCGACGCATGCCGATGGCAATGTGTTCGTCTATCTCGAGGCGCTTGACGCGCAGGGTGTGGCGCATTACCTCACCGAAGGCATGCTGCGCGTCATCCATCGCGCGATCGCCGCCGGGCCGCCGGCGTACTGGCCCGCCGTGCCGTATCGCACCTTCGCCCGCCGCGACCTGCTGCCGCTCGTGCCCGGCGAGCCGGCGGCGCTGATGTTTGGCCTGCAGCCGATCGCCGCCTGGCTGCAGCGCGGCTGGCGGCTGCGCCTGTCGCTCGCCGGCGCCGATGCCGATACCTTCGCCCAGCTTCCGCCGCACGCGACACCCACCATCACGCTGGCGCTCGGCGGCGACGACGCCTCGTGGCTCGATCTGCCGACGCTGGCGCCGGCCGCAGGACGGAACCCGGCATGACCAGCAGCGACCTCCAGATCCAGCGCGACGGTCCGGTCGCGATCATCACGCTCAATCGGCCGGCGGTGCTGAATGCGCTGCACCGTGCCATGTTCCGCGCGCTGGCGCACGGCCTCGATGAGCTGGCGCGCGATGCGACCGTGCGCGTGCTGCTGCTCACCGGCGCCGGGCGCGCCTTCTCGGCGGGGATCGACCTGCACGACGTCGCCGGGCTGCTCGACGGCGCGCTGACGCCCGAGCAGCTGCGCGCCGAGCTCGCGGCGCTGCAGGCGGTGACGCGGCTGATGACCCGGCTTCCCAAACCGGTCATCGTGGCAGTCAATGGCCTCGCGGTCGGCGCCGGCGCCGAGCTTGCCATCGCCGGCGACATCCGCCTGGCCGCCGATACGGCGTACTTCGAGTTCGCCGAAGTCACGCGCGGCCTGTTCGCCACCAACGGCGCGATGCACCGCCTGCCCCGGCTGATCGGGCTCGGCCGCGCGACCCAACTGCTGCTCACCGGCGAGCGCACCACCGCCGCCACCGCCGCCGCCATCGGGCTGGTCGGCGCTGTCTGGCCGGCGGCCGGGCTGCTGCACGCGGCGCACGAGCTGGCCCACGCGCTGGCGCGGCACGCGCCCATCCCGCTGGGCCTGGTGAAGCGTGTCCTCGATGACCCGGCGGCGGACACGCTCGACGGGGCGCTGCAGCTCGAGATCGAGGCGACCCTGGCCTGCCTCGCCAGCGACGACCTGCGCGAGGGGCTGCAGGCGTTCCGCGAGCGGCGTGCGGCGGTGTATCATGGCCGCTGAGCGCCGCACCGCCGGTGCGCTGGTGGTAGCATGGGGGCGACGCCGCCCAGCGCCCGCCCGGCGGCCGCCGGCCCGCCGTGGCCGCGCGTGCGCCACGGGCGCCAACGAGGACCCTGGCATGACTCCACCACGTGACCGGCCGACGTTCACCGAAGCCGCGCGGCGGCAGCAGATCATCGATGCGGCGCTGCAGACCATCGCCGAGCAGGGCTACACCCAGGCGTCGTTCGCCGAGATCGCCCGCAGCCTGGGCATCACCAAGGGCCTGATCGCCTACCACTTCGATGGCAGGCATGACCTGATCACATCGGCCATCCAGACGCTGCTCAGCCGCCAGAGCGCCTACGTCAAGGAGCGCGTCGCGGCACACCACGATGCCGTCGGGCGGATGCAGGCGTACATCGCGGCCAGCTTCGACTACATCGCGCAGCACCGCGCCCACGTCGCGGCGCTCGTCGATCTCTGGGGCAGCTTCACATCGCCGCTGGAGAAGGTCGCCTTCAGCCAGACCGCCTACGAGCCATGCCGGGCGCACCTGCGCGCGATCATGCGCGCCGGGCTCGAGCAGGGCGTGTTCGCCGAATGCGATCCGACCGTGATGGCCGCGGTGATCCAGGCCGGCATCGACGGCGTGATGCTGCAGTGGGTCTTCGATCCCACGGCCGTCGATCTGGCCGCGGCGAGCCATGAGCTGCAGACGATGGTGATGCAGCGGATCCGGCGCTGAGGCCAGCGGCGCCGGCCGCAGGGGAGGATGCGATGACGTGGCAGTCCATTGGTGAATGCCTCGACGCCGCCGCGGTGCGGCACGGCGCGCAGCCACTGCTGCGCTACGCCGGCCAGACGCGCAGCGTCGCCGAGGTGAGCCGGCAGACGGTGCAGGTCGCGCTGCTGCTGCGCGCGCTGGGCGTCGGCATCGGCGATCGCGTCGCGCTGATGGTGCCCAACGGCTTCGAGTTCCCGGTCATCTGGCTGGCGCTGGCGCGCCTCGGCGCGGTGATCGTGCCATTGAACGCCGGCTACCAGGATGACGACCTGAGCTACACGCTGAACGACGCCGACGCGCACTGGCTCGCCATCGACGGCGATGCCCTGCCGCGCTGGGAGCGCGTGCGCGAGCGCGTGCCGGCCATCCGGCAGCCGCTGATCGTCGCCGGCGCGGGCGCCGCGCCGTTCTGGCAGCTCGTCGCCGACTCCCCGACGCAGGGCAGCTTCCCCGACCTCGCGCCCGACACGCTGCTGAACATCCAGTACACCTCGGGCACCACCGGGTTCCCCAAGGGCTGCATGCTCAGCCACGCCTACTGGCTCGGCATCGGCGCGGTCGCGGCCGACGTCTTCGGCCTGCAGCCCGGCGACGTCGATCTCACGGCGCAGCCGTTCTCCTACATGGATCCGCAGTGGAACCTGATCGCCTGCCTGCGCAGCGGCGCCACGCTGGCCATCCTGCCGCGCTTCTCGCCGTCGACCTTCTGGCAGGCGGTCGGCGACGAAGGCGCCACGGTGGTGTACCTCATCGGCTCGATGCCGCTGTTCCTGCTGCAGCAGCCGGAGCAGCCGGCGCGCGAGCGGGGCCATCGGCTGCGGCTGGTGCTGTGCTCCGGCATCCATCCGCAGTACCACGCCGAATTCGAGCGGCGCTGGGGCGTGCCGTGGCGCGAAGCCTACGGCATGACCGAGACCGGCGTCGACCTCGTGATGCCGGTCGCGGCGGACGCGCTGGTCGGCAGCGGCGCGATGGGCTGGCCGATCGCCACCAAGCAGGCGCGCGTCGTCGATGCGAGCGGCGCCGACGTGGCCGATGGCGTGCCCGGCGAGCTGCTCGTGCGCGGCCAGCCGATGATGCTGGGCTACTGGAATAATCCCGCCGCCAGCGCCGCCGCACTGCGCGACGGCTGGTTTCATACCGGCGATCTGGTGGTGCGCGACGCCCATGGCTGCTACACCTGGCGCGCCCGACTGAGCGACACCATCCGGCGCGCCGGCGAAAACATCGCCGCCGCCGAGGTCGAGCGCGTGCTGCTGACCCATCCCGCCGTCCGCGATGCGGCGGTCGTCGCGGTGCCCGACGCGCTGCGCGGCCAGGAGGTCAAGGCCTACCTGGTGCTGCGCCCGGGCTGGGCGCCCGATCCCGAAGCCATCCTCGACCTGGTGCGCGCGCGGCTGGCGCGCTTCAAGGTGCCCCGCTACGTCGCGTTCGTCGCCGATCTGCCGCGCACGGCCTCGGAGCGCGTCGAGAAACACCGGCTGGTGCGCGATCAGCCCGACCTGCGCCGCGGCAGCTATGATGCCAGCGAAAGGATATGGCGATGAACTCCGCAGCGATCGATGCGCTGATGACGGCGACCCTGCGCGACTGGCAGATTCCCGGTGCGGCGCTCGCGGTGGTGCATGCCGGCGGCAGCTACTGCCAGGGCTACGGCGTGCGCGCGGCCGGCGACAGCGAACCGGTCGATGCGGCGACGATCTTCGCGATCGGCTCGACGACCAAGCCGTTCACCAGCGCGGCGGCCGGCATGCTGGTCGACGCCGGCCGGCTCGGCTGGGATGATCCCGTCGTGCGCCACCTGCCCGATGTCGCACTGGCGGATCCGTGGGTGACGCGGCACGTGACCCTGCGCGACATGCTGAGCCACCGGCTCGGGCTGGAGCGGGCGCAGCGCATCTACTACCACCAGGGCTACGACCAGCGCGAGATCGTGCGGCGCATGCGCTACCTGGCGCCGGTCGACGGGTTTCGCGCCGGCTTCCACTACGCCAACCAGCACTACGGCGTGGCGGGCCTGATCATCGAGGCGTGCAGCGGCATGCCGTGGGCCCGGTTCATCGAGCAGCGCATCTTCGCGCCGCTGGCGATGACGCGCTCATGCACCGGCGCGCGGCAGCTTGCCGGGCTGGCCAATCTGGCTGCGCCGCACGCGGTGCTCGACGAGCGCTGCCCGGCCAGCGTGCGCCTGCTCGGCGAGCCGCGCGTCGTGCCGCGGTTTGCGCTCGACGACGAGCCGGCCGGCTCGATCTACAGCTCGGCCGACGATCTGCGGCGCTGGCTCGAACTGCTGCTGGCGGGCGGTGCGCCGCTGCTGCAGCCGGCGACGTTCGCCACCATCACCAGCCCCCAGACGCTGATGCACGACGTCCTCGCGTCCGAGCTCGGGCCGCTCGCCGCACTGCAGCCGGCCACCCACTTCTGGACCTACGCGCTCGGCTGGTGGGTGCTCGACTACCACGGCGAGCGCGTGCTGCTGCACGGCGGCCAGATGCCCGGCTTCAACGCGGCGCTGGCGTTCTTCCCCGAGCGGCGCTGCGGTTTCGCGGTCCTGCTGAATGTCCACCAGACGCTGGCACATGCGGCGCTGTTCTACGCGCTGAGCGATCTGCTGCTCGAGCGCCCCGGCCGCCACTGGAGCGACGAGTTCCTCGGGCTGGCGCGCGATGCGATGGCCCAGGCCGGCGCCGCGGCACGTGCTGCCGCCAGCGCACGCCAGCCCACCGCAGCGGCGACGCTGCCGCCGGCGCAGCTCGCGGGCGTCTACGTCGACGAGCGCTACGGCGCGCTGACCGTCGCGCTGGAGGCGGGCGCGCTGACGCTGCGCTACGGCGCCAGCCTGGCACAGCTCAGCCACTGGCAGGGCGACCGCTACCGCGGCCGCTGGACGCTGGCCGGCATCCTCGACGATGTGTTCGTCGACTTCACCCCGACGCAGCTGACGCTGCTGCCCGATGGCATCGTCGCGCGGCGCCGCGCCACCCCGTGAGCGCCCGGCACCGCAGCGCCTCAGCGCGGCAGCGGCAGCAGCAGCCGGCGCGTGATCAGCGTGCGGTGGCCCGGATGCGTACGACGGCCCCCCGCCCCGCGCGTCTTCGTGCCTCCGCCCCTTCGCGTCTCCTGCCCCTTCGTGCCTTCGTGTCTTCGTGTGAGCCCGTCTCCCGTCTCCCGCCCCTTCGCGTCTTCGTGCCTCCGCCCCTTCGTGTCTTCGTGTCTTCGTGTGACACCCGCCCCCGCGGCCACTTGCCAACCGGCGGCCCCTCAGCTACGATAGGCGGCAGTATTCACTCACCGGGAGCACTGCCATGCTTCACGCCGTGTGGCGCTGTGCGCTGGTCCTGCTGCTGCTCGCGGGGTGCACCGCGCACGACGGTGCGCCCACGGCGCGACCGTTGCCTACGGCGCAGATCGCCGATGCGCCGCTCCGCACCGCGGCGATCGAGCCGCAGGGCTGGCCGGCATTCCGCGCGCCGGTGATGCCCTACGAGCAGGGGGCCCCGCTGCCGACGCCGCTGCCCACCATACCGCCCGTGCCGCTGCCCGCCGTCGGCCCCGGCGGCCTGCCGTTTCCGCTGCGCACCGGGCGCCTCGAGCTAGGCGTTCACGCCCACCTGTTCTGGACCAACCGCAGCGTGCCGCTGCAGCTGGCCCGCGAGGGTGGCTTCGGCTGGATTCGCCAGCAGATCCACTGGGCCGACCAGGAAGGTCCGCCGGGGGTGTATCAATGGGGCGAGGAGCTCGACGCCATCGTCGCGGCCACCGCCGCGGCGGGCCTCAAGCTGATGCTCAGCGTCGTGCGCTCGCCAACGTTCTACGGGCGCTTCGGCCGCGATGGCCTGCCCGACGATCCGGCGCCGTTCGGGCGCTTCGTCGCGGCGCTGGTGCAGCGCTACCGCGGGCAGATCCACGCCGTCCAGATCTGGAACGAGCAGAACCTGGCTCACGAGAACGGCGGCTATGTCTCCACCGATGACGCCGGCCGCTACGTTGAGCTGGTCAAGGTCGCCTACGCCGCCATCAAAGCCGCCGATCCCGCCGTCTTCGTCGTGACGGGCGCACCCGCCTCGACGGCGGTGAACAGCCCGGGGCTGGCGATCTCGGACGTGCGCTACTACGCGGCGATGCTCGGCTACCAGAACGGCGTGCTGCGTACCGTCACCGACGCGATCGGTGTCCATCCCGGTGGATCGGCCAATCCGCCCGAGACGCTGTGGCCCACTGCGCCGAGCACGGCCCAGGGCTGGACCGAGCACCCGACCTTTTATTTCCGCAACATCGAACACATCCGCGAGTTGCTCGAGGAGTATCACTACGACGACACGCCGGTGTGGATCACCGAGTTTGGCTGGGCCACCGCCAACGACACGCCGGGCTTCGAATTCGGCGACCAGGTCAGCTTCGAACAGCAGGCAGACTATCTGGTCGGCGCCGTGGCGCTCGTCGAACAGCGCTACCCCTGGGTCGGCGCGATGTTCGTCTGGAACCTGAACTTCTCGGTGCTGCGTGCGGCCAGCGGCCAGCCGCGTCACGAGCAGGCGTCGTTCAGCATCCTCAACGCCGACTACACGCCGCGCCCGGCCTACGCGGCGCTGCGCCGGGCGATCGCCGCGCTGCGCGAGCGCGGCCGCTGATCCGTGCTCCGCCGTGCTGCCCGGCGCCTGCTTCCGGGATCGCCGCGGCGGCGGGCGCCCGCCAGACCGGGGCATCGGCCCGCCGCGCGTGCGCGCATGCTGTCCTGCACGGCGCAGGCCGCCGGCGCGACCTACGGCGTCGGCGTCAGCGTCTCGGTGGGCGTCGCCGTCGCCGTCGCCGTCTCGGTGGGTGTCGCCGTCGGTGTCGCCGTCTCGGTGGGCGTCGCCGTCGCCGTCGGTGTCGCCGTCTCGGTGGGCGTCGCCGTCGCCGTCGGTGTCGCCGTCGCCGTCGCGGTCGGTGTCGGTGTCGGTGTCGGTGTCGCAGTCGGCGGAACGCTGTACGACGCCTGCAGCTGCAGTTGCTGCCCTGACACCGGTGCGACGGTGAAATTGGTCACCAGAACATAGTAATTGCCAATGGGCAGCAGCACATCGATCGCCGATGTCGCAACCAGTGGCTGATCATCATTACATTCCACATGCGTCAGCTTGCCCGGAAACCCGCGATAGAGCGTGAGCACGGTATCATACGTGCTCCCCGTCGTCTCAATCACAACCTGGCCGCTGCTCGGCAGGCTGAACCGATGCCAGACCGACGCACCGCCACGTATGCCCATGGTGTGGCAGGGCGAGATCGGGTCATCGCCGGCGATCGTCGCCCGATCCGTGTCGCTGACTGCCGAGTAGGACCATGCGCCGACCGAACTGATCAGGACTGCCGAGTCGATCTGATCGAATGCCGGGGGCGGCACGGCGGTCGGCGTATTGGTGATCGTCGCGGTCGGCGTGTGGGTGCTGGTCGGCGTCGCGGTCGGCGTGTGGGTGCTGGTCGGCGTCGCGGTCGGCGTGTGGGTGCTGGTCGGCGTCGCGGTCGGCGTCGGCGTATGGGTGCTGGTCGGCGTACGGGTTGGCGTCGGCGTATGGGTGCTGGTTGGCGTGCGCGTCGGCGTCGGCGTATGGGTGCTGGTCGGCGTACGGGTTGGCGTCGGCGTATGGGTGCTGGTTGGCGTGCGCGTCGGCGTCGGCGTATGGGTTGCCGTCGGCGTATGGGTACTGGTTGGCGTGCGCGTCGGCGTTGGCGTCGGCGTGTGGGAAGACGTTGGCGTCGGCGTACGGGTGACCGACGGCGTCAGCGTGCGAGTCGCGGTGCCAGTCGGCGTACGGGTGGCAGTGCGTGTCGGCGTTGCCGTCGGCAGGATCCCATTGATCAGCACTGGCAGCAGGCGCTGGGCGGTGGTACCAGTGCCCAGTTGTCCATCAGCATTCCCACCCCAGCACAGCACCTGCCCGGTGTCGCGCAGCGCGCAGGTGTGCTTCCCGCCCGCCACCACCTGGATCACCTGACGGCTCAAGCCGCTGACGAACCCGCTGACGCCCCGATTGGTGGAAGAGTTGTCGCCGAGTTGTCCCCCATCGTTGGCACCCCAGCACGTCACGCCGCGATCGCTGTGCCGCGCGCAGGTGTGATTGCCCCCGACGCCGGGAACGAGCTCGACGACGCCTCGCATCTCGCCGGGCACGCTGAGCGGCACGCGACGATTCGTGAGCGTGCCGTCGCCGATTTGCCCGGAGCCGTTGAGGCCCCAGCAACGCGCGCTGCCGCTGACGATCGCGCAGGTATGGTGCGCACCGGCACGCACCTGCGTCGCGCCGCTGGCCAATCCGCGCGCCACCAGCCAGCGCGACCGGCTGACGATGCTGCCATCGCCGAGCTGGCCGACGGAGTTATCGCCGCCGCAGTATACTGCGCCGCTGAGGAGCCGGGCACAGCTATGCATGCTCCCGGCCGTCACCTCGGCCACGCCGCTGTCGAGCCCCCACACGGCGACCGGCGTCCGGCGACTGATGAGCGAACTGTCGCCAAGTTGGCCTGCGGTGTTGCGCCCCCAGCAAACCGCGCTGCCGTTCCGTAGCACCGCACACGTATGGAAGCCACCGGCGCTCACCTGCGCGACTTCACCCGCCAGGCTGCTCACCAGCGTCGGCAGGCGCCGGCTCGTCGTCGTCGCATCGCCGAGCTGTCCGAACTGATTCCTCCCCCAGCACAGCAGGTCAAAATTGGCACGCAGCGCACAGGTGTGGTCCTGTCCCGCCGTGATCGCCGTCACATTGCTCAGCCGGGCGACGACCGCCGGTCTCGGGCGGTCGGTGGTCGTACCATCACCCAGTTGCCCATCGTCGTTGTTGCCCCAGCAGCGCACGGTGCCGTCGCTGAGCAAGGCGCAGGTATGCCTGAACCCCGCAGCCAGTTGTGTGATGCCGACGCTGCGTGGCGCGATCCCCTGTTCCTGCGGGAGGGCAAGGCCCGGCGTGACGGCCAGCGCCAGCAGGCCGAGCAGCAGCCATGCCGCCACATGCCGCCGTCGGGCGCTGTCGTGTCGTCGAATGCCGTGTGACATCGCCACGCTCCCTCGCTCATGCCGACGCGAGCTGCCCTCTGATCGCCTGCTCGGGCCCGGCCTGGCCCGGCCACCGCAAGAACCCGCCGCCCGCCTCCCCTGCTATGATAGCATTGTCGCACGGTCGGACACGGTGTTCGCCGGCCAGATTCGAAATCCTACCACTGCTCGTATTTGGCTCCGGCCCGCGCAGGCCAATGTGCATCGATGTGGACGCATCGGCGCTGCCGCGTCGCAGCACTGGGGTTGCCGGCGATCGGCCGCCGGCTGATGCAGCGACACGCCGCGCCGGGGTCGGCGCAGCCGGAGCGTGCCGCGCCGGCCGCAGGGGCAGGACGCCATGCTGCGGGCGGGGCCGGTCGCGCGCCGCTGGAGCACGCGCCGGCGGGCCGTGCCGGCCCGGCTCGACGCGGCGGGTGCCGCTGGTCAGCGGCACCCATGGGCACGGGCCAGATCGGCGGCATCATGAGGCCGCGCGTGGCGTGGCCGGCGCGTCGTGCCCGGCACGTGGCTGGTGGCAGCGATGCCACTCAGGGTCCGGGAAAGACCACGCGAAAGCCGACGTGATTGAAGCTCAGATAGCCAAATCCGCGAATCGCGCCACACGCCACACCGGCCGGATCGGTCGCGTATGAGCCGCCGCGCCCGATGAAATCCATCCCATCGACCCACTCCGACACGTTGCCAGCCATGTCGAGCGCGCCGTACGGGCTGGCTCCCGCCGGAAAGCTGCCCACCGGCACGGGGCGAAAGAGCTCTCCGACCGGCCAGTAGTTGGCCCGCGTCGCGTCGGGCGGCTGGCTGCCCCAAGGATACGTGCGTCCATCATCACCCTGGCACGCCCGCAGCCACTGCGCCGGCGTCGGCAGGCTGCCGCCTGCCCAGGCGGCGTAGACGCGCGCCTGGTCCCTGCTCACCCACACCACCGGATGCGCGGCGTACGCCGGATTGCCGTAGCGCTCCGTATCGCCCGGCGCGGTGCAGGCGCCCGCATCCACGCACGCGCGGTACTGCCCGTTGGTCACCTCGGTCCGCCCGATGCGGAACGTCGGGAGCCCCTGGCCGGATGGCACGACCACGGACATCCACGGCATGGGCCGCAGTGTGGGAATCGGCGTCGGCGTCGGCGGAGGCATCAGCGGCACATCGTGCTCCACCGTCTGGCCGGCACCCACCACGAGCATCGCATCATACGCGAGGTAGCCGCTCCGCGTCACGCGCAGCGGCCGATTTCCGGCCTCCACGCCGCTCAGCCTGTACTGGCCAAATGCATCGCTCATCGTGCAGCGCTCTTCGGTCGAACCGACACACACATACGCCTGCCCGACCGGCACGCCGTTGCTGACATTGATGACCGTGCCCACGATCGTCGCCGGCCCCGCAGCCACCGTGGGCGTGCTGGTCGCGGTGGGGGTCATCGTGGCGGCCGACGTTGGCGTGGTGTCCGGCAGCGCATGCGTGGTGAGCATCACGTTGCGCAGCACCGTCTGACCGGCGGTCAGCGTCAGCACGATGTCGCGTGTGCTGTACCCGTCGCGCGCCACGCGCAGCGTACGGCTACCGGCCACGACCTCGCCGAGGGTGTACTGGCCGAACGCATCGCTCGTTGCGCAGTTGGCAGTGCCCACCACACAGACCTGCGTCTGGTCGAGGACTGCGCGGCTTTCGGCGTCGATGATGACGCCTGTGATCGTCGCCGGGGCTGCCACGCCCGTCGGCGTGGCGGTGTGCGTCGGCGTGGCCGTGGGCGTCGCCGTGGGCGGCACATCGGGCGGCACATCGCTGAGCGTGTCCACCGCGGTGAGCAGATCATTCGACCCGGTGTACTGGAACACCGTCCACCACGTGCCGGAGCCACGCGTCGGCGCGGTGAACCGCCGGCGCAGTCCATTCCGGTCGTAGACTTCGACCACTGCGCCCGAACCGGCGAGTGACTGCGACCCCATGCGTCGCTGTGCGCTGCTGTTGCGCACCGCAAAGGTCGAGCGGCCGCGCTGCATCGAGCTCACGTAGATATGCTCCGGCCCCTGCCCATCGCTGTCGCCACGCTGCAGCACCGCAAACGGGAACCCCGCCAGCGAGCCGCGCTGGCCCGGCTCGACGCGGTAGGCGCGACCGCTCTGCGGCACCCACAGATATGCGTCCAGGTCGGCGGGCGCGGTGCCCCAGCTGAGCACGATGCGCAGCTCGTTGCCCACTGGCTTCGGCACCATGGCGCTGCGCAGCGTGGCGCGCTGGCCGGCGCGCAGCGCCAGCGGCACGTCGAGCGTGGCGTGGCCGGCGCGCGTGAGCCGCAGCGTGCGGCTGCCGGCGGCGACGCCGCCCAGGGTGTACTGGCCATCGGCCGCGGTGGTGGCGCAGGTGCTGGTGCCCACCACGCACACCCGCACCTGCGCCAGCGCGCCGCCGGTGCCGGCCAGCACCACCGTGCCGGCGACCGTCGCGGTGCTGCGCGGCGCGACGGCGTGGCTCGGCGTGGCGGCCAGCGGCACCAGCAGGCCCAGCGCCAGCAGCAGCAGCCAGGCC
>JAGWYG010000056.1 GCA_018969485.1 Chloroflexota bacterium
CTATGCCTCCCAGGAACAACCTGCCCCCGCCCCCTTCGCGTCTTCGTGCGAGCCCGTCTCCCGCCCTTCGTGCCTTCGTGCCTTCGTGTGAGCCCGCCCCCCGTCTCCCGCCCCTTCGTGTCTTCGTGTCTTCGTGTCTTCGTGTGAGCCCGCCCCCGTCTCCCGCCTTCGTGGCTTCGTGCCTTCGTGTGAGCCGCTGGTGGTATACTGTCGCAAGCGTGCCGCACGACACGGGGGACGGCGATGATTCACGAGATCGCATTGCCGGCGCTGAGCGAGAGCGTCGTCGAGGGCACCATCGGTCGCTGGCTGAAGCACCCGGGCGAGGCGCTGGCCGCCTGGGAGCCGCTCGTCGAGGTTGAGACCGACAAGCTCACGACGGACATTCCCTCGCCGGTCGCGGGGGTGCTGCTCGAATGCTGTGTCGCCGCCGGCACGACGGTCATGGCGGGCACGGTGATCGCCAGGATCCGCCTGCATGCAGCACCTGGCGCGGTGCCGCCCGCCGGCGCCGTCGCGCCTGCGGCACCGCCGCACGGGATGCCACCCGCCGGTGCCGCCGCGCCTGCCAGCCGGCGCCCGCCGATTTCGCCGGTGGTGGCGCGCATGGCAGCCGAGCACCGCATCGATCTCGCGCAGATCCGCGGCACCGGACTCGACGGACGCGTGTCGAAGCGCGATGTCGAGGGCTGGCTGGCGGCGCGCACCGTGCCGGCGGCGGCCCCGCTGACACCGCTGCGCCGCGCCATCGCCGAGCACATGCTGCGCTCGGTGCGCACTGCCCCCCACGTGACCACCGTGTGCGAGGCCGACATGAGCACCGTGGTGGCCCACCGCGCCGCCACGGCGTTCGGCTACACCGCCTACGTCGCCGCGGCGGTGGTTGCTGCACTGGCGCGCTTCCCGCGCCTCAATGCCACATTCACTGATGATGGCATCATCGCGCACCGCGAGATCCACCTGGGCATCGCCGTCGCGCTGCCCGATGGCGTGCTGGTGCCGGTGATCCCGCGCGCCACCGCCGATGTGGCGCACCTCGCGCCACGCATCGCCGATCTGGCAGGCCGCGCCCGCGCCGGCACGCTGCAGGCGGGCGAGACGAGCGGCGGGACATTCACCATCACCAATCACGGGATGCTGGGCAGCCTGTGGGCCACGCCGATCATCCACCAGCCGCAGGTCGCCATCCTGGGCATCGGCGCCGTCGAGCGACGCGTCGTGGCGCTGCCGGGGGATGCGATCGCGATCAGGCCGCGCTGCTACCTTGCGCTCTCGTTCGATCACCGGGCGCTGGACGGCGCGCTGGCCGACCAGTTTCTCGCGGCGGTGCGATCGACGCTGGAGGCGCCGTGGCCAGCCTGACGCTGTCGCTCGCGGCGGCGCGGCACATCCAGCTTGCGGCGCTCGGCCTGGCCGATGCGCCCGACGCCACCGACGATGTCGCGGCCACCATCGCGGCGATGGGCGTGCTGCAGATCGACACGATCAATGTGGTGGCGCGCAGCCCGTCGCTGGTGCTGTGGAGCCGCGCCGGCGCCGGTGCGGCTGCCCGGCTCGACGCGGCGCTGGCGGCAGGGGCGATTGTCGAGGCCTGGGCGCACGAGGCGTCGTTCCTCGCGCGCGGCGACTATCCGCTGCACCGCCGGCTGACGCTGGCGCGGTTCCGGCGCGTCGCCCGTCACGCCACCGACTGGATCGCAGCGCATCCGCGGCCGGTCGCCGATGTGCTGGCACGCCTGCACGCCGAGGGCGCGCTGCGCGCCCGCGACTTCGTGCGCGAGCGGCGAACCCGTGGCTGGTGGGACTGGAGCGAGCACAAGCTGGCGCTTGAGATGCTGTTCGCCCGTGGGGACCTGCTCATCGCCCGCCGCGATGGCTTCCAGCGCGTCTATGATCTGCACCAGCGCGTCTGGCCCGACTGGGATGATGCGCGGGCGCCGACGCTCGATGCGGCGCTCGATGCCCTGGTCGAACGCACGGTGTTCCTCCTGGGGGTGGCGGCGCCGGCGTGGCTCGCCGACTACTTTCGCCTGCCCCGCGCCGAGGCGGTGCCACGCGCCGCCCGATTGGCCGCGGCGGGCCGCCTGCTCACGCTGCAGCTCGCCGACGGCGCCGGGCCGGTCTATCTGCATCCGGCGCGCAGCGTGCTCGCGCACGCCGCCATCGATGGTGCGATCATGCCGCGCCGCACGGCGCTGCTCTCGCCGTTCGACCCGCTGGTCTGGGATCGGCGGCGGCTGGCGCAGCTGTTCGGCTTCGACTACCGCATCGAGTGCTATACGCCGGCGGCACGGCGGCGCTACGGCTATTTCGCGCTGCCGATCCTGCACGCCGGGCAGCTCGTCGGTCGCATCGACCTCAAGGCCGAGCGGCGCGCCGGGCAGCTGCTGGTGCGGACGCTGCATCTCGAGCCGGGGGTGTGCGCCGATGAGCCGCTGGCCGTGGCGTTGGCCACGGCGCTCGCCGGACTGGCGCACTGGCAGCAGACGCCCGAGATCATCGTCGCCGACACAGTCGCGGTGGACGCGGCACGGCTGCTGGCCCACGGCTTGCGCCACGCCGCGCCGCTACCCTGACGGCGCCGCGCGCCGTCGGCATGCCACCGCGATCTGGGGCGCCGCCGGCCGTCGTCAGCGCGTCAGCTGCGCCAGTGCGCGCAGCAGCGCCCCGATGTCGGCAGCATCATTGAACAGGTGTGGCGCCACGCGGATGCCGCGCGGCCGGCACGCGACCACAATCTGACGCGCCGCCAGCTGTGCCACCAGCGCCGCATCGCGCGCTGCGTCATCCGTCGTGAACACGACGATCGCCGCGCGGCGCTCCGGCACGTCGGGCACCACCAGCCGTACCGCCGGCGCCAGGGCGCGCAGCCCATCGACGAGCTCCTGCGTCAGCGCGGCGTGGTGCCGTGCGATCTGCGCCAGCCCCAGTTCGGTCACGAGCGTCAGCGCACTGGCCAGCGCCGTCATCCCCAGAATGTTGGCACTGCCGACCGCGAACCGACTCGCGCCGTCGCGCCATGCCGGCACCGGGTCCCATGGATCGGCGCCATCACGATACGACTGCTCGCCGACGAAGCGTGGCTGGATCTGCTCGAGCGCTGCCGGCGCCAGATACAGCACACCACAGCCGAATCCGGCCATCAGCCATTTGTACCCGTGGAATGACAGCGCCGCCAGCCCCAGCGCCTGCGGTGCCAGCGGCACGGCGCCTACCGCCTGGATGCCATCGACCACCAGCAGGATGCCGGCGGCACGGCAGCGATGCCCCAGCTCCGCCAGATCCATCGACCAGCCGGTATCCCACGCCACCGCGCTACACGCGATCACTCGCGTGCGCCCATCAGCAACTGCCATCACGTCGGCCACTGTCGGCCCCGCGCCCGACCACGGCGCCAGCCGCACGTCCACGCCGGCGGCACGTACGCCCAGCCACGCGCGCAGCAACGCGGGGAACTCGCGCGCGGGCAGCACCACATTGTCGCCCGGGCGCCATGTGATACCGTGCGCGCACAGATTCATCCCGTGCGTCGTGTTCGGCGTGAAGACCAGCGCGTCTTCGGCGACATCGAGGAGCTGCGCCATGCGCATGCGCGCCAGCGCTTCGGTCGCCTGCCCGGACAGACTGCGTGAGGTGCCGGGCAGTTGCGCCTGCGCCACGGCGAGCGCCAGCGCATCATGCGTGCGCCGCGCCAGCGGGCCCTGCGTGGCAGTGTCGAGATAGGTCACCTCGCGGATGAGCGGAAACTCGTGATGTCGCAGCTCCGGCAACGATGTCATCGGCCCCGTCCTCTCCGTGCGGCATGCATTGCATCCTACGACAGCAGCGCGCTGCCGACAAGCGGCTCGGGCTGGGCCGCGGTGCCGCAGCATCATCGGGCAGCCGGCGCGCCACGGCCCGCTGGTGGTTCCACAGCCATCCATCAGCGCCACCACCAGCCGCACCGGTTTGATCGCCCCGGCGAGGTCGTGTACAATGGCGCCAGCAAACGTCGACACGGCGACCACAGTTCGGGCGCGGCCGTCTGCCGCCGCTGCCCGGCCATCGTCTGATCGTGGCGTACGATCTGGTGAGCGAAGACTATTGAGGTACCCGAAACCTATGCCGACCTACGTGTACAAATGCGATGCATGTGGCAGCCAGTTCGAGCAGGTCCAGTCATTCAAGGACGCACCGCTGCAGGTCTGTCGCTGCGGCCGGGAGGGCCAGGTCCGGCGTGTCCTCCAGCCGGTCGGGATCGTCTTCCGTGGCTCGGGCTGGTACATCACCGACAGCCGGAAGTCCGACAGCGGCAGCGTCACCGATACCACGCCGAGCGAGAAAGCCGCGCCCACGGCCGCACCGGCGGCCGATGCCGCGTCCGGCACGCCGGCTGCGGCGCCGGCCGCGCCAGCAGCGCCGGCGAGCAGCGCCGGCGACAGCGGGAGCGCCACGCCAGCCAGTGCCAGTTGAGCGGCGTCGGCGTGGGTGGTGCCCGCCAGCGCGGTGCGCCGCCGGCCCGGCCGATGCCGCGGGAGGACATCGTGGCCACCAGCCATGCCCTGACGGTGCTGCGCGACGACGTGCGCGCGATCATGCAGAACGATCCGGCGGCCCACAGCCTCGCCGAGGTCGTGCTGTACCCCGGGTTACACGCCATCGTCCTGCATCGCGCCGCCCACGCCCTGTGGCAGCGGCGCATGCCATTCCTGCCACGATTCATCTCGCAGGTCAGCCGGTTTCTCACCGGCATCGAGATCCACCCCGGCGCCCGCATCGGTCGCGGGTTCTTCATCGATCACGGCATGGGGGTCGTGATCGGCGAGACTGCCGAGATCGGTGACCGGGTGACGCTGTACCAGGGCGTCACGCTCGGCGGTACCGGCAAGCAGGGCGGCAAGCGTCACCCGACCATCGCCGACGACGTGATCGTCGGGGTCGGCGCGAGCGTCCTCGGCGCGATCACCATCGGCGCCGGCGCCCGCATCGGCGGCGGTGCCGTCGTCGTGCGCGATGTCCCGCCGCACGCCACGGCGGTCGGCGTACCGGCGCGCGTCGTCGCCACCCGTGATCCGGCTACCGGCGAGACGCGGCGCGTCGAACTGCTGCCCGATCCCGAGGCCGAGATGCTGCGCAACCTGCACGCGCGGGTGCGCGAGCTCGAGACGCGGCTGGCAGAGCTCGAGCAGGCGACCGATCATCACCGGCGCGAACACCACAGCCTGATCGCCGAACCACCCGAAGACGTCGCCTGCTGGGCGGCGATCGAGAGCGAGGCGCCGGCCCATCCGCGCGACGGGTTCGTGCATGGTGGCGGAATCTGAGAGCGAGAACACGAGAGCATGGCGATCCAGCTGTATAACACCCTGACGCGGCGCAAGGAGCCACTCGAGACGATCGTGCCCGGCGTGGTCGGCATGTACGTCTGCGGCGTGACGGTCTACGACCGGGCGCATATCGGGCATGCGATGTCGGCGCTGGTGTTCGACATCATCCGCCGCTACCTCGAGTTTCGGGGCTATGCGGTGCGCCACATCGTCAACTTCACCGATGTCGACGACAAGATCATCAACCGGGCGCAGCAACTCGGCCGCGATCCGGTCGAACTCGCCTCGGCGTATGTCACCGAGTTCCACGAGGACCTTGCGGCGCTGCACGTCCAGCCGGCCACGGCGTATCCACGGGTCACCGAGACGATCCCGCAGATCCTGGCGTTCATCGCCGGCCTGATCGATCGGGGCTATGCCTATGCCGCCGACGGCGACGTGTACTTTCGCGTCGCCGCCGACGAAGACTACGGCCGGCTGTCGGGGCGCAGCGTCGCCGACATGCTGGCGGGCGTGCGCATCGATGCCGACGAGCGCAAGGAGTCGCCGGCCGACTTCGCGCTGTGGAAGGCGGTGAAGCCCGGCGAGCCGGCGTGGCCGAGCCCGTGGGGGCCGGGGCGGCCGGGCTGGCACATCGAGTGCTCGGCGATGAGCCTGGCAGCCCTGGGCGAGCAGATCGACATCCACGGCGGCGGCAGCGATCTGATCTTCCCGCACCACGAGAACGAGATCGCCCAGAGCGAGAGCCTGACGGGCAAGCGCTTTGCCCGCTACTGGATCCACAACGGCATGCTGCAGATCCGTACCCGTGGCGATGACGACGCCTATCGTATCGAGAAGATGTCGAAGTCGCTGGGGAATGTGGTGACGATCCGCGAGTTCCTCGCCGAGCATCCCGCCGACGTGTTGCGCCTGGTGGTGCTGTCGAGCACCTATCGCAGCCCTCTGGCGTATGGCCCCGGGATCGTGGCCGACCAGGCGCGCAAGCTCGAGCGGCTGCGCAGCGCCCTGGCGCCGGCGATGGGCACGATCGCCGACGGCGACGCACCGGCGCGCCTCGCCGCCGCATGCCACGCCGCCGAGGCCGGCTTCATCGCCGCGATGGATGATGACTTCAACACCGCGGGCGCGCTGGCGGCGCTCTTCGAGCTGGTACGGGCGGTCAACACCGCCCGCGATGCCGGCGTCGGCGCCGCGCCGCTGGCGCTGGCCCAGCAGCGGCTCCAGCACCTGTGCGGCGTCCTCGGGCTGACGCTGACCGCCGATCAGCCAGGCGCGCCGGAAGCCGCGCCTTTCATCGAGCTGCTCATCACCCTGCGCAGCGAATTGCGCGCCGCCCGGCAGTACGCCTTGGCCGACAGCGTGCGCGATCGCCTCGCCGCGCTGGGCGTCCTCCTCGAGGACACCCCACAAGGCACCCGCTGGAGGCAACGATGAACCTGACGGCCGGCTGGCTCGAGCTCAGCGTCGCCATCGACGCCGAAGCCGTCGAATCTGTCACTGAACTGCTGGCCCAGTTCGGCTACAACGGCGGCGTCGCGATCGAGCACCCGATCATTCCCGGGCTCGACGGCCCGGAATACACCATCGACCCGGCGCTGCCGGTGACGGTGCGCACCTATGTGCCGATCGACGAACACGCCGAGGATGTTCGCGCCCAACTCGAGCAGCGCCTGTGGTTCCTCGGCATGATGCGCCCGATCGGCGCGCTGCAGGTCCGCGCGCTGGCCGAATCCGACTGGGCCGAGGCCTGGCGGCGCTACTACTCGGTGCAGCGCATCGGCGTGCGCACGGTGATCGTGCCATCGTGGCTGAGCCACGCGCCCGAACCCGACGACATCGTGCTGTCGCTCGATCCCGGCATGGCGTTCGGCACCGGGCTGCATCCGACGACCCAGCTGTGCGTGCAGCTGCTCGAGCGCTACACGCCGGCCGGTGGCGACGTCCTCGATCTCGGATGCGGCTCGGGCATCCTGGCGATCGCGGCCGCCCGGCTCGGCGCGGCGCGCGTGCTGGCGCTCGACACTGATCCGGTGGCGGTCGACGCGACGATCCAGAACATGGCGCAGAATGGCGTGTCCGGCCAGGTCCAGGCGGCGCTCGGCAGCCTGGGCGTCGGCGCATCATTCGGGCACTGGCTCGGCTGGGATGCGCCCGTCGCACCAGCGCACGCCGCCCCGGCCGATGGCGTGACATTCGACCTGATCGTCGCCAACATCCTGGCGCGGGTGCTGGTGGCGCTCAGCGCTGACCTGGTGGCGGCGCTGCGGCCGGGCGGCGTGGTGATCAGTTCGGGCATCTTCTTCGAACGCGAAGCCGAGGTCGCCGCCGCGTTCGCCGCTGCCGGACTGACGTGCCTCGAGCGGCATCAAAAGGGCGACTGGGTCGCGTTTGTCCATCGTCGGCCGGCCCCGGGCGGGCAGCAGCAAGGAGCAGACACGTGAGTTCGACGCGACAGGTGTTCATCGGGACGGACGGCGGTGCGACTACATCCAAGGTTGGCGGGGTGTGGGACGATGGCAGCGCCATCTCGACGCGGCTGATCCAGCGGCCGACCGGCTCGGAGCATGGCCCCGAGGCGACGGTGCGCAACTGGGCGGCGGCGATCAGCGCGTTCCTGGGCGAAAACCAGCTGTCCTGGGATCAGGTCGGTGGCGTGGGGCTGGCGATCCCGGGACCGTACGAGCGCTTCGGCGTGTTGGGCCGCTCGCCGAACCTGCCCGGCAGCTTCGCCGGCTTCGATCTGTACGAGGCGTACCGCGCGACGCTGGCCGAGGCGGCCGGCCGGCCGGTGCCGCTGGCGTTCGGCAACGATGGCAATATGGGCGGCGTGGCCGAGGCACATCGGGTGCGCGGCGCAGGCCACGAGGGCGTCGTCTTGCTGGCGCCCGGCTCGGGGCTCGGCTGTGCCTTCGTCGGCCGCGACGGGCTGCCGCTCGACGGCGATACGCTGGCCGGCATGGAGGCAGCGCACATGCCGGCGCCGCTGCACCTGCTCGGCATGCCGCCGCACCCGTGCGGCTGCGGCCGCACGTGGGGGTGCGTCGAGGTATACACGACCCTCTCCGGGCTGCCGTTTCTGCTCGACCAGATGCTGCCGCGCTATCCGGAGCACGATCTGGCGCGCAGCACGGCGCCGATGCGGCAGCGCGCGTTCGCGCTGCGCGGCCTGGCCCAGCAGGGTGATCCGCTGGCCTGCGAGATCTTCGATTTCCAGGCGCGCGCGCTCGGCTATCATGTCGCCAACCTGTCGATGGCACTCGACCCGCGCTACTTCGTGATCGGCGGTGGTCTGATGGATCCCGAGGCCACGACGGCCGAGTTTCGCGAGCGCTACCTGCGCATCGTGCACGATACGGCCTATCCGTACCTGTGGCCGGCGCATCAGCGCATCATCACCATCGTGCCGGCGACGCTCGGCGATCTCTCGCAGGCGATCGGCGCGGCGCTGGTGGCGCTCTACCAGCATCGTGGCTGAGCACGGCGCCTCGCGGCGCACGCGCGACGCCACGAGCAACACGCTGCGCTTCTTCGTGGCGCCCACGGCGCTGGGCGGCGACTCCTTCGCCTGCGATGACGGCGATCTGGCGCATCAGGTCGGCACGGTGCTGCGGCTGACGCCGGGCGCGCGCATCGTGGCGCTCGATGGGTCCGGCACCGAGGCCGTCGTGCGCCTCGAAGTGGTCGAGCGCCGCCGGCTGGCCGGTGTGGTCGAGCGCCGGCAGACGCCAGCCGTCGAGGCGCGCCTCGACGTGACGCTGCTGGCGCCGCTGATCCGCGCCGAGCGCTTCGAGTGGCTGCTGCAGAAGGCCACCGAGCTGGGCGTGCGGCGGATCGTGCCGACCGCCTGCGAGCGCAGCCTCGGCGATGCTGCGATTGCGCCGGCGAAGCTGGCCCGCTGGCAGCGCGTGGTGCGCGAGGCTGCCGAGCAGTCGCGCCGCACGGTGCTGCCGGCGCTGGTCGAGCCGCGGCCGTTCGGCCAGGCCGTCGCCGCACTCGACGCCGAGCTGCGCCTGGTGCTGTTCGAAGGCACGGCACCGCCGCTGCGTACGCTGCTGGATCAGGCGCCGCCCGGCTGGCGGTCGCTGGCCATCATCAGCGGCCCCGAGGGCGGCCTGAGCGACCAGGAGCGCCTGCTGGCGGGCCACGCCGGCGCCCGCAACACCTCGCTCGGGCCACGGACGCTGCGCGCCGAGACGGCGCCGCTGGTCGCGGCGACGGCCGCGCTGTGGTATGCCGGCGACCTCGGCGGCTGAACGGCCCCGCATCATGGACGTGTCGGACACGGCATGCGCGCGGGCGACAGGAGGGCATCATGCGACGACGTCATCTCATCGGCGCGCTGCTGCTGCTGGCGGTCACGCTGACCCTCATGCTGGTCTGGCCGACGCGCGCGGCCGATGGCATCGTGCGCCTCAACCCGGCCGGCGGTGGCCTGCTGCGCCCCGATGGCCGGCCGTTCTTTGTGCTGGGCTACAACTACGAGGGGCCGTTTGATCGTGCATGGCGCATGTGGCAGCAGTTCGATCGCGCGCTCATCGCCGCGGATCTGGCACGCGCACGCGCCGGTGGCGCGAATACCGTGCGCATCTTCGTCCAGCACCCGCTGCCGGCCGAGGTGCTGGCCGGTGACTTCACCAAACTCGATGCCGTCGTCCAGCTGGCTGCCGAGCAGGATCTGTTCGTGCTGCTGACGTTCGCCGACTACGCCGAACGCGATCTGACGGCATTGGCCGAGGTCGGCGGCCGCATCGCGGCACACTACCGCGACCATCCGGCCATCCTGGCATACGATCTGCGCAACGAGCCGCAGTTCTTCACGCTGGCGACCGCGATCTATCCGGCGGATCTGCCTGCGCCGCTGCAGCGCAGCGATCTGGTCGCCGTCTATGGCGAGCGGGTCGCACGTGCCGATCTGCCGGCATATCGTGCCAGCGCGGCGGGCCGGCCGCTGCCGGCGAGTTGGAGCGACGACCAGGTCTACGCCTATGCCAACAACCTGGCATTCTTCCGTGCGATGATCGCCGACGCCGAACGCTGGGTGCTGGCAGCGCCGGGCCGCTCGGCGATCGGCTACCTGTCATCGCCGGAGGCTGCCGGCTGGCGCCCGCTGGCCGAGGCGCTCGATGGCACGCTGCGCGCGTGGATCACCGCCCAGACGCGCCAGATCCGCCCGGCAGACCCAGCGCGGCCGATCACGATCGGCTGGAGCAACACGCTGCTGGCGAGCCTGCCGGCGAACGGCGAGCTGCTCGAGATCATCTCGTATCACTCATTCCCGCGTGCCACGCCCGCCGGCATTGCCGGCACGCTCACGCACGGCGCCACGCTGCGCCGCCTGTTTCCCACCCGGCCGGTGCTGTTCGAGGAGGTGGGTATCTCGAACGCCACCGTCGATGAGCAGGCCTCGGGCGTGCTCGAGGGCGCCATGCTGCTGCGCGCCTACAGCGAGGGCTTCGCCGGCTACCTGAAGTGGATGCTCACCGACCTGCCGCCGGTCGGCGATCCGGTCCAGGATCGCTACGGCGGGCTGCGCACCGACAGCAGCGCCAAGCCAATCCATCGCATCATGGGCGCGTTTGGCGCCTATCTCGCCGCGACCGCCGCCGCGCCGGGCGGTCTGGTGACGGTCGGCGATGGCCCGACCTATCGCTACGAGACCAGCGATGCGTTCTACGCCGGCGGCAGCCTCACCGATGGCGCGGTCGAGGTGCGCCTCGCTGCGCCCGGTCAGCTCGCGCTGCGGCGGCGCGGCGCGATGATGCTGCTCGCCACCCAGCCGGGCAGCGTGACGCTCGATCTGCGTCAGTTGATGCCGGCCTATCGTACGGTGAGCGCCGTCGAGCGCCGCGAGGGCGATACGTGGGCGCCGGTCGACATCGTGCTCACCGGCGATCGCCTGACGTTTGCGATCGCGGCCGATCGGCCCCATCGCGTACAACTCACGTCGTGGTTCGATCCGGCCACCGCGCAGGCCGGGTGCCAGTTCTTCGCCGAGACCGGCCACAGCCTGTGCGGTACGTTCCTGGCGTACTGGCAGCGCGCCGGCGGCCTCACGACCTTTGGCTACCCGATCAGCGAGGCGTTCCCGCAGGTGCAGGCCGATGGCGTGACGCGCACGGTGCAGTATTTCGAGCGCAATCGCTTCGAGCTACACCCTGAGCATGCCGGTACCGACTACGAAGTGCTGCTCGGGCTGCTCGGCAACGAGCTCAGCGTCGCCCGGCGCAGCGAGCCGGCGTTCCAGCCGCTGTCGGCGGCTCCTGCAGGGCGCGACTTCTTCGCGGCCACCGGCCATACGCTCGGCGGGGCGTTCCGCAGCTACTGGCGCCAGCACGGCGGGCTGGCGATCTTCGGCTACCCGATCAGCGAAGAGTTTCAGGAGTATCGCCCAGAGACTGGGCAGTGGTACACGGTGCAGTATTTCGAGCGTAATCGCTTCGAGTATCACCCCGAGCATGCTGGCACGCCCTTCGAGGTGCAACTCGGTCTGCTCGGCAATCAACTGGTCGACAGCCGCGGCTGGCGCTGACCCCCGGCAGCCGCCCGGATCGCAGGCGCAGACGTGAGGAAAGAGGAAAGAGAAACACGGAGAGGAAAAAGAAACACGGAGAGGAAAGAGAAACACAGAATGGAGCCTTGCTCCCGTCCCCCGTCCCCCGTCCCTTCGTGGCTTCGTGGCTTCGTGTGAGCCCGTCTCCCGCGCACGGACGCCCGCAACGGCATCGGATGAACTACGGTATACTATGGTCTGATCAGTCCGGACAGGAGGGGGTGGATGTGAGCGTGCACCATCGCTGCCTGATGCAGCGCATCGCCGCATTCCTGGCGACACTGCTGCTGTTGAGCGCCTGCGGCGGCCAGGCTGCGCCGCCAGCCCCCCCACCGGTCGTGACGACCATGCCGACGGCCAGCGGCGATGATGACGCGGCGCGTACGCTGACGATCATCAGCACCACAGCGCCCAAACAGTTCAATCCGCACCTCACGTCGGCCTCGCGCGACTTTGCCGTCGCCCGATTGATCTACGAGCCGCTCGCCTCGCTCGACCGCGACGCCCAGCTCGTGCCGATCCTCGCCCGCGAGGTTCCATCGGTCGCCGCCGGCACGCTCGACCCGGACTATCGCTGGGTCATCTGGCGGCTGAAGTCCGGGGTCGCCTGGTCTGATGGCGCGCCGTTCAGCGCCGATGACGTGCGCTTCACCTTTCAGTTCCTGACCGATGAGGCGATGAAGTCGGATTCGCAGCCGACGTACGGCGACGTCCAGAGCGTCGAGGTCATCGATCCGCTCACGGTCAGGGTCAACTTCAACAAGCCGGTGCTGAACTGGAACCAGATCTTCACCGGGTTTCGTGGCAGCATCCTGCCGGCCCACCGCTTTGCGGCGTATCTCGCCGCCGGCGATCGCGACGGCGCTGCGCAGGCCGAGCCGCTGGGCACCGGGCCGTATCGTTTCCGCGAGCGTCGCGCCGCCGAGACGCTGTTCTTCGCCCAGGAGTTGGTCACCACCGAGCGTTTTATCTTCGACGCCAATCCCAGCTATCACCAACCGGGCAAGCCATGGTTCCGCCACATCGTGCTGCGCACCGGGTTCACCGCCGACGAGGCGGCGCGCCTCGTGCTGGCGCCGAATATGACCGGGAGCGCCGACTATGCCTGGAGCCTGGCGTCATCGCGTGAGTTTCTCACCGAGCTCGCCGGCCGTGGCTCTGGCACGCTCCTGGCGAATCTGGGGCCGTTCGTCGAGCGGATCGCCTTGAATCTGACAGACCCCACGCCGCGGACCGGGCCGCCATCGAGCCCGGAATCGACCACCGCCGGCTATGTGCTGGCAGACGTGCGGGTGCGTCAGGCGATCGCGCTGGCGATCGACCGGGCGCGTATCCTGACGCTCTTTCCACCGGGTAGCGAGCTGACATCCAACATCGTCGTCTACCCGGAGCGCTTTCACTCGATGCGGCCTGAGCTGTCCTACGATCCGGCGCGCGCCGCCGCGCTGCTCGATGAGGCCGGCTGGCTGGCTGGCGTCGATGGCGTGCGACGCCGCGACGGCGTGCCGTTGCGCCTCACGTTTCAGGTCAATGAGAGCGGCGTGCGCCTCGCGACGCAGCAGATCGTCGTCGAGTCGCTGCGCGCGATCGGGATCCAGGTCGACGCGATCGTCGTGCCGCCGCGCCTGAGCTACAGCAGCGAGATTCGCCGCTTTGCGGCCCATCTCGAGCAGTTCAACTGGGGGAGTACCGGTCCCGATCCGATCGGTTTGCTCGCCGACTGGACCTGCGACGAGATCCCGCGTGAGGCGGACGGCTGGGCGGGTGCGAACAACTTCAGCCGGTACTGCGATCCGCGCTTCGATGAGCTCCTCCGCACGGCACGCGCCGAGGCCGATCCCGAACAGCGCCGCCAGTTGATCATCGCACTGAACGACATGATCATGGACAGCGCGGTCGTCGTGCCCCTGGTGCGCCGCGCCGATCCGTCGGCAGTCAGCCGCACGATCACCGGCGTCGATCTGACGCCGTGGGACGCCGACCTGTGGAATGTGCAGGACTGGAGGCGAGTAGCACCATGACAGCACCGGTTGTGCCGCGCCGCGCGCGCGTGGTTGAGCTGTTTCTCAGCCGAGCATACCTCGCCAGCCTGCCGATCGGCCAGAAACTCGCGCTGGGCTTCGGTGCGATGATCGGCCTGACGCTGATCGTCGTCGCCCTCGGCTATCTCGCCAGCAGTCGCGCGACGCGCGAGATCGTCCGCACGAATGATCTGTATCTGCCGGCAGCATTGAAGGCCGCCGAGGCCCAGGCCGATGTGCTGCGGATGCTCGCGAGCACGCGCGGCTACCTGGCGCTCGGCGATCCGGAGTTCCTCGCGAGTTACCGGGCCCAGAGCGCCGAGGTGCGCGTCAGCCTGGCCGAGCTTCAGGGGTTGAGCGCGTCGTTTGATGCGGATGACCGGGCGCTGTTGGCGACGATCACCCAGGAGTTTGCCGCCTGGGAGGCCTTGCCGCCACAGCGCATGTTCGATCTGCGCGCCGATCAGATGGCGCGCGAGCCGGCCTATCGCACGCTGTCGACCGACGGCATCAAGGCCGGTGGAACCGTGCTGCTCGCCATGCAGCGGCTGATCGACCTGCAGGCGGCGCTGCCGCCATCGACCGAGACGATCGCCCAGCTGCGGACGATGGCACGGTTTCAGGGGACCTTTGCGGCGATGCTCTCGGGATTGCGCGGCTACGTGACGACGCGCAACCGCATCTTTCGCAGCGAGTATGAGTCGAACCGCGATGTGAGCGCGCTGGAGTGGCAGGCCCTGACGTCGCGCGATGCCCGCGGCCGCCTGACGGCGGATCAGCGTGCGCTGCTCGATGAGATCGCCGCCCAGCGTACGCTGTTTCTCAGCTATCCCGCCGAGATGTTCACCCAACTCGAGGGCGAGCGCTGGCGTGAGGATCTCTACATGTTCTCGCAGCAGGCGCTGCCAATCGGCGAGCGGATGACCGACAGCCTGCAGCTGTTGACCGACCGACAGCAATCGCGGCTGCAGCGCGCACTCGACGGTGGTCGCAGTGGGCTCGAGTCGGCCAACCGCCAGACATTGCTCACCGGCCTGCTCGCGCTGCTGCTCGGCAGTGCGCTGGCCTGGGTGATCGCCGCACAGATCAGCCGGCCCGTCCATCAGTTGACGGCAGCGGCGACCCGCATCGGTGCTGGCGATCTCGCCGCCCGTGCGCCGGTCGGTGCCCACGACGAGGTCGGTGAGCTGGCGACGACGTTCAATGGCATGGCGCAGCAGATCCAGCAGAATGTGGTGCAGATCCGGCGTGAGAAACGCCGCGCCGACGATCTGCTGGGCGTCGTCATCCCGATCGGCGTGCAACTGTCGGCGGAGCACGACTTCGACCGCCTGCTCGAACTGATGTTGGTCGAGGCGAAGACGTTCTGCGGTGCGCGCGCCGGATCGATCTTTCTCGCGACGGATGACGAGCTACGCTGCGTCATCCTGCGCGATGACGCCCATGACCGGCGCGTGGGTGGCACGAGCGGCGCTGCGGTGGACGTGGCACCGATCACGCTGCACCCGGCTGCCGGCGTGCCCGATGCGCACGGCGCGGTCGTCTATGCTGCCGTCCACGGGCTCACCGTGAACCTGCCCGACGCCACACCATCAGGGTTGCCGGGCGATGGGTATGATGCCTCGCTGATCGTGCCGCTCAAGAGTTCGACCGGTGAGGTGCGCGGCATTCTGCAACTCCACGATCCGATCGACCCCGAGCGCGGCATCATCGGCCGATTCGACGCCAGCCTGCAGCAGATGATGGAATCGTTCTCGTCGCTCGCGGTCGCCGCACTCGATGCCTATCGCCGCGAGCAGGCGTTGCGTCAGGAGATCCGTCAGCTGACGATCGTGATCGATGAGAACAAACGCCGGCAGGAAGTCGATCAGATCGTCGACAGCGACTTCTTCCAGTCGCTCCAGTCGCGTGGCCGCTCGCTGCGCATGCGCCGTGCCGGCGGATCTGCGGGTGGTTCCGCCGATGATCCGCCAGCCGGTGGTGCATGATGCGGGCGCGTCGTGCGCCCAGCCGTCGCCCCACCTAGCGCGCGGCCCCTGCCACGGCGTCGCCCGCCACCGTTCGTTCGAAGATTGCCCCATCGCGCATGTGATGGACCTCATCGGCGAACTCATGAACCGAGCGATCATGGGTCGCCATCACCAGCGTCACGCGCTCAGAGCGCACAATCTCGCGGAGCAGCGTCAGCAGATTGCGTCCGGTCGTCGAGTCCAATTCGCCGGTCGGCTCATCGGCCAGCAGCAATGGCGGGCGCGTCACCAGCGCACGGGCGATGGCGACACGCTGCTGCTGGCCACCGCTCATCTCGGCCGGCCGATGCGTCGCCCAGCGCTCGAGGCCGACCAGCGACAGCGCTTCCTCGGCGCGGCGGCGGCGCTCAGCGCCACTGCGCACCCCACCGATGCGTAACGGCATCTCGACGTTCTCCCACGCCGACAGGATCGGCAGCAATGCAAACGATTGAAACACGAAGCCGATCCTGGTACGCCGCAGCATCGTCAACTGCTCCTGCCCCAGACCACGGAGCGATGTGCCGAACAGCGCGATATCGCCCTGCGTTGGCTGGTCGAGTCCACCGATCATATTCAACAGCGTCGTCTTGCCCGAGCCCGAGCGTCCCATCAACGCCGTGAACCCGCCGACCGGCACGCGCAGGCTCACGCCCCGCAATGCCAGGATGTCCTCGTTGTTCACATGATAGGCACGCACGACCCGGTCAGCCCGTACGGCAATCTGCTCTGCGCTCGTCATCACTTCCTCGTCGCCCCACCACTCGACGCCATCACCGCGGGCGCCGCAATCCGGCAAACCAGCGGCGAACACCACGCGGCCGCGCCGTCGGCGGCTCGTCCGGCTCGGTGAGCCGCTTCGCCGGCGTTGCCAGTTCACCGCTCAGGACTGGCCGCAGCAGCAGGCCATCCGGCGTCTCTTCGAGACGCATGCGATCGCCGATGCCGTAACGCTCCCGGATCTCCTTGGGCACCTGCAGGCGCCCGGCCGAGTCCAGCATCACCAATTCTTCGAACACCGGCGCGCCCGCGCCGGCTGCGTCGGCCGTCTCCTCGCTCTCGGCACGCCGGATCGTCTCGCTGCTGGTCTTGCCGTCGCGGATGGCGACGACCCGATCGACGAAGCGTGCGATCTGTGGATCGTGGCTGACGATCACGACGGTCAGCCCGTAGGTGCGATTGAGTTGGTGGAAGATGTCGAAGATGACCTCGGCAGTCGCCGAATCGAGCTCGCCCGTCGGCTCGTCGCCGAGCAGCAGCGCCGGGCGATTGGCCAGCGCGATGGCGATGGCGACGCGCTGCTGCTCACCGCCCGACAGCTGTGCCAGCCGGTGGTGGCGTCGATGCCCCAGCCGCACCGCCTCGATCAACTCAGACGACCAGGCGCGGCGCTCGCGCGGTGCGATGCCGCTCATGATCATCGGCAACTCGACATTCTGCTCGACGTTCAGGTATGGGATGAGATTGCGCGCCTTCTGCTGCCAGACAAATCCGACGTAGCGCCGCCGATAGGCATCGAGGTCGCGATCCGTCATCTTCAGCAGATCATTGCCCGCAACCACCAGCCGACCCGCCGCCGGACGATCGAGCCCGCCCAGCACGTTGAGCAGGGTTGTTTTGCCAGAGCCGCTCGAACCGACCAGCGACATCACTTCGCCGGGCTGCACGGTCAGATCCAGGCCCTGCAGCGCGATAACTTCGATCTCGTCGAGCTTGTAGATCTTGACGAGATTCTCGCACAGGATGAGTGGCTCCGTCGTCATATTGCCTCGCCGAGCTTAACGGCCTGGAACAGCTTCATGCGGCGCAGCAGTAGCACCATCATCGCCACTGCCAGCAGCAGCATGCCGAAGAAGACCGCGTAGATCACTGCGATCTGATCCCAGGCGATACCGACGATGAATGGCGGGATCTGCGGGTGTTCGCCGCGACGCACCTGCAGGAACGGGATGAACAACTGGCTGGCGGCGACGCCGATCAGCGTGCCGGCGGCACCGCCGATGCCGATGATCAGCGCCTGTTCGCAGGCGAGCAGCGTGCCGAGTTGGCGCGATGAGAGGCCAATCGCGCGCAGCATGCCGAGTTCGACGAACCGGCGCTGGAACGAGAGCAGCGAGTAGAACAGGAACCCGAGCACGGTGAGAAACGCCGATGCCACGAAGCCGACCGACAGCAGGCCATAGAACCCCTGGCGCTCGGGGCGCTGCCGCTCGGCGAGGATCTCCTCGGGGATGAAACCGCGCTCGAATGTTGCGAGCCCGATGTCGAGAAAGCCCCGCTCCAGTCGCTCGCGGGTCATGGTGTCGTCGACGCTGAGCCAGACATCATAGGGATACATGCCGCCCTGGGCATCGTGGGCATAATCGAGGTTGCCGATCATGAACGGGCCATCGGCCGGGTAGATCGTCGGAAACAGCCGCACATAGCCGGCGACCGTGACCGGCACCTCGACGCGGCTATCCAGATCGCTCATCAGGATGGTGAGACGATCGCCGACGCGCGCGCCGAGTTTTGCCGCCATGTCGGTGCTGAGCAGCACGCTTGATGGATCGTCGGCCAGGCGATTCATCAGTGCGCCGAGCGACTCCCGGGCATAATCATCGCGCCAGCGCGTCACCTGGGTGATATCGACCCGGTCGACGCCGATGAAGCGCCCCGACAGCGAACTGGTGCTGCCACGCACCTCGACCCCGCTCGACGACACGCGCGTCGCCCCGGTCACGCCGGGAATGCGCAGGTACTCGGTCACCGGCAAGAACAGGAAGCGCGGTCCCTCGAGGACGTCTGATTCGGGTGCGGCGCCATCAGCCGGCGCGGTGCCAAATCCCGGGCCGGCCGCCGATTCGGTCGCCTGGCCGAGATCATACACGCGCATATCGCCGCCGTTGGCGTAGTAGGCCTCGTCGTAGAGGTGCTGGTCGAGCGTGCGCGCCATCGATGCGGTGAACGTCGCCAGGCTGAGGGTCAGCACCAGCAGCAGGACTGGGCCGGTGTAGGCGCTGGGCGTGCGCGCCAGATAGCGCAGCGCCGTCACCAGCGCGATGCCGGGCAGGCGTTCGGCCGGCCAGGCCAGCAGCGTCATCGCCAGCGGGAACAGCCGCGCCGCGATCAGCGCCATCGTGAACACGAATAGCGTGGGGGCGAGCAGCAGCAGCGGATTACCGAACGGATCGCCTGCCGTGCCGCCGAGAAATGCGACGGTGCCGCGCTGCTGCAGCAGCGAGTAGCCGTACCAGACCGGGATGAGCAGCAAGATGTCGAGGTAGGCGCGCTGCCAGAGCGGCCGCTGCCCGGCACGCGCACGATCGCTCTTGAACGAGACGATCGTGTAGCGCGCCACGCCGAACGCCGGAATGAGGCTCGCGATGACCAGCACCGCCAGCATCTGCCAGGCGCGCTGCCAGGCATCTGGGGTGAGCTCGATCGGCAGCGGCTCGCCGGGTACCAGTTCGAGGAACGAGCGCGTCCAGGTCATCACCATCCCGGCCCCCTGGCCGAGCAGCAATCCCAGCCCCAGCGCGATCGCGCCCAGCAGCGTCCATTCCATCAGATAGACCAGCAGGACCTGGCCGCGCGACGCGCCGCGGCTGCGCAGAACTGCGATCTCGTTGCTCTGACGCTGCACGACCAGGCTGGCGACCAGCAGGATGAAGTAGGCGATCAGGCCGAGCACCGGGATGCTGAAAATCGACAGGATCAGCGTCAGCCGCTGGACTTGCTGCTGGTGATCTGCCAGCGCTTCGCGCGGCGAGACATCCAGCCGCATGCCGGCAAGGATGTTGCCCAGATCGCTTGATGTTCGCGCGATGTTGCCGAGCACTCCGGGGACGTCGGCCGAGCGAATGTGGCTGCCGTCGGTGATCAGATACCACAGCGCGACATGGATCGGGGTTTTGTATGCCTGGACCAGCGACTGGTCGAACGCTGCCTCATCGATGAAGAAGGTCTCTTTCAGCGTGATCGGCTGGTAGAACCAGTAGTCGCTGCGGTCGTCCTGGGCGCGCCAGACCCCAGCGATGCGCGCGGTGATCTGGATCGGCTCCTCGTCGGCTGCCTCGGCCTGCTGGAACTCGAACAGCGGCTTGTTCAGCAGCAGGTAGCGCTCGTCGATCTGGAGCCCGAGATTGGCCGCCATCTCTTCGTGGATCAGCACCTCGACGTCGCCATCATCGCGCACCTGCGGCAATCGCCCGTCGACGATGGTGATCTGCTCGGCAAAATTGCTGGCGGCAGCCACGTTGACCCACATCAGCGGGTCGCCGACGCCGCTGCTCGGCAGGATCGGCATCTTGTCGGTCGAACGATAGCGCACCACGCGTTCGATCGGCAGCGCCAGGCGCTCGGCGATGGTGTCGCGCACGTAGGCATCGGCCGGATCATAGGCGGCTGCACCGATCAGCCCGTTCTGCGACGCCAGGTATCGATACATGAACGCAAACGGCGGGCGCCTGGCCCCCGAATCGGTCATCGATAGCTCATCGCGCAGGATGCGATAGCCGACCGCCTCGGCATAGACCGGGATGCTCACCGTCAGGCCGATGGCGACCACGAACCCCGCCGCGATGGTGAGCATCAGCGCCAGATGGCTCCACAGCCGTCGGAGCGCGACGATGATCAGGCCGAAAAACCCCTGGGGCGACCATTGGGCGCGCGCGGCGGCGCCAGCGAAGGCCCGCGGTGGGCGGATGCTCGGTGAAGTTGCCATGGGCGCGTCGCTCCTGCGCTATTGCCCGACGACGACGTCGCCTTCGTTCAGTCCCTCGAGGATTTCGATGCGATCGGCACTGATGATGCCGACGCGCACGTCTTGGCGTCGCTGCCGCTCGCCATCCTGGATGACGACGAACCGTCGCCCCTCGAAGGTCCGTACGGCCTGTGGCGGCAGCCAGACTGCATCATCGACCTGCTCGAGGACGATGACGACCTGGGCGATGTCGCCGACGTCGACGTCGATGTCGAGCGTCTCGTAGGCGACATGATAGGCACGATCAGCATCGATCGTCGCGTTGCTGCTGGTGGCGCTGGTCGGCAATGCGACGATCGTCCCGGTGTACGTCTTGCCGGGTGCGCGGGAGAAGCTGAAGCTGACCTGCTGGCCGATGCCGATCCGGCTGGCCTGCTGTGACGAAATGCTCTCGATGAGCATCTCTTTCTCGCTGTCGTCGATGATGGTGATGACGGCCCGGTACGCCTGGACGGCGGTCCCGGGGCGCGCGGCGATGGCCGAGATTTCGCCATCGAACGGTGCGATGAGCTTGCCGGCGTCGAGTTGTGCCTGCAGGCGCTCGACTTCGAGCGATGCCGCAGCGACCTGGCCTTCGAGCGCGGTGTCGCCCTCGCTGGCTTTGGCTTCGCTCAGTGCGATCTCGGCACGCTCGATGGCGCGCTGTGCTGCCGCGATGTCGGCGCTGCGCGGCGGTTGGCGTAGCGTCTCGAGCCGCAGTTCGGCATCGCGCACCACCGACTCGGCGCGCTGGATGGCGGGCCCCTCGTTGGCCAGCGCTGTGTCGAAGGCGATCTGCGCGGCACGCACCGCCGAGTCGGCCTGCTTCAACGCGTTGTCGGCCGCGAGATACGCCTCGTAGCGCCCCTGCCAGCGCGGATCGTCCTTCAGGTCGCGCACCGCTTCCCATTCGACTGCGGCAGTGCGGTAGCGCACCTGAATCAGCGGCAATGCCTCCGAGGCCTGACGCAGCCCGAGATCGGCCTGCGACTTGGCGGCCGAGGCGCTGTTGCGCGTCTCGGCGAGATCGGCCTGCGCCCGCGCGAGCGCCTGCTCGGCGGCGGCGATGTCGGCTGGTTCGGCCGGCGCACGTAGCTCGGCAAGCTGTGCACGGGCGTCGGCGAGGTCGAGCTCGGCCCGACGCGTCGCCAGGCTGCGCTGCGCAGCGACTTTCGTCAGGGCGTTCTGCGCCTGCTCGAGCGCGACTTCGGCCTGCCGCAGCTGATTCGGCACGTCTCCCATGTCGAGTTCGGCGAGGACGGTGCCGGCCGTGACCTGGCTGCCGCGGTCGACCGAGAGGACCTTGAGGAAGCCGTCCTGGGTGAACGTGAGCTCTTGCTGGCGCACCGCGGCGATGAACCCGCTGACCTTGATCTCGTCGACCACGGTACCGCGCTGGGCGGCATAGGTCGGGCGCTCAAGTGCCGGCGGGGCGGGGCGGGGCGTCGGTGTCGGCAGGCTTTCACTGGGCGTCGCGGCGCTGCAGGCGGCCAGAAATGCGGCCAGCAGCAGCAGAAGTATGCGCGGAGTCATCGGTCACCTCAAATGCTGTGCTGCGGCCATCTCACCGTGTGGCGCCGGGTCGCTGATGCGGCACCCCCAACATGCCGAAGGATGGCGCGGCGTATGGTCGCCCTACAAGTATACCATACGCGGCTGGATGGCCCGTGATGGAGCGGTGCATCGTCTGCTGCCGCTCCCGCGGCGGGAGACGCGGGCTCACACGAAGACACGAAGGCACGAAGGGCACGAAGGGACGGGGGACGGGAGACGGTCTCACACGAAGACACGAAGACACGAAGGCACGAAGGCACGAAGGGACGGGGG
>JAGWYG010000168.1 GCA_018969485.1 Chloroflexota bacterium
ACGGTGGCGTATCACGACGCATGCCACCTGCAGCATGCACAGGGCATCCGCCGCCAGCCGCGCAGCGTGCTCGCCAGCATTCCCGGACTGCAGGTGCGCGAGATCGCCGATGCGGCGATCTGCTGTGGCTCGGCGGGCATCTACAACCTGGTCGAGCCGGGCCCGGCGCAGCAGCTCGGCGACCGCAAGGCACGGCACATCCTCGACCTCGAGGTGGCTGGGCTGGTCTCGGCCAATCCCGGATGCTCGCTGCAGATCCGCAGCGCACTGGCGCGCGCCGGCCGCGAGCTGCCGACCATCCATCCGATTGAATTGCTGGACGCATCGATCCGCGGCGTGCATCCCTGGCGCTGATGCCAGCCTGCCGCGCCGCCAGCCCGACATGAGGCCGTCATGCCTGCGCATCGCACCCAGATCAAGGTCTATTACGAGGACACCGATTGCCTCGGCATGGTGTATCACGCCAACTACCTGCGGTATTTCGAACGGGCGCGCACCGAGTATGTGGCCACTGGCGGGCGCGAGATCCACGAGTGGAATGCGCTCGGCTACCTGATCATCGTCTACTCGGCGAACCTGCGGTTCCGCGCAGCCGGCCGGCTCGGCGATGTGCTGGAGATCGTGACGACCCACCAGGCGCGCACGCCGTATCGCATGGCCTTCCTGCAGGAGGCGCGGCGTGGCGCTGAGCTGCTGGTGCACTCGGAGGTCGAGCTGGCATGTCTCGACGCCGACCGACGGCTGATTCCGTTTCCGCCGATCCTGGCGCAGGGCGGCGATGCCGGGTGAGGGGATGATGCTGGCTGACCGCTCGCTCGACCGCGTGCTGATCCACCGGCTGGACGCCGCCAGTGCGGCGCTCGCCGCGCGCTGGTCGCCGGAGCTGCGCTTCGATCGTCACGAGCCATTCTTCCCGCTGCTGGCCGGTGTGACGCTCTTCGACGCCGATGGGCCGTCGCCATCGTTTCCACGGCAGATCTCGCTGGCACCGGCCACGCCGGGGGCCCGCGCGGCGGCGCAGGTCATCGAGTACGCGATCTGGTGGGACTGGGACATCGGTCATCTGTACGAGCTCGAACATGTCTGGGTGTACCTGGACGCGGCGGGCGATCTGCTGCGCTGCGAGGCCAGCGCACATGGCAGCTTCGCCGAACTGCGCGCGCCGGACACGCCCGGCGTGGCGCGCCATGCCGGGCGGCCGGTGGTGTATGCCGAGCCGGGCAAGCACGCATTCGCCGCCAGCGCTGCCGCACATCGGCCGGCCGTGCCGCGGACCACCGGCCGCGCGACCCGCGAGCTCGTCGGCAATGCGGGGCTGCTGGTGACGCCGCTATTTCGCGGGGTGCTGCAGCGCACGCCGCGCCGGGATCTGCTGGCGCGCAGCTATCTGACGCCATTCGCCTTCGATCCGGCGTATGCCTTCGAGCAGCACCGCTGCCTCGGCGCGGCACAGCTCGTCCCGTGGGCTGCGCTGTGCGACTGGATCCCCGGGCGGATCGCGTGGTGGCTGGCCCGGCTGGAGCACGAGCTCGGGCCGGAACACTACGAGCCGTGGCGCATCGGCCATCGCGGGGCGCCGGCGTACGCGCCGGACAACTCGCTGGCGGGGATCGATGCGGCGGCGCGGCTGGGGGCGCAGCTCGTCGAGCTCGATGTGCAGTGCAGCGCCGACGGCGTGCCGCTGGCGGCGCACGACGCCGTGTGGCGCGTGCCGGGGCGCGATGCGGCGTGGCTGCCGCTGGACCGGCTCGACGCGGCGACGCTGGCGCGCCGGCCGGAGGCGCCCGCCACGCTCGAGACGCTGGTGCAGCGCTGCCGCGAGCAGCGTCTCGGCATCTACCTGGAGCTCAAGGATGGGCGTGCCATCGAACCGGCGCTGACGGTGCTGCGGCGCCAGGGGTGGCTCGAGCACACCATCGGCGCATCGTTCCGCCCCGACTGGGTCGCCGAGTGGGTGGCGCAGAGCGCCGGCCCGGGCGCCGTGCTGTTCGCCGGCCGCCACGTCGACCCGGTCGCGCTGGCGCGCGGCTGCGGCGCCGAGTATGTCCACCCGTGCTGGGAGCGGCTGGGGCCACGGCCCGATGCGCTGCTCGATGACGCGTGGATGCAGCGCGTCACCGACGCCGGCCTGGGGGTCATCTGCTGGCACGAGGAGCGCCCGCCGGTGATCGCGGCGCTGCGGCGGCGCGGCGTGGCCGGCATCTGCAGCGATCGCCCGGAGCTGCTGCGTGGCCCGTGAACGGCGCCGCTGGCGCATCCTGCATGTCGTCCAGCTCTATCATCCGGTGCCGAGCGGCGCGGCGCGCGCGTTCGCCGAGTGGGGCGAGCGCCTGGTGGCCGACGGGCATCAGGTGACGGTGCTGACGACGGACGCTTACGATCTGGAGTGGCTGTGGGACGGTCGGCGGCGCAGCGTGCCGGCCGGCGAGGACGCGTGGCGGGGTGCGCAGGTGGTGCGGCTGCCGGTGCGCCGCGCGCCGGGCACCCGCTGGCTGTATCCGGTGCTGCGGCGCGGCATGGCCGAGCTGTCGCGGCTGCCGGGCAGCGCGCCGCTGCTGCGACGCCTGGCCTGCCTGACGCCGTGGCAGCCCGATCTGCCGTGCTGGCTGGCGGCACATGCCGACGCATTTGACGTGGTCCACGGCACCAACATCACGCTCGATTTCGCGCTGGTGCCGCTGCAGCGCTTCGCGCAGCGCGCCGGCATCCCGTTTCTGTGCACGCCGTTCGTGCATCTCGGCGTGCCGGGCGACGCCGGCGTGGCGCGCTACTACACGATGCGCCATCAACTGGCGCTGCTGCGCCGCAGCGCGCGCGTGCTGACGATGACCGGCATTGAGCAGGCGGCGCTGGTCGCCCGGGGGATCGCGCCGGAGCGACTGCGCCGGGTCGGCGTCGGCGTCGATCCCGCCGAAGGGCGCGCCGGCGACGGCGCGCGGTTTCGGGCGCAGCACCAGATCCACGGCCCGCTGGTCCTGTCGGTCGGCGCGCTGGCGCGCGACAAGGGCGCCCACGACCTGCTGGCGGCGCTGGCGCAGTTGCACGCCGCCGGGCACGCCGACGCCCGGCTGGTGATGATCGGCGCGCCGTGGCCCGGCTTCGCCGCAGCGCTCGATGCCCTGCCGCCGGCGCCGCGCGCTGCCGTGCTGGTGCTGCCGTACGCCAGTGATGCCGTCAAGTACGACGCCTACGCCGCAGCCGACGTCTTCGCCCTGCCGTCGCGCACCGACTCGTTCGGCATCGTGTACCTCGAAGCCTGGTGCGCCGGGTTGCCGGTCATCGGCGCGCGCGCCGGCGGCGTACCCGACGTCATCACCGACGGCAGTGATGGCATCCTGGTGCCGTTCGGCGATGTGCCGGCGCTGGCCGGCGCATTGGCGCGCCTGCTGCGCGATCCGGCACTGGCGCGCCGGATGGGTGCCGCGGGCCGCGCCAGGGTGCTCGCGCACCACACCTGGGATCACGTCTATCGCCGGGTACAGGCGGTCTATGCCGAGGTACTCGGCGATCCCGCACCGCCTGGCTGAGGCTGGTGCACGCCTCACGCGCAGGGGCGGGGACGGGGAGCGGGAGACGGGCTCACACGAAGCCACGAAGGGGCGGGGGGCGGGAGACGGGCTCACACGAAGCCACGAAGCCACGAAGGGGCGGGGCAGGCTCACACGAAGCCACGAAGCCACGAAGGGACGGGGGGCGGGAGACGGGCTCACACGAAGCCACGAAGCCACGAAGGGGCGGGGCAGGCTCACACGAAGCCACGAAGC
>JAGWYG010000057.1 GCA_018969485.1 Chloroflexota bacterium
GCCTGCCGCTTCAGCGCCGGCGAGCTCGCGCTGATCGAGGTGCCTGTCACCAGCGATCTGGCGGCATCGGCCGATCTGCGGCTGGAGCGCACGACGGCAGCCGCGATCGTCGCCAGAGCCGACCGGGCGCCAGACATGCTGGCAGAGCGTGATGCCGCGCTCTGGCACATCTGTCTGACGCGCTACAACTTCGTGCACTTCGGCGACGAGCCTGACAGCCGTGCCCTGACGCTACGCGATGTGCTGGTGGGGTTGCCGGAGCACGCCGCCGACCGGCACGCCATCCCGGCCAGGCGGTCGGCGACGTGGCGGCATGGCGCCATGCGCTTCATCGCGATGCCTGCGCCGCAGCATCACCGCGCGATGTCGGCCGTGCGCGCCACGAGCAGCCGGATCAGATCATCGGGCGCGAGCAGCACCTCACACCCCGGCGCACCGCCGCTGATGCCGATCACCGGCCACAGCGTCGCCGTCTCATCGATGACGACCGGAAATGGCTTGCGTGCTGCCAGCGGCGTGACCGATCCGCGCTCGTAGCCGGTGAGTTCATACACCCGGCGCAGCGGCGCCAGTTCGGCGCGTCTCGCACGCAGTGCCGCCGCACACTGGCGTAGATCCAGCACGGTCGGTGCCGGAATGAGCGCGAATGCTGGCGCATCGTCGGCCAGCACCAGGAGTGTCTTGAAGATCATCTCGGGCGCCACGCCCAGCGCCTGTGCCACCTGCCCGGCCAGGTCGGCGTCATCGTCGAGCCGGTAGCGCCGCAGTTCGTAGCTGATGCCGGCGCGTTCCAGCGTGCGCATCGCATTGGTCTTCATCATCGTGTGTCCTCGGGTCTGCCGCCCGGGCGCGGGGCATCGCCGTGTCGGTCAGGCGCTCGACACAGTGCCACCTGCATGGAGCAGAGCGTACCACAATCATGGGGCCGCGGCAGCATCATCCCGCCGGCAGGCTGGTTCGGGCGCTGACCGCGGCGCAGCGGCGCCCGATCATCGCTCGGCCAGGCACAGGCCGACCCGCAGGACGCAGACTCGACGACGCGCTTCAGCGCGCCTGGCAGGTCTGGCTCTGGCGGCATGCGCGCATCGACCACGCGTCGGCCGAGGCTGCTGCCCGTCGGTGGCGGCGCGCAGCACCACGGCACAGCCCGTGGGGCAGCCCGATCTCCGCGCAGCGTCATGGAGCGCGCGTGCGGCATAGCTCCGCCCGACGCGCCCTGGCATGCGCAGTGCCCGCATCCTGCGCTCCGCAGCATCCTGATGGCAGCGAGGTGCGTCTGCGGCACAGCCGCCGCGCATTGGAACTGCGCGGCCTCATCCCGTCATCGGCATGGTGGAGTAGAATGGCACACATCCTGATGGTGTGCCGGCGCGAGCCACCGGCACCGCCACAGACAGGAGCAGCCGATGCGCTGGCAGATGTGGATCATCGTCGCCGTCGCCATCATCATGCCGCTGTGGCACTACGGGCTGCCCGGTGAGCGCGAGCAACTGGCAGCGGCACGACAACGCTGGGCACAGCGGCCATTCGCCGATTATCACCTCATCGTCGAGACCGACACCTGCCTGTACGATGTCATCGTCCGCGCGGAACGGCTGCACGGTGGCGCGCGCGACGCATGCTTCGCCCAGGCACGGCCGGTCGAGGGCTTATTCGACACGATCGATACAGCCGGCGTGCGGCCGCATTGTGTCGCACGCGCATGCCGATGCCTGGTCTACACCAGTGTGACGGCCACGTACGATGCGGAACTGGGCCATCCGATCAGGATCACCGTCCGCTCGAACTGGCTACCACACCTGATCTCGGCCGACTACTGGCGCGCGCTGTTGCGCGAGCGTCGGCCGCCCGAGTGCGGCTCGGCGACTGTGCGGCACATTCGCGTGCAGCACATCGCACCGCTGGCCAACGAATGAGCGCCGGGGAGCGCAGGCACCCGGCACGGGGGGAGCATGAGTCTGGCATGTGATGGCGCACAGGTGCGCCGGATCGCCGCGGCGCTGACCGCCTGCTACGGCACGCCGCAGCACACGCCGAGCGACGATCCTGTCGGCGAACTGGTCGCGACCATCCTGTCGCAGAGCACCACCGACCAGCAGAGCGGTCAGGCCTATCGGGCGCTGCGCGAGACGTTTCCCGACTGGGCTGCGGTACAGCATGCCCCGCCGGAACACCTCGCGGCGACCATTCGTGGCGCGGGGCTGGCGATGCGCAAGGCCGGGCGCATCCAGCAGGCGCTGGCGCACCTGCACCGCGCGCATGGCGCCTACACGCTCGAGCCGCTACGCGCCATGAGCCCTGCGGCCGGCCGCGCATGGCTCACGCGCCTGCCAGGCGTCGGCCCGAAGACGGCCTCGTGCGTTCTGGTGTTTGCGCTGGGCGTGCCGGCTATTCCGGTCGACACCCACGTGCATCGCATCGCCCGGCGCAGCGCGATGATCGGCCCACGGGTCAGCGCCGACCAGGCCCATGGGTTGCTCGAGGCGGAGTTGGCGCCGCAGCAGGCGCTGGCCTTTCACCTGAACCTGATCCGACACGGCAAAACGGTGTGCCGCGCATTGCGGCCAGCCTGTGACCGCTGTCCGCTGGCGGCGTACTGCCCACGACATGGGGTCGGGCCATGATCGAGCGCATCGGGCTGTGGCATGCCGTGCTGCCGATCACCATCACGCTGGTCGGCGCGATCGCGCTGGTGCTGTGCGCCGTGGCCGCATTGCGCCGCCAGGCGGGCGGCGCGTCACTCGCTGTGGCGATCGGCATCCTGGGCTGGCTGCTGGCGGCGCAGGCTCTCCTGGGTGGCGCGCTGGCCCTGACGGGCGTCCCGGTCGCTCCCCTGCACCTGATCTACGGCGTCCTGGCTGCCGGCGCCATTCCGTTGCTGCGCCGCCTGGTGCCGGACGATGCCGCGCCGACGACGCTGCTGGTGATCATCGTGCTGGCGCTGGCGCTCGCCTGGCGCGCCAGCGCGACCGGTCACTGACGCTCAGGGGGCCGCCGCCTGCGGTGCGATCAGCGCCACCTCGGCCACCTCGAGCGCGTCGCCCGCCACAGATGCCGTGAGCCGTGTCCCGTCGGCGGCCCGAACGACGCCCACCAGGATGCGATGCCAGCCCGGCGCGTCATCGCGGGTCGTCACCAGTGCGATGCGCTGCGTCACGTGCTGTGCGGCATCCGCCGACGCCAGCGGGCCATCGTACTGCGCCACGATGCGCCCGGCAGCATCGACCAGATGGACGAAGACATCAAGTGGCGTCGCGGCGTCCTGCAGCTGCCAGTCGAGTTCGATCAGCACCGCGTCGCCGGGCAGTACCGCGTCGGGGCCGACGCGCACGTGCGTCAGGGCGATGGCGTCGGCGAAGGTGATGTCGACCGGGCGAGCGGGGCCATCGAGGTGCGCAAGTTCGTAGATCGCCAGCTGCACACCACCGTACCAGCGGCTGCCGCCGATGAAGCTGTTGGCCGTCAGCCAGGCGGGAATCACCTGCTCGGGATCGGCTTCGTGCAACACATAGTAGACCGCGTAGACGCGACGTGGCTGGTCGCCGAGCGCGCCGAGCTGGTGCTCGACAGCGACGCGGTCGAGCGGTCGGACGCGCGGCACAACTTCGCGGCGCAACGGCCGCTCGAGGTAGGCCTTCAGGGCATCGAACTGGGCGTGGCCATTCGCGATGATGATGTCGTCATCGCGTGCCGAACGCTCGATGGCAGCACTGACGCCGCGGAAGTCATCGCGCCATGCTGCGGGATCGAACCACTCGCGCTGCAGCGGGCCGATCGCCGCAACGGCGAGCAACGCTGCGGCGATCGGCATGACGTGGCGCGTACGCCGGGCGAGCGCAGCCTGCAGCACGGCAGCACCACGGCCGAGCAGCAGGTGAAACGCCGGCAGCGCCAGCAGCAGGAAGCGTGGCCGGTAGTAGGGTTGCTCGAGCGATAGCAGCATCAGCGCCAGCAGCGGCACGCCACACCACAGCAGCGGCGCCCACGGCGGCATGCGCCCATCGAGCCTGCCGAGGCTCGCCACGAGCAGTACGCCGAATGGCACCAGCCAGACATACAGCGCAGACGGCGGATCGCGGCCGAGGCTGAAGCTGGCGAGCATGTCGAAGGGCATCGTGTACCACGGCGCCGTCGCACCTGCCGGCCATGCCGCGAGTCGCTCGCGATTGAGGAGCATCCACGCAAGGCTGATCGCCGCCAGGATCAGGTGCCCGATTCCCCAGCCGGCGAGTAATGGCCAGCGGCGGCTTCGCCAGAGTTGCAGCGCACCGAGCACTGCCGGCACGACGATCACCGTGGGCGTGAACGCATGGCTGAAGATCAATGCCGTGGCACTGATGCCATACCCTACGAGCGCCCGGCGCCGCCCATGGCGGGACCATTCGTCATACCACAGCCAGAGGACGCTGGCCAGCGTCATCACCAGGCTGTACATACGCGCTTCCTGGCCGTAGTGGATCGCCAGCGGCGCCGTCAGCGCCGCCAACGCGGTCACCAGCGCCGCGCCTGGGCCAGCCCAGCGCCGCGCCAGCACCGTCGTCACCACGACCCCGACCGCGCCGGCCAGCGCGCTCAGCGCGCGCAGCTCGGCCACGCCCGTACCGACCAGCCGGCTCCAGCCGTGCAGGACCAGATAGTAGAACGGCGGATGCAGGCCGCGCAGCGCTTCGCCGATGATCACGTCGACCGAACGCAGGGCGTATGTGCGCGAAATGCCTTCGTCAGCCCACAGGCTCTGCCGGTCGATCGCGTAGAGCCGCAGCCCGACCGCCAGCAGTGCGAGCGCGGTCAGCGCCAGCGGCCACGACCATCGCTGCCAGCGTGTGTGTGCAGTCATCCCCACCAACAATGGCTATCAGTCCCGCCGCCGGTTCGGCTGGCGCATGACCCACGATCGGCCACCCATCTGCCACAGGCCATCGGCGCCGACGGTGGGCGCCGCGCCAGATCGGACGCCCGCACGCGCGGAATGCGCCGGCTCCGCACCACCGGCGCGCCGCCGGGAACCTGGTGGCCCGCCGGGCCACGCGGCGCACGACCACGCTGCGGCGGGCAGCCCGGGAGCCGGACGGCCGGAGCGTCGCGATCGGTGCTGGTGCCCCCAGACCGCACCGCACTGCGGCCGCTCGGGATGGCTGGAGCGTCGCCGGTGGCCAATGACGTGCCGGCGAGCCGACGCCAGCGCCGTCGCTCCGGGCCGACCGGCCGCTCGACTGACGTGGTCATCCGGGCGGCTGCACGGACCAGCACACGCCCTCGACCATGCCGGGCGCCCCGCAGGCACGCGCCGCATGATCGACGAATCGCCGTGGCGACGTCATCCGGGCGCGCTACTGCAGCATCGACCGCCCGCTCACGCCGCACGCTGCCGGCACATCGTGGCGCCTGAGACTGAAGGCGCCGAGGGCTGCCGGCGACCACCGATGTCATCGGCATGCGCGCGCGCCTGCGCCGCCGCCGCACCGGTCTGCAGCAGCACGGCGACACATCGCTCGGCGCTGGCCCGCATGCGTCACGCCGACCCTGGCGATCACGCGCCGCCCGGCTCCGCGGGCGGGCGGTCGACCGCCCGTCAATGGCCTGCATTCCGGATGGCATCACGTCCCAACGCGTCAACGACGCAATCTGCTGCGGAATACCACGCAGGCATCACAGCAGTATTCCGCGAATGAACGTCACTGTCAAGCTTCGTCGGGAAGATAAAGCGCATACATCGTACTACGATATGACGTTTTTATGTCGATCGATGCCGTCACGCTGCCACTATGTGCCGGGCCGGGTGCGCCATTCTGAGGGCGCGGAGCGTCATCACCGCGAAACGAGCGCCGTGGTGGCGAGAGTGTGAAGAACGAAGGAACAGCCATTGCGGAGGCGATCGGAGGCATATGCGTGCAACATGCGTGGATGGATCGGGACAAGGGTTTCTGGCGAGGACCACGCAGCGCCGCAGTACTCGTCGGCAGCTAGGTGCCTGGTGGGAACAGCGAAGCAACCCTCACGCCAATGACGCGATGCATGGGTTTTTCGGGTCGCTCGGCAGTGATGAGCTCATCAGCTTGCAGCGCGATCGCCGCCGCAACGTGGATGGCGTTGAGCGCCGAGAGCCCGTGGGTAACGGCGAGATGATGGGCGTGTTCCAGCAGCGCATTCGATACCGGGGCCCACGCACGAACGGAGTCAAGGAATGTCGTGTAGCACGCGGCCTCGTCGGAGCGCTTCAGGTAGGCCGCCTTCGGCAGGACCTCCAGCCGCACGAAGATGCTCGGCACAAAGGTGCGCTGTGGATCTTCGAGGTACGTCAGCGCACGACTTGCGAGTGCGTCATCGCCGCGAGCGGCAGCGATCACGACGTTTGCGTCGATGTAGGTGCACGTCACCGCTCGCCCCGTCGATCGGCCAATTCAGCCCGCAGGGCGGCCTCATCGAGCAGTGGCGCCGCTGGCGACGATCTGTGCGCGAATGGCGCGCAGCCGCTCACCGAGGCTCTGTTCAGGACGTGGCGTGGCGGCTAAGGTCCACGAGGAGCTGCGCCAGTCGTCGACGCTCCTCAGGACTGAGCTGCTGCGCCTGCTCATACAGCGCTTCGACGGTCGGTGTCATTCGCACACCTCGACGGTCGTCAACGAGACCAACAACGTTCCACGATTCTGCAGACCCACATCCAGCCACACACGACCGCCTCGTTGGCGACCGCCTCGTTGGCGACCGCCTCGTTGGCGACCGCGCGCCGGCGACGCCGAGCGCGCGGTGATCACGCGGCAGCAGCGGACCTTCAGCGTGATCTCGGCGTTCGCGATCGGCGTGTCGTTCGTGCACATGGCCGCCGCGCTGGCGCTGTTCAGCGGCCCGGCCTGGTACGAGGTCGGCGCGGCGCTGGCCATGACCCTGCTGGTCGCTGTCGCGACCTGGGCGATCGTCGGGTACCAGGCCTACGCCCGCCGGCGCCGGCTGCGCCGCTCGCGCTGGGTCGGCGCACTGTTCGGCGTGGCGCTGGTGATCTCGATGACGCGCAACGGCGCGTACCTCTACGCCCACCGCCCGGCGTCCGACCGGCTGCCAGAGTGGCTGAGCCTGGGAATCGCCTTCGCCCTTGCGGCGTTCGTGCCGCTGCTGATCGGCGTCGCGTCGCTCGCGCGCGGCGCGCTGGAGGACGACCGGCTGACGCTCGACCGAGCGCAGGACGTGGCCGCCAAGGAACGCGCCGAGCTGGGGCGGCTGCGCCTGCCGCGCCAGAACGCCCCGAACCGCATGCTCGACGCCTACACCGTGCGCAACGCCTTCGCGCTGGTGCGCGCAGCCTTCAACGCCGCCGGCGTCTCGCCGAACCCGTGCAAGGGCGTGGAACTGCCCGACACCGAGGACGATGAGATCCGGCCCATGGAGGAGCCGCAGATCGCCGCGCTGCTGGAGTTGCTCGACATCTGGGAGACCGTCAAGGCGATCGGCAAGATTCGCCCGCACCGCAACGCCGCACTCTACCACGTCTGCGTGAAGTGCGGCCTGCGGCTCAGCGAGGCGATCGGCCTGCGGCGCCAGGACCGGGACCTCGATCGACGCGAGAGCCGCGTGCGCGGTCAGGTCCAGCAGGGCAAGCGCAAGAAGGGCAAGACGCCGCGCGCGCACCGCACGGTGCGGTTCGGCCACGACCGGGTCGAGATCTTCCGCCAGCACTGCGAGAACCAGGCCAGCGAGCCGGAGGTCGCCCCGCAGGGCTGGAACTCGGCCGGCCTGGCGTTCTGCTCGGAGACCGGCGCGCCGCCCGACCAGAAGAACGTCTGGCGGCAGTTCATGACGCTTCAGGAGCGGTTGGACCTGATGAAGCCCTGCCCGGAGAGTGCCTGGGCGAGAAGTGCCGCCGCTGCCACGGCGCGGGGAAGCTGCCGATCGATCACGCGCATGACCTGCGCCACACCTACGGGGCGCTGGCGGTCGCGGCCGGGGTGGACATCTTCACGCCCAGCCGGCGCATGGGCCACGAGCGCACCACGACCACCACCAAACATCTGCGGCCACCCGGACGCCGGCGCCGCAGACGGCGCGCACGCGATCGAGCGGCCGCTGCAACAGGTCTGGGCGATGCCACAAACTGCTTCGTATCAGCGTCATTCCATCCCGGGCAGAAACCGAAGGACGCCATCTGCAACAGATGGCGCCCTCCTCTGGTGGGCCGGGTGGGGATCGAACCCACGACCGTCGGTTTAAAAGACCGCTGCTCTACCGCTGAGCTACCAGCCCGCCACGTGCATTGTAGCATGGATCGTGGCGTGACGAGCGCGGGGGAGAGCGCCCGCCGCATGACGCGGACGTCTGCAGCCGGGCGATCCGGCCGCAGACGCCAGCCGCACGCCCATCACGGCGCGTCGGTGATGGTGACACGCGCATTCATGCCAGCGCGCAGACCGTCCTGCCGTTCCAGCGTGACGTACACCTGATACGTACGCACCGAACCATTGGTCGTCGCCGTCGGCGCGATGAAGCTCACCGTACCAGGGAACGACGCATCGGCAAATCCATCGACTGTGACGTTCACCGTCTGACCGAGGGCCACCCGGGTGATGTCGACATCGCTGATCTGAGCTTCGACGCGCAGCTCCTGATCATCGACGATCTGAATCGCCGGGCGCCCCTGCAGCACCGACGAATCGCCCGGATCGATGTTCACCACCGCGATCACGCCATCAAACGGCGCGCGCAGCTCAGCGCGCTCGCGATTGATCTGCGCCAGCGTCAGCGCCGACTCGGCCTGGGCGACGCTGGCCGCTGCGGCAGCCAGCTGCGACTCGCGGGGATCGGGGATCAGCCGGGCCTCGGCCGCGCGCGCCTGGGCCAGGGCTGCCTCGGCCGCCGCGATGCGATCACGATCCGCCGGCAGCTGGATCTTCTCCAGGTTCGTCTGTGCCTGAACCACCTGTGCCTCGGCGATCTTGACGCCATTGATCTCGGCGCGGCGCGACTGCTCCGCAGCGCGCATCGCCAGCTCGACGGCACGCTCGGCCGTGCGCAAAGCCGCTTCGGCCTGCACAAACGCCGATCCGTACGACTCGCGCTGCCCATCGCTGAGGCGATTCGGCCGCGTCGTGCCCGTCGGCGTCGAGACGCTCGGCACGATCGGGTCGTTGCCCGTCTCCTGGACATACTCCCAGTTGTACTTGGCCTGCGAGAAGCGCGCCTGCGCCTGGGTCAGCGCCTCAGTCGCCTGCAGCACCTGCAGCTCCGCCTGGGTCTTGGCGAACGACAGCTGATCGCGCGCCGACTGCAGGTTCGTCTCGGACAGCTCCAGCGCCGTACGCACCGCCGCCAGGTCCTGCTCCTTGGCTCCGGCGCGCAGCTGGGACAGCGCCGCCTCGGCCTGGCGCACCTGCGCGCGTGCCGCCGTCAGATCCGCATCGCGCGGCTCCTCGGTCAGCGCCGCCTGCTGTGCGCGGGCGCTCGCCAGCGCCGCCTCGGCCTGTGCCAGCTGCTGGTCGAACGGCCGAACATCGAGAATGGCCAGCAGATCACCCTGCTTGACCGCACTCCCCTCGCGGACCAGAACCTCTGCGATGCTGCCGGTCGCCTGAAAGCTCAGGTCTGCATCACGAACCGAGGCCACCTCGCCTGAACCAGTGATACCGAGCGCCAGCGGCAGAGTGCCGCCGCCACCGAGATCGAGCACGATCGACGTCGGTTGTGGTGCAGCAGTCGGCGCGGGGGCTTGTTCGGCCGGCGCGGTCGCCGTCGGCGTCGCCGCCGTCGGTGCGCCACATGCGGTCACCGCCAACAATGCCGCGCCGACCAGTGCTCCGCCGACCAGTTTCACATGACGTGCCATACGAATCCTTCGTGTGATGATCGCGGCCGGTGCCAGCCGCGATCGTGACGATCGAACAATCAGAGGCGTTTTGACGCCGACTGCGGCGCCAACGTCTCGGCGGCGGCGGCCACCGGCGCCGCGTCGCGGGGGGTCTCACGCGTCGGCCGCGGCGCAGCGCTCGGGCTCGCCGGCGGCGGAGAGAGCTCGTCACGGCGGAACAGCCGCGCCACCCGGGCCGTGATCGATTCCATCAGGCTGTAGGCCGTCGGCACCACCAGCAGCGTGAGCAGCATCGACGTCGCCAGGCCGCCGATCAACACCGTCGCCAGGCCCTTGCGGAACTCGCCACCCTCACCGGTGCCGATGATGTGAACGCCCATCGCCACCGGCAGTGCCCCGGCGATGATCGCGATGGTCGTCATCAGGATGGGGCGCAGGCGGATCGCGCCGGCGAGCGCGATGGCAGCATGCTTCTCCATGCCGGCGCGCCGCAGTCGGTTGGTGAAGTCGACCAGCAGGATCGAGTTCTTGACGACCAGCCCGAGCAGCATGATCAGGCCGATCATGCCGGTGATGTCGAGCTCGGTGTCGGTCACGCGCAGCGCCAGGAATGCGCCGATGAAGCTGAACGGCATCGCCATCATGATGACGAACGGTTGGGTGAACGAGCCGAACTGCGACGCCAGCACCATGTAGACGAACAGCACCGACAGACCCATCGCCAGGAACAGCCCGGCGAAGCCTTCGGTCTGCTGCTGCGCCAGGCCGACGAAGCTGGCGGTCACGCCCTCGGGCTTCGCGATCGCGTCGAGCTGGGCCTGCAGCTCCCGCTGCACCTCACCGAGGTTGCGCCCATCGAGGTTCGCGCCGATCAGCACCTGGTTGAGGCGGTTCGAGCGACGAATGGCGGTCGGGCCACTCGAGACCTCGAGCGCACCCAGCGAGCTGAGCGGCACCGGACCCGAGCGGGTCGGGATGATGATATCGCGCAGCGCTTCGGGCGAGGCGCGGTCTTCGGCGCGCAGACGCACGACGACATCGGTGTCCCGACCGTCCTGCCGCAGGACAGTCGCCCGGTCGCCATTGATCAGGGCGCGCACCGAGGTGGCGATGTCGTCGTTGGTCAGCCCCAGCTCGCCGATGCGGCCAGGATCGGCCAGCAGCCGAATCTCGGGCTTGCCGGTGCGGAAGTTCGAGGCGATGTCGACGACGCCCGGGATGCCGGGCAGAACCTCGCGCTCGATCTGCGTGACGTAGTCGGCGATCTCGCTCACCGGCCGCGTGGTCTGCACACTGAGCTGCAGCTGACGCCCGCTGATCTGGGTGCTGCTCGGGCCACCGGCTGCGGGCAGTGCGAAGACCAGCCCGGGAACGTCGGTGAGCTGCGTGCGCATGCGGGCCTGGGCCGGCGGGCTCGCTTCGCCCTCGTGCAGCTTGACGCTGAACTCGCCGCGCTCGGGATTGCCGTTGAACCCGATGGTCGAGATCACCGTCGTCACTGCCGGATCGTCGCGCAGCACCTGCTCGATGCGCGTGGCGACGCGCAGCGTCTCGTCGAGGGTCGTGCCGGGCGACAGCTCGAAGCCCACCAGGAACTCGCCGGGGTCCTGCTGCGGGAAGAACGAGAACTTCAGCCCCGAGGCGACGGCGACGCTGGCGACCAGCACCGCGACCGCGGCGGCGATGACGCCGAAGCGCTTCCACAGCGAGCCCAGGCTCCAGCTGAGGAGCCGCTCGTAGGCGCGGCCCAGCCGGCCGGGGTCTTCCTCGGCCTCGTGCAGCAACGAGCGCTCGGCATCGCTCAGGCCGGTGGTGTCCGCGATGCGGCCGCCCGCCACGGCACCGGCATGGGCATGCGCCGCGTCGGGTGCGTGCGCCGCCGCCTTCTTGCCACGGAACAGCGTCGCCGACAGCATCGGCGCGAACATGAATGCCTCGACCAGCGAGAGCAGGATCGCAACCGCGATCGTGATGCCGAACGACTTGAAGATGATGCCGGTCGTCCCCGAGGTGAAGGTGACGGGCACGAACACCGCGACGATGGTGAAGGTCATCGCCAGCACCGAGAGGGCAACTTCGGCAGTGCCTTTGCTGGCGGCGACACGCGGCGACTCGCCGCGTTCGGTGTGGCGGAAGATGTTCTCGCGCACCACGATGGCATCGTCGATCACCAGACCGACGCACAGCGAGAGCGCCAGCAGCGTGATCAGGTTGATGGTCAGCCCGAACAGTGGCATCAGGGCGAAGGTGCCGATCAGGATGATCGGAAGCCCGGCCATCGTGACCAGCGTGTTGCGATCGCGGATGAAGGTCAGGACGATCAACATGGTGATCGAGGCGGCCAGCGGGATGATCGGGTCGATCGCGATGCCCATCGCCGGCAGGATGCCGATGCCGAGCAGCACGATCAGCGCCGGCACCAGCGCCGTGGTGATCATGCGCCGCCAGCCGGCGAAGAAGCCCATCACCACCAGCAGCGCTGCGACCGAGGCGAAGACCAGTTCTTCGAGCGAGCTGATCGTCGACTGCCGTACGGCCTCGGACTGGTCGCTCGGAATGATGTAGCGCAGGTCGCCGCGGGCGGCAAAGATCTTCTCGAGCGCCACGCGTACGCCGTCGGCGACCTGGACGGTGTTGGTGCCGGATTGCTTGCGCACGGCGACGATGATCGTCTCGACGCCGTCGAGCCGCGAATAGGTGACGCGCTGGACGATGCCATCCTCGACGGTGGCGACGTCGCCGATCCGGTAGCGCGTGCCGGTGATCTGGATCGCGGCGATGTCCTCGGGCCGCTGCAGGATGCTTGGTGCACGCAGGCTGATGTCGGTGTCGCCGGTGGTGATGGTGCCGAGCCCGAGGTTCGTGTTGGCCTGCTGCAGCGATCGGCTGATCTGCGCCGGCAGGATCTGATAGGCGCTCAGCTTGTCGAGTTGCATGAAGACGTTGATCTGCCGCTCCTCGCCGCCCGATACGGTGGCCGAACCGACCCCGGCGACGCGCTGGAGCTGCGGCACGATCTCGTCGTCGACGATCTGCCGCACGGTGAGCGCGTCGCGCCCGGTGGTGTCGGCGATCGCGATCGACATGATCGGCGCGGCATTCGGGTCGAACCGCTGGAAGACCGGCTCGCGGACATCGCGCGGCAGCGCCGGCCGGATGCCGTTCACCTTCTCGCGGACGTCACGGTCGGCCTGGATGATGTCGGTGCCCTCGTTGAACTCCAGCACCATCGTCGCTACGCCTTCGTTGGCGGTGGTCGTGATGTTCTTCAGGTTGTTGATGGTGTTGATCGCGTCTTCGATCGGCTTCGCCACCTGCTCGGTGACGCTCTCGGGGCTGGCGCCCGGGTAGACGACTGATACCACTATCACCGGGACCGAAAAGTCTGGCAGGAGATTGACCGGCAGCGTGCGGAATGCCAGCAGCCCGAACGTCACCGTCAGGACCATCAGCATGGTGATGAAGACTGGCTGCCGGATCGAGGTGTCTGCTAGCGGCATGCCGCTGAGCCGCTCGTGTCGTTGATCGTTGGCCATGAACCTCTGTACCTTCCGTCGTCAGGCGCGCCCGCCAGGTTGCGTCGCTGCTTACTATACCGTACAATTGGTTTACTGGCAAGGAAAGAATAGTGTCTCTTCGGGCAATGTTTGCTTCGTCAGACGCGATGCACAGGAATTGCACCAGGTATGTTCAACCTGTGTTACGATAACCGCGCAGTCGATGGATGTGCCGGGCACGCACCTGGCCTGCAGTGGCGAATGCACCGACCCGACCGGCAGCACGCCGGGCGCGCGTGGAACAGCAAGGGGGGCCTCGGGTGGCAGGGACGTTACGCGAGCGCAGGCGCGCACTGTTGCGCGAGGAGATTCTCAGCGCGGCCGAAGAGATCGCCGGCGAGCGGGGATTTCCATCGATTTCGATGGATGAGCTGGCGACACGGGCCGGCATCTCCAAGCCGACGCTCTACAGTCATTTTCCGACCAAGGAAGATGTGATCGTCGCGGCGATGATGCGCGGCATGATGCCACTCGCGATGGTCATCGGGCAAGGGAGTGCCGGATCGGCACTCGAGCAGTTGCGCCGCATCCTGAGCACCGCAGTGCAATTGCAGATCGACCAGCGCGCGATGCAGCTGCGTCCATGGACGCCCGAGCTGTTCGAGATCGTCTGCCGCAATCCAGCGATGCACGAGCGGCTGCAGCTCTTCGATGCCGCGATCGTCCAGCAAGTCAGGATGGCGCTCGAAGCCGGCGAGGTCGATCCGAACCTCGATCCGGCGATCGTCGTGCATGTGTTCTATGCGTTTCTCGGAGCGCTGTACATCGCACGATTCTCGAACGGTGGCACGCCCGACCCCGCGCGGGTCGCCGAGCAGATCTCGGCGATGTTCATTCGGGCCCTGCGCCCGGAAGGCTCCGGAGCGCAGGGCGGCAAGGCCTGATCAGCGGCCGATCGAGGTGAGGTACTCATGGCTCAGGCGTACGCTCTCGAGCGCGGGGCGCTGGCAGCGATCCTGCTCGACGACGAACCACTCGGCGCCTGCGGCATCAGCCGCCGCGCAGATCGCCGGGATGTCGAGGATGCCGTGGCCGACCTCGGCGAAGGTCCGCTCGGGCGGCGGCGTCATGTCCTTGAGGTGAATGAGTGGCGCTCGGCCGGCGAACTCGCCGATCAGCGCCACCGGATCGAAGCCGGCGTAGGTCGCCCAGTAGACATCGAGCTCGAACGCGACTGCCGTGGCATCGGTACCGCTCAGCATGGCGTGCAGCCCGGTGGTGTCGCCGAAGCGCTGCAGCTCGAAGTCGTGGTTGTGGTAAGCAAAGCGCAATCCGGCATCGCGGCAGCGTGCGCCGATGCTGTTGAGCGTACCGGCGAGGCGCTGGTACGCCGCGAGATTCCCACGACGGTGCGGCATCAGGAACGGGCAGATCACGTATGCGCCACCGAGCGTCTGCATCTCGGCGATGACCCCGTCGAGATCGCTCTCGAGGCGCTCGAGCGCGACATGCGCCCCCGAGACCACGACGCCGAGGCGGTCGAGCTCGGCGCGCAGATCGCTGGCGCTCATGCCGAAGGTGCCGGCGAGCTCCATCGCCCGGTAGCCGGCGGCGGCGACGCCCCGCAGCGTGCCGAGGGGATCACGGGCGGCGTCATCACGGACGGTATACATCTGCAGTGAGATCGGATTGGTCACCATGGGTCGCTCCTTCCCGGTGGACACAGACAGGTCGTCGGTCACAGCGAATCCTTGACGAGAACGGGTGATTTGTCAACTATGCCACAGGTGTTGATCATTGGCGCCGGCCTGGCCGGCCTGACCTGCGCCCGAGTGCTCCAGCAGCACGGCGTGCCATGCACGCTGATCGATGCCGCGCCGGCGGTGGGCGGGCGGGTACGCTCGACGCGGCGCGATGGTTTCATCATCGATCACGGGTTTCAGGTGCTGTTCGATTCATATCCGACGGTTCGGCGCTACGTGGATCTGGCGGCGCTCGGGATATCGGCATTCGATCCCGGCGCGGTGATCAGCATCGCCGGGCGACGGGCGGTCGTCAGCGATCCATTCCGCGACCCGGCGGCGGCGCCGGCCGCGGCGCTGAACACGATGGTGCCGCTGGCCGACAAGCTGCGGGTGTTGTGGCTGGTGTGGCGGCTGCGCAGCACCGAACCCGATGACGAGCCAGACGAATCGACGCTGGACTACCTGGTGCGGTCGGGGTTTTCGGTGACGATGATCGACCGGTTCTTCCGGCCGTTCTACGGCGGAATCTTCCTGGACCGCAGCCTGTCGACGAGTGCCAGGCGCTTTCGTGCGATCTTCCGCGCGCTGGTTGCCGGGCGGGCCGTGCTGCCGGCGCAGGGCATCGGGCAGCTGAGCGAGCAGCTGGCAGCCCCCCTGGCGGCGCGCGATGCCGTGATGCTGGGCTGCGCGGCGGTCGGATTGCTGGACGATGCCGGCGTCGTGGCGGGTGCCCGGCTGGCCGATGGCCGGCTGCTGCGCGCCGACGCGACGGTGTTGGCGGTCGATGCGCCGGCGGCGGCGCGTCTGGCGGGCATCGCGGCGCCGACGGCCGCCTGGTCGGCGACGACGGTGCTGCTGGCGGGGGCGCGGCGCGTATATGCCGGGCGCAAGATCGTGCTGAACGCGGCGCACGATCCGCTGGTGAACAGCGTGCAGCAGCTGACGAACGTGGTGCCGGGGTATGCACCAGCCGGGCACCATCTGCTGAGCGTCGCGCTCGCTGGCACGCCGCCACCGGACGATGGCGCGCTGGAGCAGGCGGTGCGCGCCGAGCTGCGGCAGATCTTTGCCGGCGACCGCGCCGCGCTCGAGGCGCTGGCCGACACGCAGCTGCTCGGGATCGTGCGGATCCCGTTCGCCCAGTTCCGCCAGCCACCCGGCGGCGCGGCGCGGCTGCCGGGCAACCGCGGCGGGCGCGCCGGCCTGTACCTGGCCGGCGAATACACGACCCACAGCAGCATCGAGGGGGCGATGCTGAGCGGGGAGCGGGCGGCGCTGGCGGTGCTGGCCGATCTCCGTGGTCACGATCCGGATCAGAACAGGCTGTCGCCCGATGCCACATAGCGCGCGCCGTCGAAAGGCAGCGGCCCGTCGCTCATGAGCATGTCGTGGCCGGTGATGTGTGCTCCATGCTCGAGCAGCCGCTGCAGCGCGGGGTGGGCACCATCCAGCATCAGCCGCGCCTCGGCGGCGCGCTCCAGGGCGACACCGAGCGCCACCTGCACCGCGTCGGCGGCATCCGCGGCATCGAGCACCCCCAGCGGGCCGACAGTCGCGCCGGGCTGGCCCGGGCGCTGCAGCCGCACCAGCGCATAGCCCACCACGCTCGCGCCGCGGCGCAGCCAGAGCAGCACGCCACGCTCGGCCTCGAGCCAGTACCGCAGATCGGCCGGCCGGCTGCGCCCGCCACAGCGCGCGTCCCAGTCGAGCAGCGCCGGGTCGTCGCCGCGGCCGAGCAGGGCTACCAGCCGCGGCGAAGCCTGCGCGCCCCGGAGGCGCCCCAGCCTGAGGTGCAGCTGTGGCGTCAGCGGCTGCAGGCCCTGGCGGACATACAGCGCCAGGGCGCGGGGATCGGCCGAGCTCAGCGTGAAGCGGCGCGTGCCGTGGTGGGGTGCCAGCGCATGACGCAGCAACCGCTTGCCGATGCCACTGGATTGCGCCGCAGGATCGACGAACAGGTCGGTGATGAAGGCGGTGCGATCACGCCGCGCGACGCCGACGAACCCGAGAATCTGCGCGCCGCGGCAGGCGACGAACAGCTCGGCGCTGGTGTACAGGTGTGCCAGATCGGGGCCACAGGCACCGGGCGCCGGCGGCGCGGCGTGCGCGTCGGTGCGCAGCGTCAGCGCCCAGAGCGCCGGGAGCTCGGCGGCCGCGGCGCGCCGGATCGACAGGGCGTCGTCGGTCATGTGGGCTCCCCGGCATGTTGGCGGGCGTCAAGCCAGGTGCTGCGCAGGTGCGCGAAGGTGCCATCGATGATCGCAGCGCGCACCTCACGCATCAACGCATGCAGGAACGCGATGTTGTGCAGGCTCACCAGGCGGATGCCGAGCAGTTCGTTGGCACGGAACAGATGGTGCAGGTATGCCCGCGAGAACTGCCGGCACGCGAGGCAGGTGCAGCGTGGATCAAGTGGGCGCGGATCATTGCGCAGCGCGGCGTTGCTGACGTTCAGCCGCCAGCGCCGCGCCGGATCGCGCACCAGCGCCGCACCATGCCGCCCCAGCCGCGTCGGGCTGACGCAATCGAACATGTCGATGCCGAGCGCTACGCCATCGATCAGGTCATCGACATCGCCGATGCCCAGCAGGTGCCGTGGCAACTGATCCGGCAGATGCGGCACTGTCGCGTCGACGACCTCACGAATCTGCTGCTTGTCGCCACCAAGCGAGCCGCCGATGCACAGCCCGGCAAATCCCAGATCACGGAGATATTCCGCGCTCCGCTGGCGCAGATCCGGATAAACGCCACCGTGGACGATGCCAAACAGCGCCTGGTCGGGATTCGGCGCCACAAATGGCAGGCCGCCGTCGCGGGTGGCACGCCAGAACGCCAGGCAGCGCGTCTCCCAGTCGTGGGTACGCCGCAACGAACGCTCGGTGTAGTCGCGCCCGGTGTGAAACGGGGGCAATTCATCGAAGCAAAGGATGATGTCGGCACCGATGCCGCACTGGATCTCGATGCTGCGTTCGGGAGTGAACAGGTGCCTGGAGCCATCGATGTACGACGTGAAGACCACCCCGTCGTCGCTCACCTGCACCAGCGAGCGTCGTGCCTGGGGATGGGCGGCGCGGCGGCCCTTGACCTCGTTGGCGATGCCACCATACACCAGACTGAACACCTGGAACCCGCCGCTATCGGTGAGGATCGGCCCATCCCAGCCCATGAAGCGATGGAGCCCGCCGTGCGTCGCGATCAGTTCGTGGCCCGGCTGCAGGTACAGATGGTAGGTGTTGCCCAGGATGATCTGGACCTGATGCTCCCGCAGTTCATCAGGGGTGAGCGACTTGACCGTCCCCCGCGTGCCGACCGGCATGAAGACCGGTGTCGCGACGGCGCCGTGGGCGGTCTGGATCACGCCAGCGCGGGCGCGGGTGGCGGAATCCCGCGCGGTGATGGAAAACGCAAGCGTCATGCTTTCCTCGGGCAGCCAGAATTGCGGAGCGTCATGGGCCTCCGTCACACCGGTGGATCGTCGCCCCAGTCGGCCGAGCCGATCACGGCGACGCGCCCATTGTACCCGACATGCTATACTCAGCGGCATTGATCTCATGCAGATGAGGTGAGCCGATGGCGTCATTTCGACAGGCGATCGCCTGGTGGTGCCTCGTTCCCCGGCTGATGACGCCGGAGCAGTTGATCCGCGCCGCAGCCGAGCTCGGCTGTGATGGGCTGGATCTGGTCGATCCCGCCTGGTGGCCGGCGGTGCGCGATGCGGGCCTGACGATCAGCGCAGTCGCCGGGCATCAATCGATCGTGGCCGGGCTCAACCGTCACGAACACCACCCGCGCATTGAGCGCGAGCTGCTCGACGCCATCCGGCAGGCAGAACGCTGGCACATCCCGAACCTGATCTGCTTCAGCGGCTCGCGCGCCGGCCTGAGCGACGAGGCCGGCGCGGCGGCGATGGTCGCCGGGCTGCGCCGCGTTGCACCAGCGGCCGAGGCGGCGGGGGTCGCACTGGTCGTCGAATTGCTCAACAGCCGGGTGGATCATCCCGACTACCAGGCGGATCGCACCGACTGGACTGCGGCGGTGGTGGCAGCAGTCGACTCGCCGGCGGTGGGGTTGCTCTACGATATCTATCACATGCAGGTGATGGAAGGTGATCTGATCCGAACGATCGGCCGGCACCAGCGACATATCCGTCACTACCATACCGCCGGCAATCCGGGCCGTGCCAATCTCGACGATGCGCAGGAGATCGCCTATCCGGCCGTGATGCGCGCGATCGCGGCGACGGGCTTTACCGGCTTCGTGGCGCACGAGTTCATCCCGCGGGGCGATCCGCTGACGGCGTTGCGGCAGGCGCTGACGCAGTGCGAGGTGCCATGATCGCGCTGCACTGGTTTCGCCGCGACCTGCGTCTGGCCGACAATCCGGCATTGCTGGCGGCGGTCGCGGCGGCACGGCAGTTCATTCCGCTGTTCGTCCTCGATGACGCGCTGCTCGGGGCTGCGGGCCGCGCGCCGGCGCGCATCGCGTTCCTGCTCGATGCGCTGGTGGCGCTGGATCGCGAACTGGCTGCACGCGGCAGCCGGCTGTTGGTGCTGCGCGGCGATCCGCGACGGGTGCTCCCCGAGGTGTGCCGTCGCCACGGCGTCGCGCTGGCGAGCTGGAACCGCGATGTGTCGCCGTATGCGCACCGGCGCGATGCGGCAGTGGCGGCGCAACTGCGCGACGCCGGCATCGCCACGCACACGGGCCACGAGGTGACGATCGTGCCGCCCGAGGCGCTGCGGACGGCGAGTGGCGGGCCGTACACGGTGTTCACCCCCTATCTGCGCGCCTGGCAGGCCTGGCTGGTACATCACGCGACGGCGGCGATGCCGGCGCCGGCCATTCCGCCACTGCCCCCCGGCATGACAGCCGATGGCCCGCCGCGCCTGGCGGATCTGGGCATCCCGGCTGCAGCGGCACCGATACCGCCGGGCGGCGCAGCCGCGGCGCTGCAGCGGCTGGCGGCATTCGTCGCTCCGGGTGGCGCGCTCGAGCGCTATCACGAGCGGCGCGACATCCCCGCCGAGTCGGCGACATCACAGCTGTCGCCCTATCTGCGCTTCGGCTGCCTGGCGCCAGCGGCTGCCTGGCGGGCGGCGCAGGCAGTAGGCGGCGCCGGTGCGGCACGCTGGATCGCTGAGCTCGCGTGGCGCGACTTCTACGCGCAGATCCTGTTCTGCTTCCCCCACGTCCTGCGTGGCGCGTTCCGCCCGATCTATGACCACATCCGCTGGGACGATGATGACGCGCGGTTCGCGGCCTGGTGCGATGGCCGTACCGGTTTTCCGATCGTTGATGCCGCGATGCGGCAACTGCGCGCCGAAGCCTGGATGCACAACCGCTGCCGCATGATCGTCGCCTCGTTTCTCACCAAGGATCTGCTGATCGACTGGCGCCGCGGCGAGCGCTGGTTCATGCAGCATCTGCTCGACGGCGACCCGGCGTCGAACAATGGTGGCTGGCAGTGGGCCGCCGGTACCGGCACCGATGCCCAGCCCTACTTTCGTATCTTCAACCCCACCAGCCAGGGACAGAAGTTCGACCCTGACGGAACTTATGTGCGGCGCTATGTGCCGGAGCTGCGCCGCGTCCCGGCGCGCGTCATCCACGAGCCGTGGCGCCTGTCGCCAGCCGAGCAGCAGGTCGTCGGCTGCGTCATCGGCCGCGACTATCCGGCACCGGTCGTCGACCATGCCCGTCAGCGCCTGGTGGCCCTCGAGCGCTATCGCGCCGTGCGTGGCAGCGCGCTGGACGCATCGCCGGATGCATGAGGGCGGCGACCGCCATGCTGCCGGGACAGCGCGCGCGCAACGGGCCGTGTGAGCAAACCGGTCACCACGTCGCCGGGTCGCCGCGAAGCAGCAGCCCGCGCACCGCGCGCGTGCCAGCCCGTGCCGCCCGGTACCGGGCAATCGCTACGGCTGCGTGGCTGGCGCGAACACCAGCAGTGTCGTGCCGGCCTCATCGATCAGATGCAGTTCACCGACCTCGACGTGCACGACGCGTGCCGCCGACAGCGCGGTGAGATACGCGCCCTCCTGCTCCATGATGCCTGGCTCGACGCAGGCCATCATCGTCCCCGCAACATCACGCGCCAGGAATGATGTGCCGTCGACGGTGAGTGCGGCGGCATACTGGTTGCAGCCGGAGGTGCCGCCGACCTGGAAGCCTCCGGCGTCGTCGCGCGTGATCGCCATGATGATCGGCACCGTGCCGATCGGCGCGCGTGCTGCGCCCCCATCACCGAATGACGTCAGCCGCCAGGTGGTGCCGGCCAGATCGGGGGACTGCGCTCCAGGGGTGCTACAGGCGCACAGCGCGAGCGCGCCGAGCATCAGGATGCCGTACCACCGCATCATCAGCCCCCCTCGGCAGCGAACACCAGAATGGTGGTTCCCTGCGCGTCCAGAATCTCGAGCTGTCCCTCACGTACGGTTGCCGTCTGCGCCCGCGCGAGCATCGCGACAAACCTGCGCTCCTGCTGCATCACTGCATCGTCCTGGCAGGCTTTGCGTGTGGTCGCCACATTGCCGACCACGAACCCCCCCGTGCTGAGATCGAGCGGCGCGTTGTAGGTGTTGCACCCGGCGCTGCCGCTGAGCCTCAGCGTACCCTCGTTGATCACCTGCGCCGTGATCGGCGCACTGCCCGCGGCCGGCTGCAGCGTCCCGGCGGCATCCAGCGCGACCAGCCGCCAGGTCGTGCCGACGAGCGCCGGTGGAACCTTGTCGCTCGCTGCGGCTGGTGCGGCGCCAGGATCGACGGCAGTGCACCCCGCCAGCGCCCAGCCGACGACGGTGAGCCAGAGAATGGTGTGTCGCATGGAGTCTCCTTTTCCCGGAATACGACGCCTACCGCATAGACGTGCGGTGCTGTGCACCGGTTCCGGCATGGCTGGCCGGGCACACATCGCCATTGTAGCCGAACGCACCTGCGGCAGATCCCGGAATCGTGGCGAGGTTCTCCCAGATGGCGACACATCGCCTGAGCAGTCGACGCAAGGTGTGGCTGGCACGCCGGCCAGGTTGTGTGGCGCGCCGTGCCAGCGCGATCCGTCACGAGGCGTCGGTCGTGGCGGTATATCGACAGCCGACGCGTGCTCGGCCGACCGGGCACGCGGGGTGCGGCGCATTGCTGCCGGTTGCCAGCGCATGTGGCAGGGTGGAGGATCACCATGGTCGCCAGAATCATGAGTTGCGCGCTGATCGGCCTCGAAGGTGTCCTCGTCACCGTCGAGGTCGATATCGC
>JAGWYG010000169.1 GCA_018969485.1 Chloroflexota bacterium
CCACGCGCACCCGCACCCGCCGCGCCGCAGCCCCCGCCGAGGCCGGGCGCACCCGGCGGCCCACCCGCGACAAGCCGACAGACCGCCAGTGATCAGTACAGATGGGGCATAGCATCATCGGCGTCCATGCCGCAGACTCAGACCCACGACCTGAGTTGTGCAGGAGGTACCGATGGACTCGATCGTCACCCGACTCCGCCAGCAGCCATGGGTGCTGCTCGGCATTGCTGTCGTGCTCGTCGGCATGTACCTGCTCATGGTCGGCTGGCGCGATGACGCCGAACCACCCGTCGATGCGCTGGCATTCGATGCAGCGGCAGCGCCATTACCCGCCGCTGAGCCCGCAGATGTCGTGCCCCCGACAGCGGAGCCCGTGCCGACATCGGCAGCCGCGGCCGAGGTCATCGCCTATGTCAGTGGTGCCGTGATGGCGCCGGACGTGTATCGCCTGCCAGCGCTGGCGCGAGTGAAGGATCTGGTGCTGGCTGCCGGTGGCTTCGCCCCCGAAGCCGATCCGGCTGTCGTCAACCTGGCAGCACCACTCAGCGATGGATCCCACATTCACATCCCGCGCATCGGCGAATCCGTTGCGGCATCCGGCGCTCCGCCGGCCGCATCTGACGCTGCTCATGGTATGATCGACCTGAACCGTGCTGGCGCCGCCGAACTCGATGCACTCCCCGGGATCGGGCCCGCCATCGCCGCACGAATCATCGCACACCGCGACGCCAACGGACCATTCCGCGAGCTCGGTGATCTCCAGCGCGTCGATGGTATCGGCAACGCCCTGATCGAACGTATCGCCCCGCTCGTAATCATCGGACCATAGCTGCGACGCCACACTGGAGGTACACCGCATGGACGCTGCCAACCTGCGCAAGACCAAGATCGTCGCGACGATTGGCCCGGCATGTGACGCGCCCGAACTGATCGAACAGCTCATCCTGGCTGGCGTGAACGTCGCCCGCCTCAACTTCTCGCACGGCACGCATGCCGAGCACGCAGCGCGCATCGCCCTGCTGCGCGCCACCGCCGAGCGCCACAACCGGCCGCTGGCGATCCTGCAGGATCTCCAGGGACCGAAGATTCGCACTGGCCCGCTCTGGGAGCGCCATCCGGTCGAGCTCGTGGCTGGGTCCGCATTCACCATCACGACGCGCACGCTCGTCGGCGACCGCCATGCCGTGTCGACGACCTACCAGGCGCTTCCCACCGACGTTCGGCCCGGCGATCGGATCCTGATCTCCGACGGACTGATCGAGCTACGCGTGATCGAGACCGATGCCACGGATGTCCGCACGGAGGTTGTCTTCGGCGGCTCGCTGCGCGAATCGCAGGGCATCAACCTGCCAGGCGTCGCCGTCAGCGCGCCGGCGCTCACCGCCAAGGATCGCGAGGATCTGCAGTTTGGGCTGGAGCACGACGTCGACTACGTCGCACTCTCCTTCGTGCGGCGCGCCACCGACCTGCAGGAGATTCAGCAGGTGATCGCCGCCGCGGGCCGCAGCACACCGGTGATCGCCAAGATCGAGAAGCCCGAGGCGCTCGACGATCTCGGGGCGATCCTGCGCGAGTGCCAGGGAATCATGGTCGCCCGCGGCGACCTGGGCGTCGAGATTGCACCGGAGCAGGTGCCAGTCGTCCAGAAGCAGTTGATCACCGCCGCCAACGATGCGGGCATCCCGGTGATCACCGCGACGCAGATGCTCGATTCGATGATCCGGCACCCGCGCCCAACGCGTGCCGAAGTGAGCGACGTGGCCAACGCCATCATGGACGGCAGCGACGCCGTGATGCTGAGCGGCGAGACGGCGAGTGGCCAGCATCCGATTGCCGCCGTCGCGATGATGGGCCGCATCATCGAGGTGACCGAGCATGATGCGCGCCGCGACACGCGTGATGTCGCCGCGCGCTGGAAGATTCCGCATCAGCCAGGCATCGATGATGCCATCAGCGCCGCCGCGAACGCCATCGCCGAGACGCTCCCGATGCGCGCAATCGTGGCGTTCACCGTGAGCGGCCGTACCGCACGATTGCTCGCCCGCCTTCGCCCGATGGTTCCGATCTATGCATTCACGCCATCCCGGCAGACTTATCAGTGCCTGAGCCTCGTGCATGGTGTGGTTCCCATTCTGAGTACCATGGTCGCACGGTTGAGCGACTTGAGCAGGCATGTCGCAACATATCTTCCCGCCCACAACCTGGCCCGCTCCGGTGATCTGGTCGCGATCATCGGCGGACATCCGTTCACCGTCCGCGGCGTGAGCAACATCGTGAAGATCCTGGCGATCCCGTGAGGCTCAGCGGCGCTCGCCCAGCGCATCGATGCGGCGGCGGATGATCAGCGACAGGCTGAACGCCATCACGCTGGCGACCATCACCGCCGCCACGCCGATGATGGGCAGCGCCATGCGGCGCCAGCCGTCGATCTGGACCGTGCGCGGTACGCGCAGGCGCACCGGCGTCGGATCGGCCAATGCTGTCACCGCGAGCGGTGCGACGATGGTCAGCTGATGGCGCACGACGAGCGGCGAGCCAGGCAGTTTCGTCAGCACCGGGCTTGCGGGCAGCCCGGCGAGCGGCCCGACGAACACCGGGGACGCGCCGCGGATGGTTGTGGGCGCATCAAGCGCCAGGAACAGGTCCAGCGCGGCACCGGCAAACTGCGCCTGGAGCCAGCGCAGCGCCGCGGCGGCGTCGCCGGGCAGCGCGACGCCGAGCGGTGCGCTGCGGCCGTCGCGCGCAAACTGGAGGCGCCCGGTCGCCGCCGTGGACTCGAACGTGAGGCGGGTCGCCGCATTTGGCGGGCGGGGCGCCATCAACGGCACGGGCGCGAGTGGCCGCCGATCCCAGACGAGCTCCTGGCGTACATCGTCGATCGGCGCCGTGACCGCCTCAAGCGGTTCGAGCGTCATCGCAGGCTCGAGCAGGTCGATCGTCGCACCTGCCGGCAGCGTGAGATCGAGCCCGGCGGATGCGGTGCCTGTGACGACCACCTGGATCACGAGCCGACTCTGCTGGCCGTCGTGCCACACGAGCGCGCTGACGCGCTCGACGGTGACGCCAGCGGCCAGCGCTGGCGGCGTGCCCGGTACGCCCAGCAGTACGACCACTGGCATCAGTGTCCGCCAGAGCCATCGCATTGATTGATCCTCGCCCGATACCGGCCGCGACTACCCGCAGGTCGTCGCGCCCGAACCACCCGCCCACGACGGATGCGCTGCAGGCTGCATCAAATGCGAGGGCGTCCCATTCGGTCGTACTCCGGTATTCGTAAAGGTCGTAGGGCCGGATAGGTTCTACCGGCACGGACGGCGCTCCGAATCTTCATGGTGGTACTCCTCATGCCCGTGTGTGCCCAGACGTATGCTCTGGGGTTCACCATCGCGGTCGATCTGTATTCGGCGTCGATACGGACGGTGCTACGCATCTGCATAGCAGCATAGCATACATCCTTGCGCCGGCGCAAGCCCATGATCCACGAATCTTGGTCGCACGAGTAGTATCATCGCCCGACCGATCAGTATCCACGCCGGTCGAGTGGTGCCTACTGCGAAAGGCGCCCCGTGCCATACCGAGAGCATCGGTGCAAGCGTCGCGCATGTCAGCGAGGGGTACCGACGAGCCAGGCTGATCCTCGCCTGATGCCGGCCGCGACCGCTCTACGCCGTCGCGCGGTCAGGACGGGCATCAATGCCTACCATCATACCGCAGC
>JAGWYG010000058.1 GCA_018969485.1 Chloroflexota bacterium
GGCCAGCCGACCCCGCGGATGCTCCTGACCCTCGATGCGGCGCGCTGCGGCCTGACCGGCGCCGCGCTGCGCGAGCGGCTGTGGCAGGGCGAGCCGCGGATCGCGGTGGCTGCGCTGGGCGAGGACACCATCGCGGCGACGCCCGACTGCCTCGCGCCCGGCGAAGAGCGCGTCGTCCTCGAGCAGATCGCTGCGGCGCTCCATGCGGCGCAGCCCGGGAGGTTGCCATGACGCGACGACTGCGCGTCGGCGTGGCGGGCGCCGGCTTCATCGGCGCAGTACATGCCCGCGCCTACGCCCGGCTTGCCGACGTCGAACTGGTCGGCGTGGCTGATCCGATCGCGGCGAAGGCGGCGCCGCTGGCCGCGGCCACCGGATGCCGGCCGTTCGCCGACCACGCCGCGCTGCTGCGCGAAGGCCTCGACATCATCAGCGTCTGCCTGCCGCCCGAGCCGCACCTGGCCGTCGCCGAAGCGGCCGCCGCAGCAGGCACCCATGTCCTCATGGAGAAGCCGATCGCGCGCACCGTCGCCGAGGCCGACGCCATGATCGCGGCCTGCCGGCGCGCCGGGGTCTGGCTGATGACCGGCTTCACCCATCACTTCTACCCCGAGATGCGCGCCGCGCACCGCCTGATCCGCGAGGGCGCGATCGGCCGCCCGCTGACGCTGCTGGACTCGATGTCGATCACCCACGCGTTCGTGCTGCCCTGGTATCGCAACCGCACCATCGCGGGCGGCGGTGTATTCATGTGCAATGCGGTGCATGGCTTCGATCGCGCCAGCTGGGTGCTCGGCCAGCCGATCACCGCGGTGGCGGCGCTGGTCGAGCCGACGGCCGGCGAGCAGGGCGAGGATTATGGCTCGGCGCTGGCGCGGTTTGCCGGTGGCGCGCAGGGGACGTTCTTCCAGCACTGGGGGCCATACCGGACCGTGACGTGCGAGTTGCTGGTGTACGGCGACGAAGGCATGCTGCACGTGCGCTCGTGGGACTCGATCGAGCTGCTGCGTGGCGAGCATCGCACCATCGAGCGCTTCTATTCGCCCGAACAGAGCCTCGCCGAACGCACGATGCGCGGCATGGTGGACGAACTGGCCGAGATGGCGGCGGCGGTCCGCGACGGGCGTGCGCCCCAGCCCGACGGCACGGCCGGCCGGGTGTCGGTGGCGCTGGTCCAGGCCGTCTATCAGGCTGCCGCCGAACGATGCTGGGTTCCGGTGGAGACGGAGACAGAGGGGTGAGCATGGGCCTGGTGGAGCATCCCGCGGGCGGCTACGCGTTCCTGCCGGGGAGCGCACCGTATTCGTCGGGGGTCGTGGCGTTGGCGGGGTTCGAGCTGGTGCGCGCGACGCTGCAGCGGCCGCTGCCGTACCGCGAGGGGTTCACGGTGATCGATCGGCACCTGGCGGCGCTGGGGCGGCCGGCGCAGGCGCTGTGCGCGATCGAGCTGCGCTCGCCCCGGCCATGGAGCATGGATGGCTTCGACGCGTTCAACGCCGGCTACCGCACGCTGCTCGAGGCACGCGCCATCCTGCTCGATGGGGTCAATCCGATCGCGCGCACCAACGTCGCGCCGGCGTTCGCGCCGCCCGGCGAGCCGGTGCTGTACGCATTCAGCTACAGCGTCCCGGCCGACGCCGCCCCCCGCACCTTTGTGAATGCCGGGTCGGGCGAGCTCGACGGCGCGCGGATCATCGCCGAGGGCGACACCTCGGCCGCGGGGCGCCGCGCCAAGGCGCGCTACGTGATGGCCGTGATGGCGCAGCGCCTGGCCGGCCTCGGCTGCCAGGCCGACGACATCACGGCGCTCCAGCTGTATTGCGCACACACCCCGCTCGACTACCTGGCCGACACGGTGCTCGCGCCACTGGGCGCGGCCGCCGTCCACGCATTTCACTGGTGTTACAGCCTGCCGCCGGTGATCGGGCTCGAGTTCGAAGCCGACATGCGTGGCATTCGCCACGAGCTACGGCTGATGGCGTAGGAGCGCGCGATGGAATGTCCCGGGCCGCGTGGCGCGGCGCTGCTCGATCTGACAGGCCAGGTAGCGCTCGTCACGGGGGGCGGGCGCGGCATCGGCCGTGCCGTGGCCGAGGTCCTGCTCGAAGCGGGGGCATCGGTGGTGATCGCATCGCGTGGCGCAGCCGCGCTGGCGGCGGCGGCCGAGGCGCTGGCCGCCACGCACGGCGACCAGCGCGTGCTGGCCGTCCCGACCGACGTCGCCGACGAGGCGGCGGTCGCGGCGCTGCTGGCGCAGCTGGTCGCGCGGCACGGCCAGCTCGATGTGCTGGTGAATAACGCCGGCCTGATCCACTTCGGTCCGATCGACCAGATCACGCCGGCCAGCTGGCAGGCGGTGCTCGCCGCCAATCTCACCGGCGCATACCTGTGCGCCCGCGCCGCTGCCCCGCTGATGCAGCAGCGGCGCCACGGCCGGATCATCAACATCGCATCCGTCAGCGGACACACCGGCGGAATCTCGGCCGGCGTCGACTACGCCGCCTCGAAAGGCGGCATGCTGGCGTTCACCAAGACGCTCGCCCGCGATCTCGCCGGCAGCGGCATCACCGTCAACGCCATCGCGCCCGGTCAGATCGATGCGGACCCGCTGCTGCTCAGCGCCGAGGCGCGCCAGCGCGTCGAGCAGCTCATCCCGCTCGGCCGGCTGGGCACGCCGCGCGAAGTCGCGCATGCCGTGCTGTTTCTCGCGTCGCCGATGGCCAGCTACATCACCGGAGCGACCATCGACGTGAATGGCGGCATTCTGAAGCGCTGAGCGGCACTGCGCGCAGTGGCCGCCGGCTGGGGAGTGATCGATGAACCCGGTGCGCATTGGGGTGGTCGGCGTCGGGCGCTTCGGCCGGTTGCATGCGCTGACGCTGGCCGGGCTGGCCGAAGCCCGGCTGGTGGCCCTGGTCGATGCCGACCCGCACGCCCGCGCCGCGCTCGCCGCCGATCTGCCCGGCGTCCCTGGCTGGGACGCCTTCGAGCCGGCGTTGCGCGAATCCGGCGCCGAGGCCTGGGTGATCGCCACGCAGACCGCCAGCCATATCGCGCTGGCCGAGGCGGCGCTGCGTGCCGGTGCCACCGTGCTGATCGAGAAGCCGCTGGCGCCGACCCTGGCCGAGGCGCGGCGTCTGGCGCCGCTGGTCGCGCCGCAGTCGCGCAATGTCATGCTCGGCCACGTGCTGCTCTTTGCCCCCGAGGTGCGCCACATCGCGCGCGAGGCGCGGCAGCGCGGCCGGCTGCACTACATCCAGGCCGAGCGGCACCGGCCGGATGCCACAATCGCACGGTTTGGCGGCGAATCGCCGCTGCGCCTGCTGATGATCCACGATCTGGCGCTGACGCTGGTGCTGGCGGGCGATGCCGAGCCGGCGCGGGTCGCCGCCGCGCTGCATCATCGGCACGGCGACGGCGCGATCGATCTGGCGATCGCCCGGCTCGAGTGGGCCGATGGCCTGTGGGCTGGGCTGACCGCCTCGTATCTGACGCCGCCGGGCATGCCGGATGACGGCTTCGACCGGTTCGAGGTGTACGGCCAGGGGTGGGCGGGGCGGATGCAGCTCAACCCGCAGCCGGTCAGCATCTGGGCCGACCGCCACGAGTGGCCGCTCACCCTGGCGATCGACAGCGATCCGGCGGCGCCGAGCGGCTGGCTCGCCGAGGAGCTGCGCATGTTCTGCCGGGTGGCGCGCGGCGCCGTGCCGCCGCCCGGCACCCGCTTCGAGGACGGCGTACGACTGCTCGGCTGGCTCGAGCGCCTCGAGGCTGCCGCGCAGCATGGAGCCTGATGATGCAGCGTGCCGACGCCCACATCCACCTGTTCTACCCCGGGTACGCCGACCTGCTGCCCGCCACCTGCCGCCGGATCGCACCCGACGAGGTGACGCTGTACGCGGCGCTGGCCGAGCGCCATGCCATCAGCCGGGCGCTGGTGGTTGGCTACGAGGGGCAGCCCTGGGCGCTCGGCAACACCGAGTACCTCGCCGGGCTGGTCGGCCGGCATCCGTGGATCGCGCCCACGGCGTATGCCGACCCCGCCGCGCTGACCCTGCCGTGGCTCGAGCAGCGGCGCCGGCAGGGATTCATCGGCCTCAGCCTGTACCTGTTCGACTCACCCGCGCTCGCCGCGCTGGCGGCCGTCCCCGATGCCATCTGGCGCTGGCTCGACCAGCACCGCTGGCTGCTGAGCGTCAACTCGCGCGGCGCGGCCTGGTCGGCGTGGGAGCCCGTGCTCACGCGGCATCCGACGCTGCGCCTGCTGATCGCGCATCTCGGCCTGCCGCCGCGGCAGCCGGCGCCCGACGTGCTGCCCGACGCGGCGCTGGCCAGCGTCAGCGCGCTGGCGCGGTTTCCGGCGGTTTTCGTCAAGCTCAGCGGATTCTATGCGCTGAGCGATCCCGGCTATGCATACCCCCACGAGGCCGCCTGGCCGTATGTGGCGACGCTGGTCGCCGCGTTCGGCGCCCGGCGCCTGCTGTGGGGCTCCGACTACAGCCCCAGCCTGGAATGGCTCAGCTTTGCGCAGACCATCGGCGTCCTCGAGCAACTCCCGGCCATCGGTGCCGACGATCTGCCCGACATCGCCGGCGGCACCCTGCGCGCCCTGCTCGACAGCGTGGCATGAGGAGGATCCCATGGGACGACTCGCTGGCCGGATTGCGCTGGTGACCGGCGCTGCCCGCGGCATCGGGCGTGGCATCGCGCTGGCGCTGGCGCATGAGGGCGCCGACTGCGTGCTCAACGACCTCGACCCCGCCCTGCCCGGCGTCGCCGATGTGCATGCGACAGCCGCCGAGATCGAGCGGCTGGGGCGGCGGGCGCTGGCATACGTCGGCGACATCGCGGCGCCCGAGACCGCCGACGCGCTGGTCGCTGCGGCCGTCGCCAGGTTCGGCCGGATCGACATTGCCGTCGCCAACGCCGCCCGCTCGATCCGCGAGCGGGTCGTCGATGCCACGTGGGCCAACGTCGTGCGCACGACCGAGGTCACGCAGTTCGGCGTGTTCCTCACCTGCCAGGCGGCGGCGCGCCACATGGTCGCGCGTGGCGGGCCGGGCAAAGTGATCATCATCGGCTCGATTCTGGCCCATGTCCCGCTGCAGACCAGCGCCGCCTACAACATGGCCAAGGCTGCGGTCAATCAGCTGTGCCCGACGCTGGCGGCCGAGCTCGCGCCCTACCGCATCAACGTCAACGTGATCAACCCCGGCGCGATCGACACGCCCGGCGAGCGCAGCTTCGCCAGCGAGGAGGAGTTGCGCCGCACCGGCGCGCGCATCCCGTGGGGCCGCCTCGGCACTCCCGACGACATCGGCCACGCCGCCGTGTTCCTCGCGAGCGATGCCGCCGACTACATCACCGGCAGTGTGCTGCAGGTCGATGGCGGCTACCGCGTCGGCATGACGCTGGCGCCCTGACGGCGTCCGGGGCGATTTGCATTTTCTCGCGACCTGTGCTATAGTCCCGTTGGTCGCGAGAGCGGTCTGCCAAACAATCTGGCCCCATCGTCTAGCGGCCTAGGACGTCACCCTCTCAAGGTGAAGATCGCGGGTTCGAATCCCGCTGGGGTCACCAGTCCGGCGCGCGGCGCCTGCTCCTCGGGGATGTGGTGTAGAGGCCTAACATGCAACCCTGTCAAGGTTGAGACCGCGGGTTCGAATCCCGTCATCCCCGCCACGTCACCGAGGGCACCCGCGAGGGTGCCCTCGGTGCATTCTCGCCCGGCGATGCGAGCCGGGCGCTCATGACCATCACGGGGGCACGATGATGCAGGTGACCGATGCGCCGGACGACGGCCGCATTCTCACGATGTTTGCCCCGCTGCTGGCGGGCGCATGGCGCGAGCACATCACGCGGGAGCTCGGGGCCGACGCCGTGCGCGACCTGTCGCTGCGCGATGCGGCGGGCCTGGAGATTCCGGCGCTGGCCGATGCCGCCACGCCCGGCGCGCAGATCGCCGCCGCTCCCGGGATCGCACCATACCGGCGCGGCACGCGCCACGCCGGCGGCTGGCAGATGTGCCAGATCATCGACGCCAGCGCACCCGACGAGGCGGCCAGCCACCTCGCCGCCGAACTGGCGGTAGCCCCCGAGGCGGTCGGCATCGCCTGCGATCCGCTGGCCGGCACGGGCGTGGTGCTGCGCGATGCCGCCGTGCTCGGCGCGCTGCTCGATGGCATCGCTCCGCCGACGGCGCTGCACCTGACTGGCGGAGCCGCCGCGCCGGCGCTGCTGGCGGCGCTCGCCAGCCGGGGGGCATGCCGCGCGGGCAGCTGTGCGTGGGACCCGGCGGCGCAGCTGCTGCTGCACGGCGTGCTGCCGGGCGGCGAGGGCAGCGCCTACGCGCAGCTCGCCGGCATGACGCGCTGGGCGGCGCAGCATGCTCCCGCATGCCGCACCATCGCCGTCGACGCCACCGTCGCATTCGAGGCAGGCGCCGGCGCGGTCGACGAGCTCGCCCTGGCGCTGGCGACGCTGGCGGCACATGTGCGCGGGCTCTCGGCGCAGCAGATGCCGCTGGCCACCATCGCGCGCCACCTGATCATTCGCCTGTCGCTCGACAGTCAGGTCTTCGAGGGCGCGGCGCGGCTGCGCGCCATGCGGCTGCTGCTGGCGCGCGTGCTGGCCGCCTTCGGCGGCGATGCCGCGGCCCAGGCCTCCGTGATCCATGCCTGCAGCGCGCGCCGCGGCACCTCGCGGCGCGACCCGCTGCTCAATGCCGTGCGCAACACCCTCGGCGCCGTCGCGGGCGCGCTCGGCGGCGCCGACATCCTCAGCATCGCGCCCTACGACGCGCCCGCAGGCGGCCAGGCCGGCCGTGAGCTGGCGCGCGCCACGCAGCTGATCGTGCGGCACGAGGCACATCTCGACGAGATCGCCGATCTCGCCGGCGGCTCGTGGCACCTGGAGGCGCGCACCACCGCGCTGGCGCGGGCCGCCTGGCAGCGCTTCCAGCACATCGAGGCGGCCGGCGGCCTGTGGCCGGCGCTCACCACCGGCCTGGTCGCCACATCGATCCGGGCGGCGGCAGCGGCGCCGCGCACCATCGTCGGCGCCAGCCACTTCGTCGACGCGGACGCGGAGGTGCTGCCGGCCATGCCTGCGTGCGATGCCGCCCCCGCCGGCGTGATCCCGCTGGCGTCATTCGCCGGGCTGATCGCCGCCGCCGCCACACAGCCGCTGGCCCACCTGGCGCGCATGTGGCCGATCCATGGCGACGACCGCCACGCGCCGGTGCTGACGCCCTTGCCGCCCGGAGGCGCATGATGCCCGACCCCGACTTCACCCGGATCGCCTTCGACGAACCGCCAGCCGCGGGCGACCGTGCCCCCGCCGGGCGGCATACCGCCGAGGGCATCGCCCTGCGCCCGTGGTACACCGCCGCAGACCTCGCCGGCGTCGAGCATCTGGGCTTCACTGCCGGGCTGCCGCCGTTCCTGCGCGGCCCGTACGCCAGCATGTACCGCAACCAGCCCTGGACGATCCGCCAGTACGCCGGGTACTCGACGGCGGCCGAGAGCAACGCGTTCTACCGACGCAATCTCGCCGCCGGACAGCGCGGCCTCTCGGTCGCCTTCGATCTCGCCACCCATCGCGGCTACGACTCCGACCACCCGCGGGTCGTCGGCGATGTGGGCATGGCCGGCGTCGCGATCGATTCCATCCTCGACATGCGTGAGCTGTTCGCCGGCATCCCGCTCGAGCGCATGTCAGTCTCGATGACGATGAACGGCGCGGTGATCCCGATCCTGGCGCTGTTCGTCGTCGCCGCCGAGGAACAGGGCGTGCCGCCGGAGCGGCTGAGCGGCACCATCCAGAACGACATCCTCAAAGAATACATGGTGCGGAACACCTACATCTATCCGCCGGCCGCCTCGATGCGGATCGTCGGCGACGTGGTCGCCTACACCGCCCGCGCGATGCCCCGCTTCAACGGCATCAGCGTCTCCGGGTATCACATGCACGAAGCCGGCGCGCCGGCCGACCTCGAGCTCGGCTACACGCTGGCCAATGGCTGGGAGTACCTCCGCGCCGGCCTGCGGGCCGGGCTCGACCTCGATCGCTTTGCGACGCGCATCTCGTTCTTCTGGGCGGTGGGCATGCACTACCCGGTGGAGCTGGCCAAGCTGCGCGCGGCGCGCCTGCTGTGGGCCAGGATCGTGGCCAGCCACCAGCCGCGCGATCCCCGCGCCATGGCGCTGCGCGCCCACGTCCAGACCTCGGGATGGAGCCTGACCGCCCAGGCGCCGCACGCCAACGTCGTGCGCACCTGCATCGAGGCGCTGGCTGCCACGCACGGCGGCACCCAGTCGCTGCACACCAATGCGCTCGACGAAGCCCTGGCGCTGCCGACCGACTTCTCGGCGCGCATCGCGCGCAACACCCAGCTCATCCTGCAGCACGAGAGCGACGTCTGCCACACCATCGATCCCTGGGGCGGTGCCTATGCGGTGGAGGCGCTGACCGACCAGCTGATGCGGCGCGCCTGGGCGCACATCCGCGAAGTCGAGCAGCTCGGCGGCATGGCGCGCGCCATCGAGGCGGGCGTGCCGAACCAGCGCATCGAAGCGGCGGCGGCGCAACGCCAGGCGCGCATCGACGCTGGCAGCGAGACGATCGTCGGCGTGAACCGGTATGCCGCCGCCGGCGCCGCCGCCATCCCCATCCGTGCGGTCGACAACCAGGCCGTGCGCGAGACCCAGATCGCCCGGCTGGCGCACCTGCGCGCCACGCGCGATCCGGTCGCGGTCGAACAGGCCCTGCTGGCGCTCAGCGCCGCCGCCGCCGATCCGACGCGCAATCTGCTCGACAGCGCCATCGACGCGGCACGCGCCCATGCGACCCTCGGCGAGATGTCGGCGGCACTCGAACGTGTCTTCGGTCGCCATCAGGCCACCGGCCGCGCCCTCGGCGGCGTCTATGGCGGCGCGTACGATGATCGCGCCATGCTGGAGCGCGTGCGACGCCGTGCCGACGCATTTGCCGAGCTCGAAGGCCGCCGGCCCCGCATCCTCGTCGCCAAACTCGGCCAGGATGGCCACGACCGTGGCGCCAAGGTGATCGCGACCGCCTTCGCCGACCTCGGGTTCGACGTCGACATCGGCCCGCTGTTCCAGACGCCCGACGAAGTGGCGCGCCAGGCGCTCGAGAACGATGTCCACCTGGTGGGCGTGAGCTCGCTGGCGGCGGGCCATCTGACCCTGCTGCCGGCGTTGCGCCGCGCGCTCGACGCCGCCGGACGCGCCGACATCCTCGTGATCGCCGGTGGGGTCATTCCGCCCGATGATGTGCCGCGCCTGCAGGCTGCCGGCATCGCCGCCGTGTTCGGCCCGGGGACGGTCATTCCCCGCGCCGCCGACGACATCCTGCAGCTGCTGGCCGGCCGCGCCGGCTGGGAGCTGCCGGCGTGAGCCCGCCCGACGTCGCAGCCCTCGCCGCCGGCGTCGTCGCAGGCGACCGCGGTGCGCTGGCCCGGGCGATCACGCTGGTCGAGAGCCGTGCGGCGGCACAGCGCCCGCTCGCGGCCGAGCTGCTGCGGTGCATCGCGCCCGCCCGGCGCATCGTGCCGCGCATCGGCATCACCGGGCCGCCCGGCGCCGGCAAGAGCACCCTGATCGAGACGTTTGGCCTGGCGCTCGTCGCCGCCGACCGGCGGCCGGCGGTCCTGGCGATCGACCCCAGCAGCACGGTCTCGCGCGGGAGCATCCTGGGCGACAAGACGCGCATGGAGCGGCTGTCGCGCGCGCCGCGGGCATTCATCCGGCCGTCGCCCAGCGGCGCGACGCCCGGCGGCGTCGGCCATGCGACGCGTGAGGCGATCGTGGTGTGCGAGGCCGCCGGGTTCGATCCGATCATCGTCGAGACGGTCGGCGTCGGGCAGAGCGAGGTGGCGGTCCAGCAGCTAGTCGATTGTGTTGTTGTGCTGGTGCAGGCCGGCGCCGGCGACGAGCTGCAGGGGATCAAGCGCGGCATCATCGAGCTCGCCGATCTGGTGCTCATCCCGCGGGCCGATGGTGCCAACCTGGCGGCGGCGCGCCACGCCCAGGCCGAATACCAGCGCGCCCTGCGCATCCTCGCCGGCCCGCATCGCCAGCCGGCGCCGGTGGTGCTGTGCTCGGCGCTCAGCAGCGATGGCATCGCGGCGTTCATGCAGGCGCTCGATGCCTGCTGGCATGCCGCCCGCGCCAGCGGCGCGCTGCACGAGCGCCGCCGTGCGCAGGCCGCCGCCTGGTTCGATGCGCTGGTCGACGCCGCCCTGCGCGAGCAACTGGCCCGACGCCACGCCGGGCCGCGCGACCGGCTGCGCGCCGCCGTCGCCGACGGCCAACTGGATCCCACCGACGCAGCCGCGCGCCTGCTCGCGCTGGCATCCGACTGAACCGCACCGCCGCGCGGTGCACACAAGCGAGGCCACCATGACCACACACCAGCGGCTTGAGGAACTACGCCGCCGCCGGGCGGCGGCCCAGGCAGACCCACACGCCAGCGAGCGCCAGCATGCCCGCGGCAAGGGCACCGCCCGCGAGCGCATCGACGCATTGCTCGATGCCGGGTCGTTCACCGAACTCGATGCCTTCGCCATCCATCGCAGCACGGCGTTCGGCATGGAACGCCAGCATCCGCCGGGCGATGGCGTGATCACCGGCCACGGCGCCATCGATGGCCGGCCGGTCTGCGTGTTCTCCCAGGATTTCACCGTCTTCGGCGGCTCGCTCGGCGAGGTGATGGCCGAGAAGATCTGCAAGGTGATGGATCTCGCGGTGCGCATGGGTGTGCCGTGCATCGGCATCAACGATTCGGGCGGCGCGCGCATCCAGGAGGGCGTCGTCAGCCTCGGCGGCTATGCCGAGATCTTCTACCGCAACGTCGTCGCGTCCGGGGTCATCCCCCAGATCTCGTGGATCGCCGGCCCGTGCGCCGGCGGTGCGGTCTACTCGCCGGCCATGACCGACTTCATCGTGATGGTCAAGGGAACGTCGCAGATGTTCATCACCGGGCCCGATGTCATCCAGGCGGTCACCGGCGAGACGGTGGACGCCGAGACGCTCGGCGGTGCGCTGACGCACAATCGCCGCAGCGGCGTGGCGCATTTCGCCGCCGATGATGAAGCGGATGCGGCAGAGCAGATCCGGCTGCTGCTGTCGTACCTGCCGGCGAACAACCTCGATGATCCGCCGTATCGGGCCCCCGAGGACGATCCGCACCGGATGGACGAGGTGTTGCAGACGATCATTCCGGACAATCCGCGACGCCCCTACGATATGCAGGCAGTGATCGGCGCCGTCGTCGACCAGCTGAGCTTCCTCGAGGTCCAGGCGCATTGGGCCGGCAACATCGTGATCGGCTTCGCCCGCCTCGATGGCCATGTGGTGGGCGTCGTCGCCAACCAGCCGGCACAACTCGCCGGCACGCTCGACATCGATTCGTCGGTCAAGGCGGCGCGCTTTGTGCGCTGTTGCGATGCCTTCAACATCCCGCTGGTGACCTTCGTCGACGTACCGGGATTTCTGCCGGGGACGCAGCAGGAGCACGGTGGCATCATCCGGCACGGCGCCAAGCTGCTGTACGCCTATGCCGAGGCGACCGTCCCCAAGCTGACGGTGATCACGCGCAAGGCCTATGGCGGGGCGTACGATGTGATGGGCAGCAAGCACATCCGCGCGGATTTCAACTTTGCCTGGCCGACCGCCGAGATCGCGGTGATGGGGGCCGAGGCGGCGGTGCGCGTGATCTTCCGCCGCGAGTTGGCGCAGGCAGACGATCCGGCGGCGCGGCAGGCCGAGCTGACGGCGGCGTATCAGGAGCGGTTTGCCAATCCCTACATCGCCGCCGAGCGCGGCTACATCGATGCGGTGATCGAGCCGCGCGAGACGCGGCCGGCGCTGATCCGCGCGCTGGCGCTGGCCCGCGGCAAGCGCCAGCATCTGCCGCCGCGCAAGCACGGCAATATGCCGCTGTGATGTTGCTGCCCGGGTGCCGCCGGAGCCGGGCGTGACGTGACGTATCGCAGTGCGCAGGAGCATGCGGCGAGCGATCGCGATCTCCTCGCCGCGAAGCAGCGGGGGCGGGAGGCCGTTCGCAGGTGGCGACGGTGCCGCGGCCGCACGAACGGCTGCGGGCGCTGCCAACACCCGCCCGGTGGCGCGCCGTCGCAGGGCGCGGCTGCCAGCGCCAGGGCCGCCGATACGGCCTCCTGCCACTGCCCGCGCAGGTGGGCTGCGCGGCGCTGGCGCCGCGGGGTTGCCCCCCGTGCGCTGGCAGGTTTCGTAGGACACGGACGTCTGACGCGGCAGGCGCACGGCCAGGCGGCGCGGGCTGCCCAGCCAGGGCGCGGGCGCTGCGAGGGGCCAGGTGCACCGCGGCGTTGGCGCGACGGTGCTCGCTGCGATGCGGAAACCCCGGAGCGTGCGCCGCAGCGCGAGCCGACCGGCGCGTCGTCATCCCCCGTGCCACACGTGACGTCACACCCGCCGGAGCCGGCGCGCCGCCCCGCCCGGCGAAACTCTGGTATACTCTGGGTGGTGTTGCGGCAGCGGCAGGTGAGGCGGCATGGCAGCAGCGGGCGTATCCTCGGCGCGCATCGCCATCATTCACGATTACCTCAACCAGTACGGTGGCGCCGAGCGCGTGCTCGAGGCGCTGCATGCGCTGGTGCCCGCCGCACCAGTCTTCACGTCGATCTACGATCGCCGGGCGATGCCGGCGGCATTCGGTAGCTGGGACATCCGGACCAGCTGGATGCAGCGGCTGCCCGGCTGGCGCCGGCTGTTCCGTGCCTACTTCCCGCTGTATCCGGCGGCATTCGAGAGCTTCGACCTGGCAGACTACGACGTGATCATCAGCAGCAGCAGCGCCTTTGCCAAGGGCGTCATCCCGGCGCCGGGCGCGTTTCACCTGTGCTACTGCCACACGCCGATGCGTTTTGCCTGGCGCACCGCCGACTACGTCGCCCGGGAGCGGATCCCGACCGTGGTGCGCGCCATCATCGCGATGATGCTGACGCGACTGCGCACCTGGGACGTCGTCACGGCGCAGCGCGTCGATGAGTTCGTCGCCAACTCGCGGGTCGTCGCCGAGCGCATCCGCCGCTACTACCGCCGCGAAGCGCGCATCATCGCGCCGCCGGTCGATCTGCCACCATTCACGCCGCGCGACCCCGAGCCGTTCTACCTCGCCGGCGGGCGGCTCGTCCCGTACAAGCGCCTGGATCTGGCCGTGCGGGCCTGCAGCCGGCTCGGCGTGCCGCTGCGAATCTTCGGCGACGGCCGTGATCGCGCGGCGCTCGCGGCGCTCGCCGGCCCGACGGTCAGCTTCCTCGGGCGCGTCAGCGAGGCCGGGCGGCGCGATCTGATGGCGCGCTGCCGCGCGTTCCTGTTCCCCGGCGAGGAAGACTTCGGCATCACGCCGGTCGAGGCGATGGCGGCCGGGCGGCCGGTGATCGCCTATGCGGCCGGCGGTGCGCTCGACACCATCGTCGAAGGCGTCACCGGGCGGTTCTTTGCGACGCAGACCGTCGAGGCGCTGATGGCGGGGATCGAGCGCAGCCAGGCCGACCGCTACGATCCACCGGTGGTCCGGCAGCACGCCGAAGGCTTCGGCGCGGCACGGTTCGCCGGGCAGGTGCGCCGCGAGCTGCTCGCCGCAGGTGTGGCCATGCCGGAGGACAGCTGATGGCGCCGCGCTGGTATCTGCAGCAGCTGCGCATGGTGTGGCGCAGCATCGCCGCTGCGGCCATCCTCGTCGCCACGCTCAGCGTGGCGCTCGCGGCGCGCGAGCCGCCCCGCTACGGCGCCGAGGTGCAACTGCTGCTGACGCGCAGCGAGGATCGGCGGTTCGATACCGAGGACGCGCTGGCCTATGATGCCCCGGCGATCATCGCCGGCCAGCCCTTTGCCGCCGCCGTCGCGGCGCGTCTGGCCAGCCAGGGCGTGCCGCTCGAAGCCGACGACGTGCGGGCGATGCTGCGCGCCAGCAACCAGCGCCGCGTCGTCACGCTCGTCGCCAGCGCCGACCGGCCCGACCGGGCGCTGGCGCTCGGCGCTGCGGCGCGCGATGTGCTCATCGAGCGTGGCCTGGTGCTGTGGGGCGATCCGCTCGCCCGCCCGGGCGCCACCGGCCTGAACGTGGTGGTGCTCGACCAGAGCGCCGCGGCGTGGCGGCTCAACGGCCCGACCATGTGGGCGCGCGACGCGCTGCTGCGCGCCGCCGCCGCCGCCTGGCTGGTCATCGTGCTTCAGCTGGCGATCCGCACCCATCATATCCAGGGAGCAGCATGCAACTCGTCGACTACCTGACCGTCCTCCGCCGGCGCTGGTGGATCATCGTGGTGGTGGCCATGGTCGCCACCGTGAGCGCCTTCGCCTTCAGCCGCCTGCAAGAGCGCCTGTGGCGCTCCGAGGCGAGCTACCTGGTGGTGCCCAACCGCTACGACAACGGTCTGCTGATCGTGCTGCGCGATCGCATGAACAGCTTCCGCTCGGTGGCGCTGGCGCCGATCCAGCTCGAGAAGATCAGCGCCGAGCTGCAACTCGACCGCAGCGCCGACTGGATGCTGCGTCACATCGCCATTCAGCCAAACCCCGAAGAACAGCTGATGGTCATCCAGGTCGACTATCCCGATGCGGCGATGGCGCCACGCATCGCCGATGCCATCGGCAATAACATGGCGGCGCTGATCGCGCAGCAGAATACGACCATCGAGGGTACCGACCGGATCAACGTGCGGGTCAACCAGCCGGCGCGCCCGGCACTGCTCTATCGCCCGCAGACGCGGGTCAATGTGCTGGCCGGAGCAGTGCTCGGCCTCATTCTGGGGATCATCCTGGCATTCATCCTCGAGGCGCTCGACGATACGCTCAAGAGCGCCGCCGATGTCGAACGCTACGCCGGGCTCACCACCCTCGGCGCGATCCCTGCTGCGGCCGGGGACGCCGAGACGGGCCGCGGCCGGCTCGCCGCGCTGCGGCGTTGAGAGGGCCTGATGAGTATCGTCGCACCAGAACGCTCGCCGCTCGTGGCGTTGCGCGATCCGCGCTCGCCGGCGGCCGAGGCCTTCCGGACCTTGCGGACCAATATCCTGTTCTCGAGCCTCGATCGGCCGCTGCGCACGATGCTGGCGACCAGCACGGCGCCGGATGAGGGCAAGTCGGTGGCGCTGGCGAACCTGGCGATTACGATGGCGCAGTCCGAACAGCGCGTCATCCTGGTGGACTGTGATCTGCGCCGCCCTGGCCTGCACACGCTGTTCGGCCTGGGCAACGACACCGGCGTGACGACGATGGTGCTGGAGCAGGACGACGCGGCACCGCCGCTGCAGGCGACCGGCGTCGCCGGGCTGAGCCTGCTGGCGAGCGGCCCCCTGCCGCCGCGGCCGGCCGACATCCTCGGCTCACGGCGGATGGAGCGCATCATCGCCCGCCTGCGCGATGAGGCCGACGTGGTGCTGTTCGATACCCCGCCGGTGCTGGCGGTGACCGATGCCGCCGTGCTGGCGGCGCGCGTCGATGGCGTGCTGCTGGTGTTCGCGGCGGGCCGCACGCGCCGCGAGCGGGCGCGGCGCTCGCGCGAGATGCTGGAGAAGGTCAAGGCGAATATCGTCGGCGTCGTGCTCAATGGCGCCCAGGCGAACGATGCCTACACCTACTGAGACGCCCGGCGGCCGGCGGTGTGCGCGTGCCTGCATGCTCCGGTGTCGCAGGTTGCTGCGGCGAAAGGCAGGCGATCCATGAAAGCTGTCGTCATGGCAGGCGGCGAAGGCTCGCGGCTGCGACCGCTGACGATCAATCGCCCCAAACCGATGGTGCCGATCGTCGACCGACAGGTGATGGCGCAGATCATCGAACTCCTCAAGCTCCACGGTATCACCGAGATCGTCGTCACCATCCAGTACCTGGCGAACGTCATCCAGGATCAGTTTGGCGATGGGTCGGCGTATGGCGTCCATATCGAGTACTCACTCGAAGAACAGCCGCTTGGCACAGCCGGGAGCGTCAAGAATGCCGAGCACCTGCTGCAGGAGCCGTTCGTCGTCATCTCCGGCGATTCCCTGACCGATTTTGATCTCGGCCGCATCATCGCGTTTCACCGGGAACGCGGCGCTACTGCCACCATCACGCTCACGCGCGTGCCGAATCCGCTGGACTACGGCGTGGTGATCATGAATGAGCGTGCGGAGATCCAGCAGTTTCTCGAGAAACCAAGCTGGGGTGAGGTCTTCTCCGATACGGTCAATACCGGGATCTATGTCTTCGATCCGCGGGTGCTGCGCTTCATCACGCCCGGCGTGCCGACCGACTGGTCGAAGGACGTCTTTCCCCAGATGCTGCGCGCCAATGATGCCCTGCTCGGCTATGTCGCCGAGGGCTACTGGACCGATGTCGGCACGATCGAGGAGTACATGCGCGCCAATCGCGACTACCTCGCCGGCCGGGTGCGGCTGCCACGCATCGGCGTCCGCGCCTTCGATGACGTCTGGATTGATGGCGATGCCGAGATCGCCAGCGACGCGCAGTTCACCGGCCCGGTCTTCCTCGGTCACGGGGTCAAGATCCGCAGCGGCGCGATCATCCATGGCCCCACGGTGATTCGCGACTACTCGATCATCGATGCGCGTGCGACCATCGACCGCTCGATCATCTGGCGCAATAGCTACATCGGCGAGCGTGCCGAGCTGCGCGGCGCGATCGTGCTGCGGCAATGCAACATCAAGAGCCGTGCGGTGCTGTTCGAAGGCGCCGTGATCGGCGACCAGACGATCATCAATCCGGGGGCGGTGATCGGCGCCAATGTGAAGATTTGGCCCAGCAAGGAGGTCGATGAGGGCGCGACGATCAGCAGCAGCATCATCTGGGGGTCGCAGGGGCGGCGGGTGCTGTTCAGTCGCTCTGGCATCAGCGGCCTGGTGAACATCGACCTGACCCCCGAGTTCTGCGCGCGGCTCGGCGCAGCCTACGGCGCGACGCTGCCACGCGGCGCTGCCGTCACGATGGCGCGCGATCTGCACTACACGCCGCGCATGCTCAAGCGCGCGATGATCGCCGGTCTGCCCTCGGCAGGCATTCATGTGCTGGACCTGCACAGCGTGCCATTGCCGGTGGCGCGCGTGATGACCCACGCCAGCGGCGCGCTGGGGGGCGTCCATGCGCGGCTGGCGCCGAATGACCGCCGCATCGTCGAGCTCAAATTCTTCGACGGCGCCGGCCTCGATATCGACACCGCCACCGAACGCCGGATCGAAGGGATCTTCTTCCGCGAGGACTATCGCCGCGTCTATCTCGATGAGATTGGTCGCATCCAGGACGCTTCGCGGGTCGAGGAGACCTATGGTGAGCGATTCTTTGCGGCGCTGCGCTCTGATGCACTCGAGGAGATCGCTCGCGGCTTTGATCTGGTGATCGACTACGCGAATGCCAGCGTCTCGACGATCCTGCCGCGCCTGCTGCGGCGCATGGCGGTCGATGTGATCGAGCTGAACTCCAATCTCGATGAGAGCAGGATCGTCCAGACGACCCAGCAGTTCGATGAGAGCATGGATCGTCTGGCGCGCATCACGGCGGTGGTCGGGGCGTCGCTGGGCGTGCGCATCGATCCGAGCGGCGAGAAGCTGTTTCTGGTGGACGAGCTAGGCCAGCAGATCGGTGGCATGCAATCGCTGCTGGTGTTTGTGGCGCTGACGCTGGCGGCGAATCGCGGCGGCGCGGTGGCGGTGCCGGTGACGGCGCCACGCGCCTTCGAGCAGGTGGCCGAACGCTACGGTGGCCGCGTGATCCGCACGCGGGCGACGCTTGGCGCGCTGATGCGGACTGCGGCGGCACAGCGTGAATTGCTGCTGCTCGGCGATGGCACCGGGAATTATCTGTTCCCCGGCTACTACCCGATCGCCGATGGCATCTTCGCGGTGGTCAAACTGATGGAATTGCTGACGCTGAATGGTACGACGCTGTCGCAGGTGGTGCGCGCGCTGCCGCGTTCGTATCTGAGCCAGGCGCGCGTGCCGTGCCGCTGGGAACTCAAGGGCAAGGTGATGCGCCTGCTCAATCAGCAGTATGCTGATCGCCGGCTGGATCAGATTGAAGGTGTGCGCATCGAGCTCGGCGATGAGTGGGTGCTGATCCTGCCCGACCCGGACGGTCCGTTCTTTCATGTCATCGCGGAGGGCATCAGCGATGAGCAGGCGCGCATTCTGGCCGAGAAGTACGCCGGGCTGGTGATTGGCCTGCAGTGACCGGCGCGTGCCATTACGCCGGTCACCGGCACCGAATGCATCACCCGCCACGCGTCGTGCTGGCCAGCGGCCCGCCCTGCGGCGCGTCAATCCCCCAGATCGCCGAGCGATACCGGGCGCGCAGACGCGCCGGCATTGCCCGGCAGCAGCAATGACAGCCCGCCGGCGGCCAGCACCAGCAGCGTCGCCGCCCACAGACAGGCGATCAGGCCGCCGTATGGTCCGTGCTGCAGCCCGATCTGATACAGCAGGCCCGACAGTACGGTACCGGTCAGGCGCCCCATCGCGTTGGCCATGTAGTAGAAGCCGACGTTCATCGCGACCTTGTCGCCGTCGGTGTATGCCAGGATCAGGTAGCTGTGCACCGCCGAGTTGAGCGCGAAGACCACGCCGAATGCCAGCAGTCCCATGACGACGGCGAACGTCGGCGTGACGCCGCCCGCCAGCGCCAGCGCGATGCCTGCGGGAAACGCCGCCAGCCCGAATGCCAGCCGCATGGCCGTCCCGCCATCGGGTGCCGCCCCGTCCGAGATCTGCCGGCGGAGCAGGCCGGGCGTCGCCGCCTGCACCGCGCCGTAGCCGATCGTCCATGCTGCCATGAAGCCGCCGGCCAGCCAGAAATCCCAGCCGAGCACGCCGACGACGAACACGGGTAAGCCCACCACGAACCAGACGTCGCGCGCGCTGAATAGTGCGATCCGCGCTGCCGCCAGAATGTTCACCGCACGGTTGGCGGAGAAGACCTGGCGGAACTTCGCCCGTTTGTCCGGTGTGCCCAGATCACCGCGAATCAGCAGGCCCGCGGCGATGAATGCGCTCAGGACGAGCAGCCCCAGGATCAGCAGGGCCGGCTGGAAACCGACCAGCGTCAGCAGCAGCGCGCCCACAAAGAAGCCAATTCCCTTGATCGCGTTCTTCGAGCCGGTCAGCACGCTGACCCAGCGGTAGAGCTGATGCTGGCTCGCGCCGGCCACCAGTTTCACCGCACTCTTCGACGACATCTTGGTCAGATCCTTGGCGATGCCCGAGCAGGCCTGGGCGATCATCACGGCGGGAACCACCGCCGCTGTTGCTGGTGCCAGCGCCAGCAGCCCCAGGGCGATCAGCTGAGTGCCGAGGCCGAGGAACAGCGTGGTCTTCAGGCCAAAGCGTGCGCCGAGGTAGCCACCGAACATGTTGGTGATGATGCCGAATGCCTCGTAGAAGACGAAGAGCATCGCGACCTGGAAGGGCGTATAGCCGAGCTGGTAGAAGAAGAACAGCACCAGCATCCGCAGCGCACCATCGGTCAGCGTGTCGGCCCAGTATGCTCCGGTGACCAGCGCATAGGTGCGCACGTCGGCCTGGTGCGCTGTCGGGCTGCCTGGGCGCGTCGCATCTGGCAGGCTCATCGCTCGGTCGCTACCTTTCGCGCCAGTTCGGCGTATCGATTGGCATATCCCCACTCGTTGTCGTACCAGGCATAGATCTTGACCTGCGTGCCGGCAGTCACCATCGTACATGCCGCATCGATGATCGCCGAGTGCGGATTGCTCACGAAATCCATCGAAACCAGCGGACGCGTCTCGTATGCCAGAATCCCCCGCAGCGGTCCTTCGGCGGCCGCGCGCAGCAGCCCGTTGACCTCGGCGACCGTCGTCGGGCGTTGCACCTCGAATACGCAGTCGGTGAGCGAGGCATTGAGCAGGGGCACGCGCACGGCCTGCCCGTCGAGCTTGCCGAGTAGCTCGGGGAAGATCATGCCGATCGCGGTGGCCGAACCGGTGGTGGTCGGCACCAGCGACAGCGATGAGGCGCGCGCGCGCCGCAGGTCCCGATGCGGCTGATCGTGGACGCTCTGGGTGTTGGTCGAGCTGTGGATGGTGGTGATCATGCCGTGCCTGATGCCCAGGCCTGCGTGGATGACCTTGACGATCGGCGCCAGGCAGTTGGTCGTGCAGGACGCTGCAGTGACGATCCGGTCGCGCTGCGCGTCGTACAGGTGATCGTTGACCCCCATGACGATGTTGAGCGCGTCGCCCTTGACCGGGGCTGCGACGATGACGTGGCGCGCCCCGGCCTCGAAGTGCCCGGCGAGCTGTGCGGGCGTGCGGAAGGCGCCGGTGGCGTCGAGGACGATCTCGACGCCGGCGGCTGCCCACGGGATCGATGCGGGATCGCGGACGCTGCTGTGGCTGATCACCTGCTGCTCGATGGTCATCGTGTCGCCCGCGCCCTGCGCCTCGTGCCGCCATCGCCCGTGTACCGAGTCGAAGTTGAGGAGGTGCGCGCTCACCGCCGCGTCGCCGCCGATGTCGTTGATGTGCGCGATGGTCAGCGCGGGCCAGCCCCATGCCGCCCGCAGCGCCAGCCGACCGATCCGACCGAATCCGTTGATGCCGACGCGGACGCTCATGCGCGCTCCCTTCCATGAATGGCTCGTCAATCGTCGTGGACCCGGATCGCCGCAGCGCCCTGTGCTACCGCAGGACGCCGTGCCGGCCCGCGCGATGATTCCCTCGCCCGCTCCTGCTCTGGCTTCTGCTGGTTGACAGCACGCCCGGCATGCGACCCGCCGCCGTGCGGTCGGTGTGTCACCGTTGTGGCTGATGAACGGCTCATCGGCACAATGGAACAATGACTATTGATATAGTAACCCGCAGCCGCGATGCTGTCAACCCTGCGGGGATGGTGGCGGCACGCGCGCGCCCGGTGCCGGGGAGCGACGGCGAGCGCGGGTCAGCGCGCCGCCGCCGGGCGCACGTGCGCGCCTGGAGGCCAGCGCGCCGCGCGCACCCGTGCTGCGCCGCCAGGGGCGTGGTGCGCGGCGCGGCATCCCGGCGGGTGGGCCGATGCGCGCCATAGCCGGGCAGACGTGCGATCATTGCACCAGGCCCAGCCGACCGGGCAGCCGGCCCGGGCGTGTGGTCGTGGCCACTGACTGAAGGAACATCGATCAATGTCCAATGATCATTCTGATGCACCTCCCCGTGACATATGGCAGACCCTCGAGGTATTGCGCCTGCTGGCCGACGAGACGCGCTGGCGCATCCTGCTGGCGCTCCGGCGCAGCGATCATCTGGTCAGCGAGCTGGTCGCCACGACCGGACTGGCGCAGAATCTGGTCTCCTACCACCTCGGCGTGCTGCGCCAGGCCGGGCTGGTTCAGCTGCATCGCAGCGATGCCGACGGCCGGGCGACGTACTACGGCATCGATCTGGCCGCGCTCACTGCGCTGCACCGGCACATCGGCGCCGAACTGGCACTCCCGGGCGGCCACATGGCGCCAGAACCACCCGCCCGGACGGTGGTGTTCCTCTGCCGTGCCAACAGCGCGCGCTCACAGATCGCCGAAGGCTGGCTGCGCAGCCTGAGCGGCGGCCGGATCACGGTGCGCAGCGCCGGCACCCAGCCCGCCCGGCTGCATCCGCTGGCCGAGCAGGTGATGCGCGAGGTCGGCATCGACATCGGTCATCACCACGCCAAACATGTCGATGCGCTCGCCAGCCTCGCGGCCGATGCCGTCGTCACCGTGTGCGATATCGCCCGCGAGGAGTGCGCCGTCTGGCGCCAGGCCGGCACGCAACTGCACTGGAGCATCCCCGATCCGGCGGCGATCCCGGAGGATGCCGCCCGACTGGCGGCGTTCCGGGCCGTGCGCGATGCCCTGCGCCTCAGGGTCGCCGGCCTCATGGTGCTGTTATATTGACA
>JAGWYG010000059.1 GCA_018969485.1 Chloroflexota bacterium
GCTGCCCTGGGCGCTACCGCACCATCTGTCGGAATATTCCGGCGATCGTGGTGGTCGGGCGCTGAATCTTCCGTCATGGGTGGCGAGCCGCCGATCGCGTGCACGATGCCGGATGTGCCACGATCACAGTGGCTGTACTGCCGACTGCACGGACCCGGCCGCTGGGCTGCGGCCCGCCGCGTATCAGCATAGCATACGGTGTGGCGGATTGGCGGCTGCCCTGGGCGCCACCGCACCACCTGTCGGAAGAGTCTCTGGCCGTTGTGGGCTGGATGCCTCCCGGCTATGACCGCATCGGCGCTATTGTCCAGCCATGCTGACGCCACCGAGCCGGCGCACTCGTGCGCGGCACGGTGAGCGCCTGCGGTGCATGTGCCGTATGCCCGCATGGATATGTGGGTGCGATCGTCATCCGACGAACCATCCCGCACGCTCTGCCGGTGCATCGGGAGCGGCGCGATAGCTGGGCCCTGCCGGAGCGCGCCGTGGCCGTCGTCACGCCTGGTGTTCACGGTGTCGCGTTCACCCCTGCGACAGGCAGCGTGGGCGGCGCCCAGCGGATCCGGCCAGACACCATCGCCGGTCGTTCATTCCAGCGTGCGCCGTTCCAGCCGCCCGTGCCCGATGCGACCGTACGGGGCACGATCCCGGCGCTCGTGGTCGGCTGTGGTGGCGGGCGACGCGAACCACAATGCCGGGTCGTCACGTCACCGAGGCTGGTTGGCGTGCGCCACCACCGGGGCGCGGCCATCCCGCGCGACGATCTGCCCAGCCAGTGAGCAGCGGGTGGGCAACGGCACCCGTGATGATGACGGCAGCGGTCGCGTCACATGCACGCAGCCCGCCGCACGCTCATCACACGGGTCGGCGCGCCACGCATGGCGTCGCTCCATCGACCGCCCGGACTGGCAGTCGCGTGCCACGCGGCGGCGTCACTGCCGCCGGGCCAGCCGTACTCACGATCTGTGGCGCGTACACGCGCCCTCGAGACAGACAGCATCGATGCGCGGCACAGACGGGCCCGCCGGCGCACCACGCACGACGGTGTTCCTGTCTGCGTGTCGCCATTGCGCAATCGCGCGTGCGGCATGGTGCCCATCAGCCGGACCAACTGCGGGCAGCATGCGCAACAGCACCCGGGCGTGGCGTGTTCCACCGATGCTGTGCGGATCCGGGAGGACGGCCAACCCATCGGGCGGCGTGCGCTCCTGCGACTGGCCCATCAGGCGTCGCCGGCGGGATTGGCGACGCACCCGGAGCGTATCCGCCGGGCCGTTGACACTGACGGTGTCCGACCCGGCCGGGTACGATCGCCCCGGCAAGGCACGCCGCCAGCACACGCCCGCGCCGCCGGGGCACAGCTCCCCGCGGCTCACGCTCTGCTGTCTTGAATATACGACACAAATTTCGTGATATACTTAGCACGATACAGAACCACAGCAGTACAGGATGGTGAGATGGTGACCGGAGAGTGGCGCAGCGCACGGCGCGCCGGGGTCTTCGAGGATGGCGCGGCGATCGCCGTCGTCGGGCTCGTCACATTGGCGCTGGCCGGATGGTTCTGGCAATTGATCGATGCGCAGCCATGGAGCATCATCGGGCTGACGCTCGACCGCGTGAGCGCGAGCATCGGGCTGCTGATCGCACTCGTGGGCGCCGTCGTCTACCGGTTTGCCTGGCGGTACCTCGACGGCGAACCACGGCAGCGATCATTCCTGCGCTGGCTGGTCGCGACGGTGCTCGCGGCGTACCTGCTGGTCCACGCCACCAATCTGGCGCTGCTGTTCGTCGCCTGGAGCGCGACCAGCCTGGGGCTACACCGCCTGCTGACGTTCTACGGGCACGACGCCGCCATGGTGCCGGCGCGGAAGAAGGCGCTGATCAGCCGGATCGGTGACGGGTTCCTGCTCGGCGCCATCGGGCTGATCGCCGTCCACTGGGGCACCCTCGACCTCGACCAGTTCCTGGCGCAGCCCCAGGCGCCGTCGGGCTGGGCAGCAGCGCCGGGCGTGGTCGCAGTGCTGCTCGTCGTGGCCGCGCTCACGAAATCGGCCCAGGCGCCATTCCACACCTGGCTGCCGGAGACACTGGAGGCGCCGACGCCAGTATCGGCGCTGATGCACGCCGGCCTGATCAACGGCGGCGGCGTGCTGCTGCTGCACTTCGCGCCACTGCTCGGCCGCGAGCCCGCCGCGCTCGTCATCCTGACGCTCGTCGGCAGCCTCACCACCGTCATCGGCGTGCTGGCGATGTGGGCACAGCCCGCCGACAAACGCATCCTGGCGTGGTCGACGGTGAGCCAGATGGGCTTCATGATGGTCCAGTTCGGCCTGGCGATGTTTCCGGCCGCGCTGCTGCACCTGCTGGGGCACGGCGTCTACAAGGCGCGTGCATTCCTGCGCGCCTCGGGCGTCCCACCACGGCTCGCGCCGGCGCGGCCGCTCGCGCCCTGGCAGGCATTGCTCCTCGCGCTCGCCGGCAGCCTGGCCAGCGGCGGGCTCCTGACATACGGCGGCACGGCGGGCGTCAGCCCGGCCAAGCTCGCGCTGACCGCGATCATCGCGCTCTCGCTGGGGCAGCTGTGGCCGATCATCATGCAACTGCCGCGGCGCAGCGCGGCGCTGCCGCTCATCGGCATTCCCCTGGCCACCATCGGTGGCGCATGGCTGACCACCACGCTCTACGCCGGCTCGGCGGCCTTCTTCGCGCCAGTGCTCGGCACGGCGCCGCACCACACCGCCGCGTGGGCCTGGCTGAACGCCGCCGTACCGGTCGCCGCCACCACGCTGCTGGTCCTGATCCACCCGTTTCTCGGCGTCATCACGGCACACCCGCGCGGTCGCGGGCTGGCCGTGCACGCGCGCTACGGCTTCTACCTGGGAATCATCGCCGACCGGGTGGTCGCACGAATCTGGCCGGCCAGCCGCCGGGAAAGGATGTAACGCATGCATGGAACGATGGCGCCAGCCGAAGCGGCAGTGGCGACCGTGCAGCAGCAGATCGCCGACGTCTGCCGGCGGATCGCGCCGGTCTGGGACCTCGACAACTTCGTCGCCGTGAACCCCTTTCTCGGCATGGTCGACCGGCCACTGGCGCAGGCGGCGCACCTGATGCGCTGTGGCATTGATGCGACGGTGCTGCCGACGCTGGCCTACTTCCGCGAGCGCTGGCACGCCGGGGCCTTCGATCTCGCCGATGTCGCGCGGGCGGCACAGCGCGCCGGCATCGATGTGGCGCCGGTGCTGGCGCGCCTGCGCGACGAGCCGGCCGCGGCGCAGCGGATGGTCTGGCGCGTGATCAGCGCCGCCGAGGCGGTCGACCGGCGCGACGGCACGGCATGGCAGCGGCAGGTGCTGCGCCAGGCGACGACCTGGTGCGCTGCGAGCCTGCCGCCCGATGCGCCGGCCTGGGGGCGCCCGGCGGCGGCGCGCGGGCATTACGCCAACTGGCGCGAGGCCGCGATGCTGGACCGCTCGTTCGATCTGCACGGCCTGGCGGCGTGGCGGGCGGCCGTCGCCGCCGCGCCCGACACGGCCGATGCGGCGATCGCCGCCGGGCTCGCGGCGCTGCCGCTGGCGCCGACTGATCGGCCGGCCTATCTCTACCGGCTGCTCGCCGGCGTGTATGGCTGGGCGGCCTGGTTGCGCCGCGCCGGCTGGCCCGACGATGCCGCCGATGGGCCGCTGCGCGAACTGCTGGCGTTGCGCGTCGTCGGCGACGTAGCGCTGGCACAGGCATGTGGCGGGGTCGCCGCGCATCACCTGGGCGAAGCGCTCGACGACGACGATCTCGAGGTGCGACTGGTGCTGCAGGACGCCCTCGAGGATCGCTATCTCGACGGGATGCGCGGCGCATTCATCCGGGACGCCGACGCGGCCCAGCCGGCCGTGCAGGCGCTGTTCTGCATCGACGTGCGCTCCGAAGTGCTGCGACGCCATCTCGAGGCGTGCTCGCCAGCCATCGAGACCCGTGGGTTCGCCGGGTTCTTCGGCGTGGCGCTGGGCTGGCACGGCGCCGAGGGCGTCAGCGCCCGCTGCCCGGTGCTGCTCGATCCCGCGCTGACCCTGACTGGCGCGCAGCGGCCGACGCTGCCGCTGGCCGCCATCGCCAAGCGCCTGACCACCGCGCCCGCCACCGCGTACACCTTCGTCGAGAGTCTGGGGATCGGCTATGCGCTCAACCTGATCGCCGATGCCCTCGGCATCACGCACGAGGCCGCCGATGACGACACGACGACGCCGTTCTCGCTCGCCGGGCTGCCGCTCGGGCAACGCGTCGCCACTGCCGCCGCCATCCTGCGCAACACCGGCCTCGGCGACCGGACGAGCCGCATCGTCCTGCTGGTGGGCCACGGCGGCCGCAGCGAGAATAATGCGCATCGCGCCGGGCTGGAGTGCGGCGCCTGCGGTGGCCACAGCGGCGCGCTGAATGCGCGGGTGGCGGCGGCATTGCTCAATGATCCGGCGGTACGGGCGGGCCTGGCCGCGGCCGGCCTCGCGCTGCCGGCCACCACCCGCTTCGTCGCGGCGCTCCATCAGACGAGCGACGATACCGTTCGCGTGCTGGATCGTCAGCAGATTCCCACGGCGCATCACGCCGACCTGGCATGCCTCGAGCGCTGGCTGGACACCGCCGGCGCCGCCGCGCGCGCCGAACGTGCGCCGGCGCTGGGCCTCGCGCTGCAGCCCGGCACCTGGCTGCCCCGCATGCTGCGCCGCCGCGCCCGCGACTGGTCGGAGCCGCGGCCCGAGTGGGGCCTGGCGCGCAACGCCGCATTCATCGCCGCGCGCCGCAGCCGGACGCGTGGCGCCGACCTCGGCGGGCGCGCGTTCCTGCACGACTACGACTGGCGCCAGGATGCCGACGGCGCGGTGCTCGGCCTGATCGTCAGCGCGCCGCTGGTCGTCGCATCGTGGATCAATCTGCAGTACTTCGGCTCGACGGTCGATCCCGAACGCTTCGGCGCGGGCACCAAGCCGCTGCACAACCGCATCGGCGCCACCGGGGTGCTGCTGGGCAACGGTGGCGACCTGCGCGTCGGCCTGGCGCAGCAGTCGGTGGTGGCGCCCGATGGTAGCTGGTATCACGAGCCGCTGCGCCTGCAGGTGATCATCGAGGCGCCGACCAGCCATATCGATGCCGTGCTCGCACGCCACGCGGCGCCTGCGCTGCTGGTGCGCCACGGCTGGCTGCGATTGTTCGCGCTCGATCCCGGGCACAACCGGCTGCGCCGCCATCTGCCGGACTGTGGCTGGGAGGAGCTCCCGGCCATCCATCCGGCGCCGGACGCGCCGTCGCGCTGATCGGCGGCTGCGCTGCGCTGTGTCGGTCGGGGGCCGGCGTCGCTGCCCCGACTGACGCGCTATGCGATGGACACCGGACGCCGCGCCAGATCGCACATGAACCAGGCGATTATGTATGGTATGATGCAGCGTACAGCAGCGATCCTCGAGCGAGGCAGTGCGTGATCGAACAACGAGCCTACCGGGACGGACTCGATGCCGAGGCGATGCGCGACCTGTTGCGCCGCATCGCGGCCGATGGCCGGGTGGCCCCCTACTGCCTGCCCGGCGACCTCGACTGGTGGCAGGTGCTCGACGATGAGCGCAATGCGCTGCAGCGCGTCCAACTGTGGTTCGACGACAGCCTGCTGCTCGGGTTCGCGTGGCCCGGCGCCGACCAGGCCGATCTGGTGACCGACCCGGACTACCCGTGGCTGAGCGACGAGCTGATCAGTTGGGCGGCGCAACGCCATCCTGCTGCGGTGCTGTGGTCCTGGCGGCGCGATGGCGCCCGCATCGCCGCGCTGCAGCGGGCCGGCTACGCGCAATCGGGCGCTGCGCTGATCGGGCTGCAGCATGCGCTGCAGCGTATGCCGGCGCCGCGCATGCTCCCCGACGAATGGGATGTCCGCGAGGTGCGCACGCCAGAAGACCGCCGGCGTCGCGCCGCCGCGCAGCGTGCGGCGTTCGACAGCGGGAAGATGACGGCCGAGAAGTACGAGCGCGTGCGCGAGATGCCGGGCTACCGCCCTGAGCTCGATCTGATGGTGATCGATGATGCCGGGGAATGTGCCGCGTTCGTGACGATCTGGTTCGACCCGGGCAGCGCCATCGGGCTCCTCGAGCCGGTGGGCACGCGCCCGGCGTATCGCCGCCGTGGTCTGGCGCGCGCGTTGATCCTGCACGGATTGCACCGGCTGCGCGCGCGCGGCGCACGTCGGGCATGGGTCAACGCCGAAGGGCCGGACAGCCCCGGGCTGCAGTTGTACCAGGCGCTCGAGTTCGTGCCGGTGGATACGCTGCACGCCTGGCGGCGTCAGCCGGCGCGGCAGCCGGCGCCCGACGGCGATCCCACCATCGACGGGTGACGCCCCCGGGCCGGCAGACGCCTCGCCGCCACACCGCTGCAATGGCGATCACCCTGGGCACCCGCAAGGGGCGCCCCTACGGGATTGCCCGCGCGCCGTGGGTCGCCCGTGGCGATCATCCGACAGTGCGCCGTCGCAGGGTGCGGCGATGGGGGTTCCCCCGACGGCGTGCCGTCGCCCGCATGCAGGGGCGACCCGTGCGCCGTGCAGCTGAGCCCTGGCCGGACATCCAAGACTTCTGGACGCGCTCATACCGCATCAGAACGCCTTGTCCTATGCTTCCCCATACAAACCTATCCCCATACGCACCGCCCCGCGAGCGGCAATCCGCGCCGGGTAGGGTAGAATGATGGGTCAGAAGAACCGCGATCGTGTGGGAAGGCTCATGGCACCAATCACTTCATCAACCGACCACCCGGTGCTCGCGGCGCCGATCACCAGAGCTCGCCTCGTTCTGCCCTGGTGGTGGCTGCCGCTGAGCGCCGCGCTGGTGAGCGCGCTCGCACTCAACGGCGTGCCCCTGCTGGCACCCGGCCTCAGCCCGCCACAAGTCTGGCTGACCGCCGCGCTCGCGGTGGCCGGCATCGTGGCATCGCTGGCAGCGCACGGCGCCGCGCATCTGCTCGTGGCGCGCTGGCTCCGCGTCGCCGCGCCGGCGGCCGTGCGGATCCTGCCATTCGGTGACGCCGCCCAGCAGTGGGCCGATGACAGCACACCCTGGCGCGACCTGCTGGTCGCACTGGCCGGGCCGATCTGCCATCTGGCGCTCGCGGGGGCGGGCTACATCGTGTGGAACGCACAATGGCACCCCGTACTCTCGACGGCGGCGACGCTGATCCTGAGCGTCAATGGCGCGCTGGCGCTGATCTCACTCGCGCCCGGGCTGCCATTCGACGGCGCGCGCGTGCTGATCGCGGTGCTGCGCGAACTGGGCGCTGGTGCCGCCGGGCTGCGCCTGGCCCGGGTGCTCGGCTGGCTGAGCGGCGTCGGCCTGATGGCATGGGCCGGCGCGCTGCTGGCCGCCCAGGCGCGCTTCAGCCTGCCGAGCGCCGCCGCCGTGCTGACGCTGGCGCTGGTGGTGCTGCTGACGCTGTGGCGCGTGCCCGCCGCGCCGCGCGCTGCCGACGTGCTGCTGCCGGCATCCCGGGGGGCGCGCTGGTTCACCGCCGGATTCATGGTGCTGCTGCAGGCCAGCGGGCCGCTCAGCATGGTGCCGCTGCTCGACGGGATCTACGCCCCCGGCCCGGCAGTCTCGGTCGAGCCGATGATCACGCTGCCCGCCGGGCGGGCGCAGCCGCGCGAGGGCACCTTTCTGCTCACCACCGTGATCTCGCAGACGCCGATCACCCTGGGCCAGTGGCTGTATGCGCGGATCGATCCGGCCTACGAGCTCGTGCCCCCCGAGCGCGTCGTGCCGCCCGACATGGCGCCGCAGGAGGTGGTGCGGCGCAACTACCAGATGCTCGAGGCCAGCGAGGCGGCGGCGATCGTGGCGGCGCTGCGCCTGGCGGGCTATCCGGCCGAGCTCGGCAGCACTGCCGTCGCGATCACCGAGGTGCCCGCCGATGGCCTGAATGCGGCGATCGTCCGGCCGGGCGACATCATCACCGCGCTCGATGGCGCGCCGATCACCACGCCGGAGAGCCTTGTGGCGCAACTGGCGCTGCGCCGCGCTGGCGAGCAGATATCGCTGGCGATCGATCGCGATGGAGCCACACAGACCGTCGTCGTGACGCTGCTGCCGCCCGCCGGGGATGGCCGGCCGCCGCGCATCGGCATCGGCATCGCGCCGCACGGGCTGGCGCTCGAGACGCCATTCGAGGTGCGCATCGCGCCGCAGAAGATCGTCGGCGGGCCGTCGGCGGGCCTGATGTTCACCCTGACGATCTACAACCTGCTGGCCGATGCCGATCTGACCCAGGGGCGGCGCATCGCCGGCACCGGCACGATCGACGCCGACGGCAACGTCGGCCCGATCGGCGGTGTGGCGCAGAAGGTCGCCGCAGCCGAGTCGGCGGGCGCGACCGTCTTCCTCGTGCCGCGCGAGAATGCTGCCGATGCGCGCCGTGTGGCGCGCCGCATCACCATCGTCGAGGTCAGCAGCGCCCGCGAGGCCATCGACTGGCTGCGGGTGGCGTCGACGGAGCAGGACCCCCAGGCGCAGTCGGAGCGGTGGCGGGGAGGGTGGGATTTGAACCCACGAGGACGGGTTACGCCCTACGGCATTTCCAGTGCCGCGCACTAGGCCACTATGCGACCTCCCCACGGGGCAGATTATAGCCGGGATCGGCGCGTCTGGCAATCCGCGCCGGCAGGCCGCCCGCCCTCGGTCGGCAGTACCCGTCAGGCGATGGAGGCACGGTGGAATCTGAATGCATCGCGGTGCTGCCGCTGGCACGGCTGCCGCCCGGCACCCTGGCGTACGTCGAGGTCGACGGCCTGCCGATCGCGCTGGCCAACGATCGCGGCAGCATCCTGGCGTTCGGTGATGTGTGCCGCCATGAAGGTGGCTCGCTCGCCAGCGGCGTGCTCATCGACGGCACCGTCGCCTGCCCGTGGCATGGTTGGACCTACGACATCCGCAGCGGGAAATCGCTGGTGCCGCCGGTCGGCTTGCGCATTCCGACCTACCCGGTGACGGTGATTGATGCGGTGATCCATGTGATCGTAAGCTGGCCAGCGGCCGAGTGAGGTGACCATGACAGACTATCCGACATCCTGGCGCGTGAGCCGTGCGGTCGGCCGGCCGGCCGACGCGCCGCCGGCGACGACGGTCGCACCGCTCGGCGCCCGACGCATCGCCGATCGCGCGCGGCCCGGCATGCGCGCCGTCATCGCCTGCACCGACGCGACCCGCGCCTGCCCCGATGCGCTGCTGGTGGGGACGCTGCTCGCCGAGTTGTATGCGGCGGGTGTGCGCCATGAGGATATCAGCATCCTGATCGCGACCGGGCTGCATCGGCCGTCGACGCCGGGCGAGCGCCTCGAACGCCTCGGCGCGGCGATCGTCGCGCGCTACCGGATCGAGGATCACGATGCGCGCGATCCGGCACAACTGGTCGATCTCGGCGTCATCGACGGCATTCCGCTGGTGACCAACCGGCGCTGCGTCGCCGCCGACATCCTGCTCGCGACCGGGGTGGTCGAGCCGCACCAGTATGCCGGCTACTCGGGCGGCGCCAAGACGGTGGTGATCGGCTGTGGTGGCGAGGCGACGATCGCGGCGACCCATGGGACGGCGATGCTCGACCGACCGGGAACGCGGCTTGGCCGGATCGACGGCAATCCGTTCCAGGCGTTTGTGCGGGCGGGCGGCGCGCGGATCGGGCTGTTCGCGGTGGCGAATGCGCTGCTGGGCGAGGATGGCGCGCCGCTGGCGCTGTACCTCGGCGCGCCCGACGAGGTGCACGATGCGCTGGTGGCGCGGGGGCGCGCCCAGTACGAGGTGACGGTGCCCCACGCGGCGCACCTGGCGCTCGCCGGCGTCGCGGCGCCGAAGGCGGCCAACCTGTACCAGGCCAGCCGGGCGGTGACGTATCTGGCGCTGGCCGACGGCACGCCGCTGCTGCCGGGCGCACCGATCGTGCTGCGCGCCGGCATCCCGGAAGGCGCCGGCGCCGGCGCCGGCGAGCAGCGCTTCTTCGCCATGCTGTCGGGCGCCGGGTCGCCCGCGGCATTGCTCGACCAGATGCGCCGCGACGGCTTTCCGGCCGGCGCACAGCGCGCCTGGATGCTGGCGCAGGTGCTCTGCCGCCATCCGGTGATCGTCGTCGGCGCCGCCGATCCGGCGGTGGTCACGGCATGCCACATGCACGCCGCCGCCGATCTCGCTGCGGCGTGGGTGCTGGCCGACCGGCTGGCGCGCGAGCGGTTCGGCCTGGCGCCGCAGGCGCCACTCGCGGTGCTGGATGTGCCACATGCACTGCTGACCTTGCCGCGGCTCGGCTGATGGTCCCGCCGGCCGCCGTGCTCCCGTGGCCTGGCGCCAGGCTCACACGCAGGCACGCAGATACGAAGACACGAAGGGGCGGAGACGGGCTCACACGAAGACACGAAGGCACGAAGGGGCGAAGAGACGGGAATCACACGAAGACACGAAGGCACGAAGGGGCGAAGAGACGGGAATCACACGAAGACACGAAGGCACGAAGGGGCGAAGAGACGGGAATCGCACGCAGGCACGCAGGCACGAAGGGGCGAAGAGACGGGAATCACACGCAGGCACGCAGGCACGAAGAGACGGGAATCACACGGATGCATGATTCCCGGCCGGGGCGGCGGCGATCACACGCCGATGAACTGCGCCACCGCGCGGCGTACTGCATCGACGTCGGCCGGCAGTTCGCGCGGCGGGTTGGCGAACGTCCCCCGGACCACCGGCGACGTCTGCTCGTGGTAATCGACCTTGAAGCCGCTGAACTTGAGCCCATGCGCCGTCGAGATGACGACCACCCGATCCGAGCGGCGGATCACGCCGCGATCCACCAGCTTGATCAGTGCCGCCAGCGCCACGCCGGTATGCGGGCACACGTACGCCCCCGTCCGATCAGCGCGCGCCGCCGCGTCGGCCAGTTCCTGCTCGGTCGCCTGCTCGACGATGCCATCGAAGGCCTGGAGCGTCGCGATCGCGCGCTGGATGCTCACCGGCGCGCCGATCTGGATGGCGCTCGCCAGGGTCGGCGCCGCCGTGATCGGCTCGTAGTGCGTGAAGCCCGTGCGATAGGCCCGGTAGAGCGGATTGGCGTTGGCCGCCTGCGCCGTCACGATCCGCGGCAGGCGCGAGATCAACCCCAACTCGCGCAGCATCAGCAGCCCCTTGCCCAGCGCGAATGTATTGCCCAGGTTGCCACCAGGAATGATGATCCAGTCCGGCACCTCCCAGTCGAACTGCTGCACGATCTCGATGCCGACCGTCTTCTGGCCCTCGACGCGCAGCGAATTGAGCGAATTCGCCAGATAGATGCCGCTCGCCGGATCGGCAGTCACCTCGCGGACCACCCGCATGCAGCCATCGAAGTCGGTATCGAGCGACAGCACCAGCGCGCCATGCGCCACCGGCTGCACCAACTGCGCGATGCTCACCCTGCCCTTCGGCAGGAACACAATCGTCGGGATGCCGGCTGCGGCGCCGTACGCCGCCAGCGCCGCCGAGGTATCGCCGGTCGACGCGCACGCCACCGCCCGGATGGGCCGGCCATCGGCGATCATCTGCCTGACCACGCTCACCAGCACAGTCATGCCGAGGTCCTTGAATGAGCCGGTGTGCGAGTTGCCGCACATCTTGATCCACAGATCGCCGACGCCGATCTCGCGGCCGAAGCGTTCGGCCCAGAACAGGTTGCTGCCACCCTCGAACATGCTGACGATGTTTTCGTCGGCGACCGTGGGGCAGACCCATTCTTTCTTGCCCCACACCCCGCTGCCGTACGGCCAGGTGGTGCGCATCCAGCGCGACTCGAACAACTGGCGCCACTCGGCGGCGCTGCGCTGGCGCAGCGCGGCGAGATCGTGCTGGACCTCCAGCAGGCCACCGGAGCGGCTGTAGTAGACGACGTCGGTGAGCGGATAGCGCTCGTGCGGATCATCCTGCGCAGCAAACCAGGCGCGGTACATGCGTTCTCCTGTCATCAACCGACGGCTGCCGCCGTCACGAACCGGCGGCCGGGCGGGTGGCGGGGCGCAGCGCGAGCAGCGCGCCGATGATGAAGCCGAGCCCGGCGAGTTGCACCACGCGCACCCCGGCGACAGTGGTGAGCGATGCGGCGTTGAGCGGCTCCCAGAGCAGCAGCAGCAGGCCCTGGCCGAGCGTGGCGGCTGCCGCCAGCCGGCCGGGCGGCGGCTGGCGGCGTGCCAGCCGGGCCAATCCGACGGCGAGCGCGGCGGCGCTGAGCGCCAGGTAGATGCCGAGCGGATGGCGCGCGGCACCGAGCATCGGCACCGCCCACGGCAGGCCGGTCGGCTGGCCCGGGGCGTCGCCGCTGAGCAGCAGGCCGAGGCTGGCCAGCGCCTGCGGCCACGGCAGCGCGAGCGCCGCGGCATCGAGCAGCACGGCGGGCGCCACACCACGCCAGCGCGCCACCAGCGCGATCGCCGCCAGCGCCGCGCCATAGGCGGCCGGCCACCAGAGCTCGGCGAGGCGCAGCGCGAGGAACAGCGCCGGATCCGCGCCATACAGCGACCACTGGGTCAGGCCGAACGCCAGCCGGCCGCCGAGCGCCGCCGCCACCAGCGCGGCGATGGCCGCATCGGCCGCCGCGGGGTGCGCCGCGCGGCGCTCGAAGCGCCGGCTCCACCAGTACGCCGCAACCAGCAGCGTCAGGCCGCCAGTCGCCAGATTGAGCGGACCGAGCTCAAGGAGTGGGAACATCGCACCTCACGAGCCGCCCGGTTCGGCCAGCAGCGGCACCACCGTGCCATCGATGACGCTGCGGCTGAGCGGGCCGCGATACACCGCGCGGACGGTGCCATCGCGGCCGATGAAGATGCTCGCCGGCAGCGCCCGCACCTGATAGGCACGGCCCGCGGCGCCGGCGGCATCGAGCCACACCGGAAACGTCAGCCCGGCCTCGCGCACATACGCCGCGACGGTGGCAGCCTCCTCGCCCTGGCTCACTGCCAGCACGGTGAACCCGGCGTCGCGGTACTGCCCGTACGCCGCCTGGATCAGCGGCATCTCGGCGCGGCACGGCGGGCACCAGGTAGCCCACAGGTTGAGCAGGATGACCTGGCCGCGCTGGTCGCCCAGCCGCACCGCTGCCCCGTCGAGCGTCTGCGCCGCCACGTCGACGAGCGGTGGCGCAACGATGGTGGCGGCAGCCGGCGGCGCCATCGGCTGCTCGCGGGTCGCCACGATCCAGCCGAGGCCACCACAGACCGCCGCCACCAGCAGCCATGCCCAGCGCTGATCGGGCGTCAGCGCCGCGCCGCGCTCACGCTGCATCCCATCCGCCGTCGGCTGTGATCACCGCGCCATTGATCATGCGCGACTCGTCCGACGCCAGGTACAGCGCCAGATTGGCGATGTCGTGCGGCATCAGGTAGCCGGGGATGATCGCGGCAAACTCGCCGGCCCGCGCCGCACCGACCGGATCGAGCCGCTCGGCGGGCATCGACTCGGCGATGTTGGTCACCGTTCCGCCCGGGCAGATGGCGTTGCAGCGGATGCCGCGCCGCGCATATTGCCAGGCGGTGTTGCGCGTCAGGCCCAGCAGCGCGTGCTTCGATGCGGTGTACACCGCGCCCGCCGCTCCACCATGCAGCGCGGCAGTCGACGCAATGTTGATGATCGAGCCACGCCCGGCCGCGAGCATGTGCTGCGCCGCGCGCCGCATGGTGAACAGCGGACCGTCCAGGTTCACCGCCATCACCCGCCGGTACACCGCGTCGTCGACCTCGGCCACCGACTGCATGTAGTCCATGATGCCGGCGTTGTTGACCAGGATGTCGATCGCGCCAAAGCGCTCGACCGCCAGATCGACCAGCGCCTCGGCGTGGGCGCGGTCGGCGATGTTGCCGTCCAGCCCGACGATCGAGCCGCCGGCGGCCGTGATCTGTGCGACGGCCGTGCCCAGGCGGGGCGCGTTGATGTCGCCCGCCACGACGTGGGCGCCCTCGGCGGCGAACCGCTCGGCGATCGCCAGACCCATGCCCGATGATGCGCCGGTGACAACGGCGATCTTGCCTTGCAACCTCATGTCAGCCTCCCGCCCTTGATGGGGCGTCGTGTTCGTGCGGGCCGGCAGGATGCGGCCCATCTCCCTATACCGCAGCGGCGACAGGATGTCAACCCGGCCGCCACCGCGCTGGATGGCATGGCCATGCGGTCCATGCGGTTCGCCGGCCCAGCGGTTGCCGCTTCGCCATCACACGGTGAGCGAAGCTTCACGCGCGGTGCGTGGCTCGCGGACGCTGCGGGCGAGGATGGCCAGGCCCAGCAGCGCCAGCACGGCCGAGCTGGCGAACAGCACCGGGTAGCCCGCCCCCAGCGCCAGCCAGCCGCCGGCCAGCGGTGCGATCGTGGTGAATGGCGCCAGCACCGTGTTGGTCACGCCGATGTAGCTCGCGCGGTCGGGTTCGGCACAGAACTCCGGGATGATCGTGAGAAACGACGCCTGTTCGGCGGCCAGCGCCGCGCTGAGGCAGGCGAAGCTGGCGACCAGCCCCGGCCAGCCCGGCGTCAGCAGGGCGAACAGCGCGCTGCCCACCAGCGCTACCTGGCCGAGCAGCAGCACCAGCCGATGGCCGTGCCGGTCGGCCAGCGCCCCGAGCAGCGGATTGAGCATCGCCTGGCCACCGATGGCGACGCCGGTGAGCCAGCCGATGGCGGCGCCGTCGAGCTGTAGCGCATCGGCCTGCGCCACCACCAGGAAGCCACCCGCCATCGTGCCGAGCCGGCCGATGCACATCGCGACCAGGAACGCACGGAAATTGCCGTCGCGCGCCACGATCGCCGGCAGCGAGCGCAGATACGCCAGCATGCCGCGCGCCGCCGGCCGATGCCGCACCGGTGGCTCGCGCGTCGCCACCAGGCCGAACCACGAGATCAGCATGCAGCCGAAGGCGATGCCGAACAGCGCCGCGTAGCCGGCGGTGCCGGGGGCACCCGCCAGGATGCTGCCGATCAGCGTGGCGCCCAGCAGGCCCATCAGCGCGCCCAGCCCGTTCGCGCCGCCGGCGAACCGGCCCCGCACGCGCAGCGGGATGATCCGGCTGATCATGTCGAACCAGGCCGGCGTGCCGAAGCCGGCGCTGGCGCCCGACAGCCCGAGCAGCACCACGACCGCCAGCGCGCACCACAGCGGCGCCGTCGCGCCGAACTGCCACAGGATCACAGCGATCAGCAGGTATGGCAGCCGCTCGCCGAAGCCGGCCAGCGCCACAAACGGCTTCTTGCGCTCCAGGCGTTCGGACCAGCCGGCGCCGAACAACTGCGGCAGATACATCCCCAGCATCGCCAGCGCGTTCAGCGCGCCGATCCACACCGGCGAACCGGTCAGGGTATCCATCAGCACCGGCAGCACCGTCTCGCGGGCGACCAGGCCGAGGCCGAGCATGATGAACGCGGTATCGACAAGATTCACCGCCGCGTTCCACGGCAGGTTCCGCTCGACCTCGCGGTCGATCGCCGACTGATCCACCCGGGCTCCTTCGGGATGTGGCGGCGCCACCGCTAGGCGGCGGCGCCACCCTCGGCTCATGCCCCGGCGTGCAACGCCTGCCACACCTGCTCGGCGCGGATCGGCAGTTCGGTGACGCGCACGCCCACCGCCGCCCGCACCGCGTTGGCGATCGCGGCGGCGCCGGCAGTGATCGGCGGCTCGCCGATGCCACGCGCACCAAACGGCCCATGCGGCGCCGGGTTCTGGATCAGCACCGTCTCGATGTCGGGCACCGAATCGAACGCCGGGATGCTGTAGTCCATGAAGGAGCCGGTCAGCAACTGACCATACTGGTCGTAGACCATCGCCTCGTTCAGGCCCCAGCCGATGCCCTGCACCGCGCCGCCGTGGATCTGGCCGTGCACCATGGTGGGGTTCATCGCGAAGCCCACATCTTGCACCGCGACGTACTGCCTGAGCGTCACCTGCCCGGTGGTGCGATCGACGTGCACCTTCGCCAGATGGGCGACGAAGCCCGGCGCGTTCTCCGAGACGGCCGACGTACCCTCGCCGATGATCGGCCCCGGCCCACCGCGCAGCCGCTCCGATTCTTCCGCCAGCGTCGCAATCGAGACGCTCCGGTCGGGCAGGCCGCGCACGTGGACGGCGCCCTGCTTCAGCTCGAGATCCTCGACGCTCGCCTCGAAGTGATGCGAAGCGGCCTCGAGCAGCTTCTGGCGCGCCGCGCGCGCCGCGCCGGCGACCGCCCCCGAGACGCTGTAGGTCGTCTGGCTGCCGCCGCTGGGGCCGGCGCGCGGGCCGTCGCGCGTGTCGCCCTGCAGCAGTTCGACCTGGTCGGGCGAGATGTCGAGGATTTCGGCGGCGATCAGCACCAGCGAGCTGTTGACGCCCGAGATGTCGACCGAGCCGACGTGAATGCGCACCGTGCCATCGTTGTCGACGCGGCAGACCGAGGCTGCCGGCGACATACCGCATGGCCAGCCACCGACGGCGATGCCGATGCCCTCATCGGGCCCAAGCTGGCGCTCGGCCCAGGCGGGATGCTGCTGCAGCGCCTCGAGGCACTGGCGCAGGCCCAGGTTCGGCCACGGATCGTTGTTGCCCATCAGGTCGCCCGTCTCGACGGTGCTGGTGAGCCGCAGGGCCATCGGATCGATGCCGAGCAGGTGGGCCATCTCGTCGACGTTCGACTCGATGGCGAACGTGGCCGACGGCGCGCCCGGCGCGCGGTAGGCGCCACCCTGGGGCTTGTGCGTCAGCACCTCGCGCACGAAGATGTCGACGTTCTCGCACTTGTAGTACCCGCCGAGCAGGATGCTCACGATGCCGCCGAGCGTGAACGGAAACACGCCGTTGTCCATCGTGATCACCGCCTTGATCGCGCTGATCGTCCCATCGCGCCGCGCGCCGGTCGTCAGTTCGATGATCGTCGCCGGCGACGGCGTCGTCGTCAGGAAATCCTCGCTGCGGGTCAACACCAGCCGGACCGGCCGCCGCACCGTCACCGCCAGCGCCGCGACCAGCGGGTCGATCAGGCCGTACTTGGCGCCGAAGCCGCCGCCGATGGCCATCGGCACGACCCGCACCTTGTTCTTCGGCAGCGAGAGCAGCCGCGCGACTTCGTCGCGCACGCCGAACTGCCCCTGGGTGCTGGTGTGGACCGTCACGGCGCCACGGTGGGGCTCGGGGATGGCCAGCGAGGCGTGTGGCTCGAGGTAGGCCTGGTGGACGATCGGCGTGCGGTAGGTGCGCTGGACGACGACATCGGCTTCGGCCAGGCCCCGGGCGACGTCGCCGCGGCGATAGTGGTTCTCGGCGTGCAGGTTCGAGGGCGCACGCTCGACGTCTTCGCCGTCCTTGTCGACGGCGGCGTGCGCGGCCGTCAGATCGACGCCGTCTTTCGGCAGGCCGTCGGGCCAGATCACCGGCGCGTCGGGGGCGAGCGCGGCCAGCATGTCGGCGATCACCGGCAGCGGCTCGTACTCCACCACCACGGCCGCGACAGCGTCGCGCGCACGCGCCTCGCTGTCGGCGACGACTGCCACCACCGGCTGGCCGCAGAACAGCACGCGCTCGCGCGCCAGGACGGCGCTGTGGCGCGAGTTCATCGCACGGTCACGCGTCGGCAGATCCTCGGCGGTGAAGACTCCGGCCACGCCGGGCATGGCGCGCGCGGCGCTGGTGTCGATCGAGATGATCCGCGCGTGGGCGTATGGGCTGAGCACGACGCCGGCATGCAACAGCCCGGGTATCTGCATGTCGGCGACGTACTGGGCGGTGCCGGTGATCTTCTCGAGCCCCTCGAGAAGCTTGCGACCTTTGCCCAGGTAACGGAACTCGGTCGTGTTCGTCACAGGATGCTCCTCTGCGATGCGCGCGTTTCACGCAAATGGGCAGCATGCGCCCGGAACCATTGTACCAAGCTATGGGCGGCGGGGCAACCGGGCGGCGCGCGCAGGGTGCAGGCATGCATTGACAGCGCGTTGAGCGCGCCGCCAGAAGGAGGTACGATGCTCACCACAGCCCGGTATCACCCGCGCCCGCGGGCTGCCGGTGGGCAGCGGCACGGTGGAGCGCGCCTGGCAGCACCGGGTGAGCACACGGCTCACGCTCGACGGCATGCTCTGGGACGTGCCAGGCGCCGAGGCGGCGGCCGTCGTCCGCGCCTGGCGGAACCGCGACCGCCGGGACGACGCGCTGCGCCTGCGCCCGTCGCCCCGGCGCCGCTACCGGCGTCAGGCGGCAGCAGCCACGGCGGCCTGACGGCTCATGCCTGGACCCGCGCGCGCAGGGCGCAGGCGGGATCGCTGCACGGCGCACGTCCAGGGCGGCGCACCCGCAGCCGGCCCGGCGCGAGCGCGCGGCTGCCGGCGGGTCCTGCGCTACGGTGCGGCGCGGCGGCGGGGCCAGGCGCGCGGGCGGCGCACCGCCGCGTAGCAGCATTCGGCACCACCAGCCGCGCATGTGACGATCCGGCCGGGCACACGGTGCGCCGGGCATGGTATGATGGATGCCCAGGCAGTCGGCCCGGACGATGTGCGCCGCGCCGCAGCGACGGCCGGGCGCAGCGGCATGCCGCGGCATCAGCCGGCGGACCAGGTTCATCCGATGCGGAGGAAGCGATGGCAGCGCGCGGGATGTTCGACCTGAGCGGGCACTTCACCGAGGCGCGGCGGCTGCGGCGCGGCTTCATCCGCCTGGTCGACCATGCGCCAATCCTGCAGGTGATCGGCGTCGCTGCGGCGGCCGACGACGACGACAGCGGGCGGCACGTGCTGCTGATCACCCGCGCCGGCGCGACGCTGCTGGCGTTTCACGGCCGCTCCGGCGGCGCGATCCGCTGGCAGATCGATTGTCCGGCGTTCCACGGCGCCTTCTGCCACGCGCGGCAGTTGCTGGCGCTCGCCGATGCCTCGCGCATCGCCCTGTGGGACGTCACCGATGGCTCGCTGACGGCGAGCATCCCGATGCAGGGCGTGCGCGGCATCGCCATCGATCCCGCCGGGCGCGCCCTGCTCACCGTCGAGCCGACCGGCATCCGCATGCGGCCGCTGCAGCCGGGCGGCCCCGACTGGAGCGTCAACCTGCTGCAGGTGCGCGCCATCGCCATCAGCCCCGATGGCCAGCGCCTGATCACCACCGATGCGCGCCAGATCATGCTGTGGTCGCTGGAGACCGGCCGGCAGATCCGGGCGTTCGAACGGGTCGTCGACGCCGAGCTTGGTCCACCGGTGTTCGATCCGACTGGCGAACAACTGGCGTCGTTCGACACCGATTCGGTGGTGCGCATCTGGGACGTCGCCGGCGGGCGCGAGGTCCATCGCCTGCCGCTGCCCGACCTGGGCCCCAGCCAACTGTGCTGGAGCCCCGACGGCGAGCATCTCGCCATCGCCCGCGGCCCCGAGGAGCGCATGCTCTTCTGGCATGTCAGGCAGGGCTTCGTGCCCCGGCCGTTCGGCCGCACGCCGGCACACCAGATCGCCTTCACGCCCGACGGGCGCCATCTGCTCAGCATGCATGCCGGGCGGATCGACAGCTGGGATGCCGAGAGCGGCCGGCTGCGCCACAGCCTGGCCTGGATCAGCCGCGAGCGCCGCTGCCGGCGCGTGGCGTTCAGCCCCGACAGCCGGGTCCTCGCGACCGCCGATGAGCGCATCATCGAGATCTGGGACCCGCTGAGCGGCATGCTCGAGCAGCAGCTGACGCTCAGCCGCGACATCGACGACATCGCATTCAGTCCGGACGGCCAGCGCCTCATCGCGCTGTGGAACCATGACCGCCTGACGGTCTGGTCGACTGCGCAGTGGACGATCCTCGATGAGCGGGTGCTGCCGAATGAGCAGGAGCAGGGCTACCGCACACGGCTGCGCTTCCGTGCCGATGGCGATCTGCTCGCGATCTTCGCGGCGTCGGCGCAGGGTCGCGTCACCCCGCCGGCCATCTGGGATACCACCACGTGGCGCGAGCACGAGATGCCCGAGCTGGCATCGCGCGTCCACCGCCCGGTGGATCTCAGCCCGTCGTGGCGCTATACCATCGATCACCGCCGCGATGAGGTCATCGATCTGTCGACCGGCCGCGCGGTGCGCTCGCTCGGTGGCAAGCCGGCCCAGAAGATCCCGAGCCCCGACTTCCGCCTGGTGGCGCTGAAAGGCTTCTTTGGCTATCTGGCGGTGCAGGATCTGGTGAGCGGCCGCGAGATCGTCAGCGTCACTTCGTCGGCCGGCCAGATCCTTGGCTTCACGCCCGATAATCGCGAGATCATCGGCCGCACGATCGATGGCCTGGCGTTCTACGACATCGACGGCGATCTGACGCGCGAGCGCCGCCTGCCCGACGCCGGCGACGTGCTGGCCTGGAGCCATCACGGCCGCTGGCTGGCGACGTGCAGCGAGCACGGCGATGCGGCGATGCTCTGGGAGTTCACGCCACTCAGCGCCAAAAGTTATGTCGTGCCTATCGACCGCGCCGAGCCGGCGCTGTTTCTGACGCCCTACGCCGAGATCTACCCGGGCGGGCCGCAGATTCGCTCGCTGCGCGATCTGGTGGCGCACGCCGTGAACCAGCCCGAGCTCTTCACCGACCGCCTGCACGGCCGGGAGATCCGCTGGTGGCTCGACATGCTGCTCGGCCAGCCCGCGCTGGCCAGGCTCACCGCCTCGCCGGAGTTCATCGAGAGCGATCACCTGGCGCGGCTGCAGGTGCTGCTGAGCGCCACCGGCGCGCTCGACGAGGAGCAGCAGCGGACCATCGCCGGCTGGACGACCGGCATGCTCCGCGACACGTATGCGCGGATGCTCGGCGACCGCGCGGCGCTCCTCCAGCACCGGCGGACCCACGTCGCCGACCGGCGGTTGCTGCAGGAAGCCAGCGAGGCCCAGCGCGCGGTGCCGCGGATCGACGCGACCCCAGCGGCGACGCTGCGTCGCATCGGACTGAACGAGCGCTCGGCCGAGCAGCGCATCGGCCAGCGCCCCGGCATGCTCGCGCGCTCCGGGCGCGGGCGCATCGTGGCGGTCGCCGCGCTCGATGACCAGTTGGTCGTCCTGGCGTTGGGCGGCATCGCCGGGTATCGGCGCGCCGATGGCTGGCGCATGTGGGACGTCGATCTGCCGCTGCGGCATGGCGCATGCGATCCGGCGGGCCGGCTGTTCGCCGTGCTGTGCGCCGATCTGATGATCTGGCGCGGCGCCACATTCGACCAGCCGCCGGCGCTCACGCTGCCCGCCGCCGACGTCGGCGGCATCGAGTCGCTGCAGGTCAATGCGGCTGCCGACGTGGTGATCACCATCGGCGACGATGGCACGCTCAGCCTGTGGCAGATCGGCGAGCAGGCCACGCTGCGCTGGCGCCGGCGCTTCGGGCGCGCCACCCGCGCCGCCGCCCTGCATCCCGACGGGCAATACCTGGCGCGCATCGACGATGTCACGCCGCCGGTCGTGCAGCTGTGGCACCTCGACAGCGATACCGAGGTCTGGCAGCAACTGCTCGACGACCGGCCGCTGGTGACGCTGGCGTTCAGCCCGGATGGCCGGTATCTGGCGAGCTCCAGCGGCATCCTGTGGGACGTCCTGAGCGGCATCGAGCTGCGGCGGCTGCGGCCGACACCCCGCCACCTCATCGAGCAGGACGCGGCGCTGCGCCAGCGCCAGTACGTGCGCACGCTCGATCCGATGGACGACTATCGCCTGCTGCTGCGCCTGATCCACGACGAGCGCTGGCGCCGCCGGACGGCCGCCAGCTTCACC
>JAGWYG010000060.1 GCA_018969485.1 Chloroflexota bacterium
CCTTCGTCGGCAGTTTCCCCTGCCCCGATGCACGGCCAACGGCCCGCGCTGCACCAGCGCATGACTCACGCGAACAGCCGCATCGCACAGTGCGCCACCTGCGCCGGCTGCGCCGGCTGCGCCGGCTGCGCCGCCCATATTGTCGCGGCATCGCGTATACTGGCCACCTGGGTTGGCGGCAGTCTGCCGACCGAGGTGCAGTGGACGCGGACGTGCCAGGGCGATGATGGACGGCCCTACCCGTGGGGCTACCAGCCGCCGGACGCGACGCGGGCGAACTTCAACGACAACGTGGGTGACACGACGGCGGTGGGCAGCTATCCGGCGGGCGCCAGCCCATACGGCGCGCTGGACATGGCGGGCAACGTGTGGGAGTGGGTCGACGACGGCAACTTTGTCTTTCGCGGGGGCGCGTTCGGCTTCTTTGCGCTCGCATGTGGTGTGTGGCGCGCGGATACGAGGGCGACCTCGACGCCGACACCGACGTCGTGGGCTTTCGCGTTGTCTCCCCCGGGCCCTGAATCTCTGCTCTCTGATCCTCTGGCCTCTGCGACGGGCCATGCGGGGTTCGGTGCATCGCCGGGCCCCGCGCCCAGGACGCGCTGTGCGGGCCGCTGCGGGGCTCAGTGCCGGCATGGCCGTGCAGGGGGCGCGTCACTGAGCCTTGCTGTATCGCCCGGCGGGCACCGCCGCACGCTACCCGGCATGGACTGCGGGTGCGCGCTGGGTCGGAATGCCGCCAGCCTCGCGCCAGCGGGCACATCGACGGACGCTGCGCCGACCGTGTGTCGGCATGGAACTGGTGGAGCGTCGGGGAGTCAAACCCCGCCCTGCGAGTGGCCTCGCGGCTTTGACTCGCCGGCAACATCACGCCGCCTCACGCCCCGTGCTCACCCGGTCGATCGCTCGGTGTTGCACGCCTGATGGCTGCGATGCATCTCATGGATGTTGTCAGCATAATCATTCCGATACGGTCTGTCAAGGGAATATCGGGGATGATCCGGGCAGCAGTGCCCGTTATCGTCCCGGATGCCCGTGCTCGCGGGCGACGCCATCCGGACGGTTGCCGGCATCTCGGCGCGGCCATCACCGCGGCACACGCACGATCCGGCGTGGTCGGCGGTTTCGTGACGTGATCGATGATGGGCGTCGGCTGGATGCTGATGACGCCGCACAGCCGCATGGCGTCGGCTGATGCCCGATGTGTGTCAATCAGCGCGCATGGCATGCGCTGTGGTGTGTGCGCACGCGCACGCAGCGCCAGCGACGGCGCAGCGCGCCGCGGCATGCCGATTGCCGGCGGGAGGCGCACCATGGTCGCCGGACGGTGCCCCCCGGCTGCGTCGATCACGCGTGCGACCGGTGCTGCCGCCCGGCAGCCAGCCTCAATCGCGCGGCCGGATCTGCCCGCGCCGCCCGCGCCCGCCCGCCGCCGGCGGGCCATCGTCAGTCGGATTCTGCAGCGCCCGCCGGCGCTCCTCGATCTCTTCGATCGCCTGGGCGGTCGCGCGGAAGCCCCACACTGCCAGCCATACCGGTGTGAGCAGCAGCAGCGGGATCAGATTGATGGCGATCGAGAGCAGCACGATGACCGTCATCAGCAGCATCGTGATCAGCGTCGCGACCGGGCGGCCGAGCATCAGGATGAGCGCGTTGCGAAACAGCTTCACCACCGAGCGGTCTTCCTGCAGCACCACCAGCGGCCCCAGGTGGATCAGGACGGCGATCCACAGGATGACGACATACAGGAAGAACATGGTGAGGAAGGCGTTGTAGGGCGGTGGGATCTGGGTATAGAACGCGATGTTCACCAGCAGGATGATGAAGACTGCCATCCAGCCGGCATAGACCTGCCAGCTACGGTTGCGTGGCGCGCGGAAGCCATCAGCAAACAGCCGCCACGAGACCGAGCGCCCCTCGAAGATGCGCTGCGCGACCAGCGTGAGCCCGGTGCTCGACGGGCCGAGCGGAATCACCGCCAGCATCAGCACCAGCGCCGCGAGAAACAGCGGCTGGACGTCCCATTCGATCATGGCTGTCAGCCCCAGCGAGAACGCCACGCCGAGCAGTGGCAGGTTGATGACCACCCACAGCAGATTGACTGCGATGGCGGTGAAGAGTTCATCAAACAGATCGCGACTCGCGCGCCAGGCGATCCGAAACGCATTCATGGCTGCTCCTCTGCTTCACTCGCCCGCTGCTGCCCGGGCGGTTCCAGCGCTCCCGCCGATGATTATAGCAGTTGCGGCGCGCTGGGCCGGACGCCGCGTGCGCCGGTGACGGATCGCGCGGGCCCGGTGGGCCGCGCCGCCCGCGCAGCACCGCCACCACCGTAGCACAATGTGGTATGCTTGCCCCTATGGTCAGACCAGCGACCATTGAACAGGTAAACTGGCACAGGAGGGCCGTACGATGCGAGCGGTGGTGATCGGTCTCGGCTCGATGGGGCGGCGGCGCGTGCGCAATCTGCGTGCGGTGGGGCTGCGCGAGATCATCGGGGTCGATCCGCGGGCGGATCGGCGCGAGCAAGCCCGGCAGCTGTATGGGATCGACGTAGTCGCAACTCGCGACGAAGGCCTGGCGCGCTCGCCCGATCTGGTGATCGTCGCCGCGCCGCCCGACCAGCACACCGATGCGGCGCTCGACGCGCTCGCCGCCGGCGCGCACTGTTTCACCGAAATCAACTGCCCGCGCACCATCGACGAGAGCGATCGCCTGATCGCCGCGGCAGCGGCGGCCGGGACGCTGGCGGTTCCGAGCTGCACGCTGCGCTTTCACCCCGCGCTCCAGACCATCAAGCGCCTGGTCGATGAGCAGGCGATCGGCACGGTGCTGACCAGCAGCTACCACTCGGGCAACTATCTGCCCAACTGGCATCCCTGGGAGCACATCCGCGACTATTACGTGGCCAGCCGCGAGACGGGCGGCGGCCGCGACCAGGTAGTCTTCGAGCTCGAGCCGATCTGCTGGATCATGGGCGCCGTGCACAGCGTGAGCGCGATGGCGGCCCACCGCTCGACGCTGGAGACGACCGCGTTCGATGTCTATCACCTGCTGATGGAGCACGTCGCCGGCGCGATCGGGCATCTGCAGATGGACCTGCTGGCGCAGCCGGCCGAGCGCAGCTTCCGCATCATCGGCAGCGATGGCTCGCTGCACTGGAACTGGAGCGATCATCGCGTGCGCTGGTACCGCCCCGACAGCCAGAGCTGGCGTGAATACGGCGACGGCCCGGGGCTCGCCGGCTGGCATACCGAGCAGATGTATTTGGACGAGCTGACCCATGCCCTGGCCGCCATGCGTGGCGAGGTGGCGTACGCCAGCAGCTTTGCCGTCGAGCGCCACCTGCTCGCGGTGCTGTTCGGCGCCGAGGCGAGCGCCGCCAGCGGCCAGCGGGTCGTGCTGTGAGGCCGGCCATGGCGACCGTCTATGTGATCGATCCGCTCGAGCGGCTGATGCCGTACGCCATCGAGCGCGACGCTGCGCTCGCGGCGGGGGCCGACTTCGTCCTGGGCGACGCTGGGGCGCCGCGCGTGCGCGATGCCGAGGTCATCCTCACCTACCTCGTGCCCTTCGATGCGGCGGCGATCGCCGGCCTCAGCCGCTGCCGCGGCATCATCCGCTGCGGCGTCGGCGTGGATTCCGTCGATCTCGCGGCGGCGACGGCGGCGGGCATCGTGGTGTGCAACGCGCCCACCTACTGCGTGCCCGATGTCGCCGATCATGCGGCCAGCCTGATCCTGGCGGGCGCACGGCGCATCGCCTGGTTCGACGGCGCCGTCCGGCGCGGCGCGTGGCAGGCAGCGCACGATGCCGAGCGCGGCATGCGCCGCATCGCCGCCCAGACCATCGGAATCATCGGCCTGGGGCGCATCGGCCGGGGCGTCGCGCAGCGCCTGGCGCCGTTCGGCGCCCGGCTGCTCGGCCACGATCCATACCTCGGCGATGATCAGATCCGCGCCATGGGCGTGACGCCGCTATCCCTCGAGGATGTCCTGCGCCAGTCGGACGTGGTCAGCCTGCACGTCCCGCTCGCGCCGGCGACCTGGCACCTGATCGATGCCGGCCGCCTGGCGCTGATGAAACCCGACGCGACGCTGGTCAACACCAGCCGCGGCCCGCTGGTCGACACCGCCGCCCTCGTCGCCGCGCTGCATGCCGGCCGCATCTTTGGTGCGGCGCTCGATGTCCTGGAAGACGAGCCGCCCGGCGCAGCCCACCCGCTCTATGCGTTCGACCCGCGCCGCGTGCTGCTCACGCCGCATGCCGCGGCGTCATCGCACGAGGCGCAGCACGATCTGCACCGCGAGCTCGCCGCATCGATCGACGCGCTGGTGCGCGGCCGGCGCCCGGCCGCGATCGTCAACCGCGAGGTCGTCGCCAGGAGCATCTCACCGAACGCCCGATGACCTGTATGGATGCCAGGAGAGCGCAATGCACGCTGCCGCCGACTTCATCAGTCGAATCCGCACCGAACGCCCGACCGTCGGCCTGCTGGCGATGGATCACATCTGGCCGCGCATGATCGAGCTGTGCCAGCAGGCCGGGCTCGATTACATCATCCTCGACCGCGAGCACGGTCCCCACAGCGATCAGCTGATCGCCGAATGCTGCCAGATCGGCCGCCTGATCGGCTTCCCGGTGCTGGTCCGCACGATCTCCGCCGATTATGATCAGGTACGGCGCGCCATCGACATGGGGCCGGTGGGCATCATGCTCCCCGCCGTCGAACGGCTCGAGCAGCTCGACGAAGCCCGCGACGCGCTGTGGCTGCCGCCGCGCGGCCGACGCCGGCCGGGTGGCTGGGGCAATCACGGCCTGCCGGACTTTCACTACGACACGTGGCGCAGTCGCTTCGAGGACCACCTGGTCGTCCTGCCGCAGATCGAGACGACGCTGGGCCTGGCGCAGGTCGAGGCGATCGCCGCCCACGAGCTCACCACCGCCATCGCGGTGGGGACGTATGATCTGAGCATGGAGCTGGGGTGTGGCAGCGGGCCCGACGATGTCGTGCTGCAGGCGGCGCTGGGGCGCATCCGTGCTGCCGGGCGCGCCGCCGGCAAGAACATGTGGATGATCGGCGATGGCCCGACGCTGCGCGACCTGGGCTACACGCTGATCTGCGTCGGCGATCCGAGCGCCATCCTCGGCGCACGGCTGGCGCAGATCGCGCTGACGACGAAGGGGTGACGCCATGATGCATGCGACCCAGCGCGGGCGCGCGCACGATCTGCTGCGCGCCCGTGGCATCGAGCGCGCGCTGTTCAGCACCCCGTGGAGCGTCACCTGGCTCACCGGCTTCGCCGCGCCAGTCCCGAGCGGACCAAACCTGTTCCTCGCCGGGCCGCCGCTGGTGTGGTACGCCGGCGGCGAGTGGACGATGATCGTGCTCGATGCGCATGCCGCTGCTGCCGAACGCAGCGGCTGCGCCGTCCACAGCTACCGTGGCTACGCGCTCCACGAGCCGATCGCCAGCCAGCGCGGCCTGTTCGCCGCCGTGCAGCAGGTCGCCGCCGCGGCGCGCGGCGTGGTCGGCGTCGAGCCGCACTCCCTGCCGCTGTTCCTGCGGGCGGCGCTGCCCGCCGCCGCCGAGCCACGGGCGATCGACGGCCTGCTGGTTCCGGCGCGCATGATCAAGACCGACGAGGAGCTTGCGCTGCTGCGCGCCAACTTCGCCCTGACCGATGTCGGGCTGGCGGCGGCGCGGCGGGCGGTGGTGCCGGGCGCCAGCGAGCTCGATGTCTGGGCGGCGCTCGAGCACGCCATCACCCTGGCCGCCGGCCAGCGCGTGGCGATCGGCAACGATTGCACCGTCGGGCGGCGCGCCCATCAGGGCGGCTGGCCACAGCCCGTGACCATTCGCGAAGATGATTCGTTCGTCGTCGATCTGAGCACACAGCTCGGCGGGTACTGGAGCGACAGCTGCGCCACCTACTACGCCGGCACGCCGAGCCCGCGCCAGGCGGCGCTCCACCGGCTGGTGAGCGATGCGCTCGAGCATGCCATCGCACTGGTGCGGCCCGGCGTCAGCACCGGCGATCTCGATCGCGCGGTGCGCCAGTACCTGCGCGACGCCGGCGAGGGCGACTATCCGCACCACACCGGCCATGGCGTCGGCGTGTCGGGCCACGAGGAGCCGCGCATCGTGCCGTATGCCACGATCACGCTCGAGGCGGGCATGGTGATCATGCTCGAACCCGGCGTCTATCTGCCCGGCGAGACCGGCATCCGGCTCGAGCACGGCGTGCTGGTGACGCCGACCGGAGCCGAGGTGCTGACGAACCATGTCACGCGGTGGGACGCACTGTGATGTTGCGAGGAACCATGAAACCGCTCGATCAGCTTGAGACACCGATCGCCGCCATCGACCTGGATCAGATGATGGTCAACATCCAGCGCTTCCAGGAGTACTGCGACGCGCATCACATCGCGAACCGACCGCACATCAAGACCCACAAGACCCCCGAGATCGCCTGGCTGCAGCTCAAGGCCGGTGCCGTGGGGATCACCTGCCAGAAGCTTGGCGAAGCCGAGGTGATGGTCGATGCCGGCATCCGCGATGTGTTCATTCCGTACAATCTGGTGGGGGATGCACGGCTCGAGCGCCTCAGCGCCCTGCTCGCGCGGGCGACGCTCAGCGTCACGGCGGATTCGGCCACGGTCGTCGAGGGCCTGGCCCGCGCGGCGCGGCGGGCCGGTGTGCCGCTCACCGTGCTGGTCGAGTTCGAGAGCGGCGGCGCCCGCTGCGGCGTCCAGACGCCGGCCGAGGCGGCCGGGCTCGCCCGCACGATCGCCGCGTGCGACGACCTGCGCTTCGGTGGCCTGATGACCTACCCGACCAGCCCGCAGAGCGCGGCGTTCGTCCGCGCCGTCCGTGACATCCTGGCGCCCGCCGGCCTCGACATCGCCCGCGTCAGCGGCGGCAGCACCCGCGGCATGTGGCAGGCCCACGAGCACCCGGAAGTCACCGAGCATCGCGCGGGGATGTACATCTTCGGCGACCGCTACACCATCGCCAATGGAGCGATGACCCGCGACACCTGCTCGTTCACCGTGATCACCACCGTCGTGAGCCGACCGACCGCCGATCGTGGCGTCATCGATGGCGGCAGCAAGACCTTCTCGTCGGATCTGCTCGGCCTCAGTGGTCATGGCCTGATCCTCGAGTATCCCGAGGCCCAGTTCACCGGCATGTCCGAGGAACACGGCATCATCGACTTCGGCGCGTGCGCCCGCCGCCCGGTCGTCGGCGACCGTCTGACGATCATCCCCAATCACTGCTGCCCGGTGGTGAACCTGTTCGACGAGCTCGTCGGCCACCGCGCCGGCGTCGTGGATGTCGTCTGGCCGGTGGCGGCGCGCGGCGCGATCCGCTGAACGGGACGGGCGCCGTGTGATCCGGGGCGGATCACGCGGCGCGATCACGCACGGTGTTGCGCAAGACGCGCCACGTCAGCGCCATCGCCAGCGCCACGACCAGCAGCGTCGTGCCGAACAGCACCGGATAGCCCAGCCGCGCGACGATGGTGCCACCGATGATCGGTGCGGCGAGCAGCGCGAGCGCGGCGATGGTGTTCGACAGGCCGACGTAGACCGGCCGGCGTTCGGCGCCGGCGTAATTCACCAGCCAGTTGAGCAGGCTGATCAGCAGGTTGCTCGCGGCCACGCCATACACCAGGAAGCCGAGATACAGCGGCCACGGGCCGACCAGCCCGGCGATCAGGCCGCAGACCGGCTGCAGCGCCGCGCACACCAGCGCCACACGGATGAACGCGATGTTGTCGCGCGCGCCCAGCCAGGTGTACGTCAGCGCCCCGGCCACGCTGCCGATCATCTGCATCGCCAGCAGCGTCGGCACGGCGACGTCGCTCGCCAGCCCCAGGCCGGTCGTCGCATACCCGATGTAGAACGGCGCGGCCATCAGCGACAGGCTGCACAGCGCACGGATGACGACATAGCCGCGGAAGGGCCGGTCCTCGCGGAGCATCGTCGCGAGCTCGGGCAGGAACATCCGCATCGGCGGGAGCTCGTCGTGGGCGCGGGCCCCGGGCAGTTCGCGGATGAACAGGCACGGAATGATCGACAGCGCGAGCAGCGTGCCGGCGACGCCGAACAGCGTCGCGTAGTTGGTCGGGAACCCCGGGCCGGCAGCACCCAGGATGCTGCCGATCCACGGGCTGATCGTCAGCAGCATCGTCCCGGACGTGGCGACGGTGAGCCCCAGCATACGGGCGCGCCAGCGCGGGTCGAGGCTGGTGCCGACCAGATCGGCCCATGGCACGCCCACCAGGCCGTCGCCGAGCGCGGCGATGCCATAGCATACGAGGAAGGCGAGCAGCAGCAGATCGCGCTGATCGCCGATCGTCAGCGCCAGGCCGGCGAACAGCAGCATCATCAGGCGCACCGGGATGTTCGGCCCGGCGAACCACCACTTCTTGCGCGCATGCCGGCGGAGCAGCCGTGCGATGAACAGCTGCGGCAGCGTATAGCCGATGGCGAACATGTTCCCCGACAGGCCGATCAGAATCTCGACGTCGGTCAATTCGCGGACGAACGCCGGAATGACCGTCGTGATGCCCATGATGCCCATCGCGACGTTGAACAGGATGTTGTCGATCAGGAAGAAGACGAAGTTGCGGCGATAGATCGCCTCGAGCGCTGCGGGCACGTGGGCCACGGCCATTCCGGTCCTCATCTCGTATCACTGGAGCGCCCGGGCGGCAGGCATGAGGCTGATGCGGGCGGCCGACGGGCGCGCCAGCCGGTCGGCAGCGCGGCCTCAGAAGGGCTCGACGCCGAACTCGGCGATGTCGTCGGCGAACCGTTCGATGTCGCGGCGGGTACGCAGGGTGGCCAGTTGCTGCAGCAGCCGGTCGCGGCGCGCATCGCCAGTGAGCAGTGCGCGCTCGAGGTATTGCTGCAGATAGGCCTTGATCACCATCAATTCGTCCGGGGAGAGCCGCTCTCCCTGGAAGTAGCGCTCGATCGCATCGCCCAGCCGCCCGGTCTGTTCGGTCATCCAGAAGTGCGGCGGGCGTTCGACCGGGAACGGATAGGGGTAGTCGGGGTTCGGCGCGTATACCAGATCGCCGATCTGTTCGGGCTCGACGGACATGCTGCTGGCTCCTCTGGGATCATTGCGCTGATGATACCACGACACGCGGCACGTGGCGCGCCATGGCGACCGCCACGGTGCGGCGCCGGCGGGCCCGCCGCGCGTCAACCGCCCGCGTCTGGCGGCAACGTGCGGCCGACGGCGCGGCGCGTCGCGATGGCGATCAGCGCGCTGCCGACCACCAGCAGCGCCGCCAGCGCCAGCAGTTTGGCCGATGCGCCGATGTCGCTGATGCCGAGCACGCCGAAGCCGACGCTCAGCGAGTAGAAGATCGCCACGATCTGCCGCGGACTGAGGCCCATGTCGGCCAGCCGGTGATGCAGGTGGTCGCGCGCGCCATGGGTCGGCGAACGGCCGGCCAGCACGCGGCTGATGATCAGCCAGACGACATCGAGGATCGGCACTCCCAGCACCAGCAGGATCGTGGCCAGTTTGGCGCCGCCGATGATCGCCGAGACGCCGAGCATCACGCCGAGGAACTCGGCGCCGCTGTCGCCCATGAAGATGCGCGCCGGTGGCCAGTTGAAGCGCAGGAAGGCGGCGCACGCGCCGGCGACGGCCAGCGGGATCATCGCGATGGTGTACTGCCCGAGGCGCACCGCGTGGATCGCCAGCATCGTGGCGGCGATCAGCGAGATGCCGGCGGCCACGCCATCGTGGCCATCGCTCCAGTTGATCGTGTTGCACATCCAGCCGATCCAGAAGACGGTGGCGATGATCGCCAGCCAGGGGCTGATCTGGTGGAGCGATAGCTGGCCGATGAACGGCAGGTTGAAGGCCATCAGCAGGATGCCGCTCGCCTCGTCCGGCCCGCCGCCAGCGACCGGATGCAGCGTCTGCTCCCAGAGAAATGGCCCGACCATGATCAGCCCGGTGGCAGTTTGCGCGATGAACTTGGGCCACCAGGGCAATTCGATGACGTCATCGACCCACATCACCACAAAGATCAGGGTGCCGCCGAGAAACACCAGCCCGATGCGCAGCAGTTCGAACGATGAGCGCTGCAATCCGGGGATCGCGCCGGTGACCAGCAGCGAGCCTGCCAGCGCGCCCATCGTGCCGAGGTACAGCGCGATGCCGCCGACGTTGCCGGTGGGCTCGGCATGAGCCCGGCGCCCACCGGGCACCTGGACCCAGTTGCGGCGCTGGCACAGGCGAATCACCGGCGGGATGCTCGCCCAGGTGAGCACAACGGCGCTGAGGGTGACGGCGGCGAGCGCCGCGGCGATCAGCACGCTCACGCCCTGCGGCGTCGTGGCGAGATGGGCGGCCGGTGCGGCATACAGGCTCCCTCAGCGCAGGATGGCGAAGGCGGCGATGATCAGGCCGGCGCTGCCCAACGCTGCCAGGCGCAGCGGATCGCGCCGGAGCGGCGGCGCCTCGGGTTCGTCATCGAGCAGCACGGCGGGCGCCAGCACGCCGAAGCTCACCACGATGAAGGCGATGAGCGCCAGGAACGGAATGTTGATGAAGCCGAGCAGGTTGATGTAGTCGACGTTGCAGGGCACGCCGCCGGTGCATGGCGGCGGCACCAGCCAGTCGGTGCGGATCAGCAGGTAGTGGTAGAGCGAGATCGCGCCGCCGGTGATCGAGAGCGGCAAGACGTACCAGTGGACGGCCCGGTCGGCACGGATGAGCGCGACCGTCAGGATGAACGCCAGCGGGTACATCGCGATGCGCTGGTACCAGCACAGCAGGCACGGCAGCCAGCCGAGCACCTCGCTGAAGTACAGGCTGCCGCCGGTGGCGATCCAGGCGGCGATCAGTGCGATGCCGCGCCCGGCGATGATCAGCCGGTCGCCCGGCGGGATGTCTGGTGTCGTGGCGTGAACGGTTGGATCGTTGCGCATCGCTCGCCCTCGTCTGTGGCGCCATCGTCGTGTATCATAGCACACCTGCGGCGCGGCCGGCATGGGCCGGGGAGCGCCCCGCAGCCATGGAGATGCCGATGGTCGAGGTGAGCTACCTGGTCGCCGCGTCGCTCGATGGCCGCATCGCCGATGCCGCCGGCGGCGTCGGCTGGCTCGACGTCTGGAATCAGCCCGACGAGGACTACGGCCTGGCGGCGTTCGCCGCGACGGTCGACGTCATCGTGATGGGGCGGCGGACGTATGCGTTCTGCCGTGCGCTGGCCGAGTGGCCGTATCCGGAGCATGTGAGTGTCGTGTGCAGCCGCACGCCGCTGCCGGATCTGCCGCCACGGGCGCGGGCCACCGCCGACGCGCCCGAACTGGTGGCGCGCGGGCTGGCGGCAGCCGGCCATCGCCACGCATGGCTGCTGGGCGGCGGCCAACTGGCGGCAGCGTGGCACGCCCGCGGCCTGATCAGCCAGATGGTCGTCGTTCTCATCCCCGAGGTACTTGGCGCCGGGCCGGCCCTGATCGACGGCGCCGGGCCATATCCGCGGATGCAGCTCGTGGATGCGCACCCGTACGCCAACGGCGTGGTGCGCCTCGCGTATCGGCCGATGCCCGACGCATGACGCCGCGCGCCCGGCCGTCAGCTCTGGGCCAGCTCGCGCAGCCGTGCCAGGTTGACCAGCGTGATCGTCGTGCGGTCGATCTCGAGCAGGCGCGCATCGCGAAACTGATTGAGCACCTTGGTGACCGTCTCGCGGTACGCGTTGATCATCTCGGCGAGCTGGCGGTGGCTGTGGCGCGGCAGAACCGCCGAGAGCGACTCGCCGCCGTGGGCCCGGGCGAGCTCGAGCAGCAGCCCGGCGAGGCGGGCTGGCACGGAGCGGAAGGCGACATCCTCGAGCCGCGCGCTGACGGCGATGCGGTGCTGCCCCATGTCGAGCAGCAGCGCTAGCCCCAGGCCAGGATCACGCTCGATCCGCACGCGCACGTCGGCCGAAGGCACCCGGTAGCACAGCAGGTCGCTCTGCGCCTGGGCGAATGTGTCGTAGGCCTCATCCCACAGGAGTGCGACGTGGCCGAAGACCTGCCCGGCTTCGACGACGCGCAGCGTGATCTGGCGGCCCTCGGGCGAGCGCAGGTACAGGCTCACCGCGCCGGCGGCGATGACGAAGAGCTCGGTTGCGGCGGCGGCCGGCGTGTAGACATCGGCGCCACGCTCGATCGACTCGGCCGACCGGCCGCGCAGCAGTTCATGCCATGCGCTCCCGGCAGCGGTGTCGGTTATCCGGAGCATGTCCCCTCCTGCGCGACCGAACGTCGTCACTCTCCCGTGGTATTCTACCACACGGCCACGCCTCCGATAGCGCGGTGTGGCGGTCAGGGTGCCGAGACGATGTCGGGGAGCATCGGATGCCGTTGACGATGGCGCATGCCGCCGCTGCCATGCCGCTGCGTCGGCTGAACCTGCCGCTGGTGCCGCTGATCTGCGGCTGTCTCGCACCCGATCTGCCGTACTACCTCGGCTGGATGGCGCTCGCGCCCGCGAGTCATCACCCGGTCACGGGCACCATGCTGGCAGTGCCGCTCGGCTGGGCGATCGTGCTGGTGTGGTGGTGTGTGCGCCGGCCGTGGGCCGATCTGGCGCCGGCTGCGGTGCGGCGGCGGCTGCCACCCGCCGCGCCGTGGCGCGATGCTCACTGGCTGCGCTGGAGCGCCGCGTTGCTGTGCGGTGCGATGAGCCACATCGCCTGGGATGCCTGGACACATGCCGACGGCTTGGTGGTGCGCATGGCGCCGCTGCTGGCGGCGCCGTGGCCGTGGTATCGCGTCCTGCAGCATGGCAGCACGGTGATCGGCGGCGCGCTGGTGCTGCATTGGATGTGGCGCTGGTATCGCGACACACCGCCATCACGGCCGGATGACGCCACGCTGGGCCGACGGTGGCGCCAGGGCGGCCGCGCCTGGCTGGCGTGCGCCGTCGCCGGTGCGCTGCTGCTGGCGCTGGTGCGTGGCGCAGGCCAGCCCGCCGCGATCCTGTGGTACGGCATCACCGGCGGCGTCGCCGCGCTCGGGGCTGCCAGCCTGCTGTTCGCCGGCGTGTACGGCTGGCTGGGGCGTGCGCCTCTGCGCCGGGCAGATGCGCCCGACGCCCCGCCAGGAGATACCGCATGACCGGCGGAGGCGGGCGGCGCGCGCTGCCGGGAGCGTTCATGCGCTCGGCCCGACGCTGCAGCAACCGCCACGACCAGGCGCACCCGCACGGCGGGCGGCCCATGGCCCGTGGGCGTCCGCATGGCGGGGCGGCCCGTGGGGGATCGGCGTGGGCAGCCGCACGGGGCGCCCCTACGGGATTGCCTGCATGCACGGCGGGCGGCCCATGGCCCGTGGGCGTCCGCATGGCGGGGCGACCCGTGGGAGATCGGCGTGGCCGCATGTCCTTCGCAGCCCGGCAGCGATATGATACAATCGGGGGTACGTCAGCGTGCCAGCCGGGCGCCGTGCCGCCGGTGCGCCACTGTCAGCCGAGCGAAGCGAAAGGAACCGCGCATGTCTGTCGATGATCGCGAGCCGCCCGAGGACCGGCCCATCCGATCGTCACGCCGAGGCACCACCGATCGTCTGCCGCTGGACGATGTCGACGACGATCTGATGAACCTGCGCCGCCCAGCGCGCGCCGCGCGGCCGCGCCGCACGCGCAGCGGCCTGACGCTCGCCGAGGCCGGCGAGTGGCTGCGGCAGGGCGGCTGGAAATTCCTGGTCATCGCCCTGGCGCTGGTCATCGTCGCCGGCATGTTCTCGATGCTCGGCCAGCCCGCCGAGGAGCCGATCGCGATCACGCTGCCGACGCGCGAGCCGGCCGCCGCGGTGCGCATCACCCCCGTCGGCGCCGAGACGCCGGTCGTCCTGCCGACGGTGCCCCCCGAGCCGACCGCCGCCGAAGCGACCGCTGCGCCCGAGGCGCCCACCGCCGAGCCGACGCCGGCCGGTGAGCGGCTGCAGGTGAGCGGCACCGGCGAGCAGGGGTTGTTCCTGCGCCCGGCGCCCGAGACGACGCTCGAGCCGATCAAGACGCTGTACGAAGGTACAATCGTCACCGTGGCCGGCCCCGATTCGAACGAGGGCGGGCGGATGTGGAAGTACGTGCGCGACGCCGAGGGTGCCGAAGGGTTCGCCGCGGCGGATTTTCTGATCCCCGCACCGTGATGGGGTGACGGCGGCTGCTGGTGCCGCCGGTGCGTTGCACAGGAGCTGCTGGTGCTGCTGTTTGATACCTTGCGTGGCGCGAAGTTTCCGCTCGCGATCCCGCCCGCGGCAGAGCGACCGCTCTCGCTGTACGTCTGTGGCGTGACGCCGTACGACACGACGCACATCGGCCACGCGCATACGTTTCTGATCTTCGATGTGCTGATCCGTTACGTGCGTCATCGTGGCGGCGTGGTGCGCTACGTGCGCAACGTCACCGACGTCGACGATCCGCTGTTCGAGCGGGCAGCGCGCGACGGGCGCCATTGGAAGGAACTGGCCGAGTCCGAGACGGACAAGTTCCATCGCGATTGTGTGGCGCTGAACATGCTGCCGCCGGATCACGTCCCGCGCGTCTCGCAGGAGATCGACGGCATGCTGCCGATCATCGACGACCTGGTCGGGCGGGGCTACGCGTATGCTGCGGGCGGCAGCGTGTACTTCTCGGTGGCGCGCTGGCCACAGTACGGCGAGATGGTGCGCGAGCGCCTGCCGGATCGTGCGGCGCTGCTGACAGCGGCCAACGCGATGGGCAATGTGCCCGATGATCCGCACAAGCGCGACCCGCTCGACTTCGTGCTGTGGCGGCCATCCAATCCCGGCGAGCCGGCATGGCCGAGCCCGTGGGGCGCGGGCCGCCCGGGGTGGCACATCGAATGTACCGCGATGGCGACGCGCTACCTCGGCAATCAGCTGGACATCCACGGCGGCGGGCGTGATCTGACGTTCCCGCACCACCCCTCGGAGATCGCGCAGAGCGAGGCGCACACCGGCTGCACGCCGTTCGCCCGCTTCTGGATGCACGGCGGGCTCGCGTTTCTCAATGGCGAGAAGATGTCCAAGTCGCTCGGTAATCTGGTGCTGATCCGCGATGCGGTGCGGCGCCACAGCACGGCAGCGCTGCGCTGGTATCTGCTGCGCACGCCCTACCGCGCCGACTTCAACTACGTCACCGCCGAGGTCGAGGCGACCGAGGCGCAGGTGGGGCGGCTGTTCGATGCGCTCGGCACCACCGGCGGCGCCGGCACGCCGCTGGAGATCAGCCGCGGCCGTGATGCGGTGCTCGACTGGCTCGACGATGATCTGCAGACCGACCGTGCGCTGCCGATCCTGGCCGAGGTGGCCGAGCAGGTGATCGCGGCGGCGGCGGCGGGCCGCGATGTGGCGGCCGCACAGGCGCAGGTGCGCGAGCTACTGGAGGTGTTCGGCTTCCCGCTGTCGCGCCCATGGCCGCGCTGAGCGCCGGAGCCGACGGGCTGGCCCGGCGTTGCGCGGACTGGGCGCTGGCGCAGGCTGCTGGCGATGCGGCGCACGACTATGAGCACCTGCACCGCGTCGCCGCCTCGGCGCGGCATCTGGCGCTGGCCGAGGGCGCCGATCTGCTGGTGGTCGTGCCGGCGGCGTGGCTGCATGATTGTGTGGTGGTGCCCAAGGATTCGCCCCAGCGCGCGCTGGCCTCGACGCTCGCGGCGCAGGCGGCCAGCGCGCTGCTGGTGGAGCTCGGCGTGCCCGAGGCGCGCCGTGCGGCGATCGCCCATGCCATCGAGGCGCATAGCTTCAGCGCCGGGATCGCGCCGCGCACGCTCGAGGCCGCCGTAGTGCAGGACGCCGACCGGTTGGATGCGCTGGGGGCCATCGGGCTGTCGCGCTGCCTGATGCTGGGCGGCGCGCTGGGGCGCCGGCTGTACGATCCCGCCGATCCGTTCGCCAGCGCCCGGCCGCTCGACGATCGGCAGAACTCGATCGACCACCTGCCGGCGAAGCTGCTGCGGCTCGCCGGGCAGTTCAACACCGCCACCGCGCGCGCCGAGGCGCAGCGGCGCACCGCGTGGCTCGAGCAGTACCTGGCCGAACTCAGCCGTGAACTGGCGGCGTGGCCCCCGGCATGATCAGCACCCGCCGCTGCTTGCTGCCGATGCTGGCGACCACCGCGACGCGACCGCGCTCGCGACCGCCGTCGGGCTGGTGGGTCCACTCGAAGACCAGTGGCTCGAAGCCGAGCTCGAGCAGCAGGCTGCGCAGGCGCTCGGGTGGCCACGAGTCGTAGAAGAATGACGCGTCGAACATCGTGTCGTGAAACGGGGCCTGCGCCGAACCGCCCGAGGTGAGCATGATCCGGCCGTGCGGCAGCAGCCACTCGGCGCAGCGGCGCAGCAATGGTTCGTGAAGCTCGCGCTCGAGGTGGAACAGCGCGTCCCAGCAGATGATGCCCGCGACCGGCTGTTCGGCGACGAACGTCTCGATTGGCGCGAGGATCCACGGCACATCGGGCAGGCGCGCCCGCGCGATCGCCAGCATGCCGGCGGATTGGTCGACGCCGATGTAGCCGTAGCCGCGCTCAATGACATAATCCGCCAGCGGCCGCCCGGTGCCACAGCCCAGGTCGAGGATCGTCGAGCCGGCCGGCGTGGCGGCGAGCATCGTGTCGAGGTAGCGGCGCTCGTCGCCGGCGAAGATGCGCCGGCTGGCATCCCAGCGTGCGGCGATGGCGTCGTAGGCTGCGCGGTTCATGGTCGCTCCGTCTGCATGCGCCCGCCCGCAGTGTACCACGGGCGGGTTCTTCGATGAGGAAGAAAGGTCGATGCGATGATCTGGCTCCGTCGGGTGCTGCTCGGATTCCTCGCCCTGCTGATGCTGCTGCTGGCGTCTGGCGCCGGCGGCCTGGCGTATCTGCGGAGTTCGTTGCCGGCGACCACCGGCGAGCGCGTGGTCGTGGGGCTGGCGGCGCCGCTGACGATCAGCCGCGACGTCGATGGGGTGCCGCACATCGTGGCTCAATCCGAGGCCGATGCGATCTTTGGGCTGGGCTACGTGCATGCGCAGGACCGGCTGTGGCAGATGGAGTTCCAGCGACGCATCGGCTATGGCCGGCTCTCGGAGGCGCTCGGCCCGAGCACCATCGAGACGGACCGGTTCCTGCGGACGCTGGGGGTGTGGCGGGCGGCCGAGCGCGCGCTGACGACGCTGGACGCGCCGAGCCTGGCGGCGCTCGAGGCGTATGCTGCCGGCGTGAATGCGTTCCTCGCCGGCAATCCGGTGCTGCCGCCCGAGTTCATCGCGCTGGGGCTGCGCCCCGAGCCGTGGCGGCCGGTGGATTCGCTGGTGTGGGCCAAGATGATGGCCTGGGATCTGGGGGGCAACTGGAGCGATGAGCTGCTGCGGGCGGCGCTGGTGGCCAGGCTCGGCGCGGCGCGCGCCGAGGAGCTGCTCCCCGGCGATCTGCCCGGGTTTCCCACGATCATGCCGGCGGGCGCTGCGGCCCCCGCGCCGGATCCGGCCGCGGCCCCCGCGCTGGATCCGGCCGCGGCGGATGCATTGCTGGCGCTCAGCCAGCGCATCCGCGCCAGCACCGGCCTGGGCGGGCGCATGGTCGGCTCGAACAACTGGGTGGTCGCGGGGGCACGCAGCGCGAGCGGCGCGCCGCTGCTGGCCGATGACCCACACCTCGGCGCCCGCATGCCCTCGATCTGGTACCTCGCCAGCATGCGCGGCGGTGCGATCGATTCGATCGGGGCCACGCTGCCCGGCCTGCCGGCGGTCGTGATCGGGCGCAATCAGCACATCGCCTGGGGCGTGACCAACACCGGCCCCGATGTGCAGGACCTGTTCATCGAACGCGTCGATGATGCGACCCAGACCGTCGAATATCGCGGCGCGCGCGAGCCGCTGACCCTCATCGATGAGGTCATCGCCGTGCGGGGCGCCGAGCCGGTGAGCCACACCGTGCGGCTGACGCGCCACGGCCCGCTGCTCAGCGACGTCACCGATGCCGGCGATCTGACGGTGGCGCTGCGCTGGACCGCGCTGGATCCGGTCGATACCACGCTGCGCGCCTATCTCGAGCTCAACCGCGCGCAGGACTGGGCGGCGTTCGTGGCGGCGATGCGCCACTACCATGCGCCGATGCAGAACTTCGTGTTCGCCGACCGCGAGGGTGACATCGGCTATCTGGCGCCGGGTGCCGTGCCGCTGCGGCGCGCCGGCGATGGCCGGCTGCCGGTGCCGGGCTGGGACGATTCGCACGAGTGGGTCGGCTATGTGCCGTTCGAGGAGCTGCCACGCCTGTTCAATCCGCCGCAGGGCTACATCGCCACCGCGAACAACCGCGTGGCGGGCGCCGACTACCCGCATCTGCTCGGCACAAGCTGGGCGGCGCCCTTCCGCGCGGCACGTATCGTCGAGCTGATCGAGGCGACACCACGCCACACGCCGCAGACCATGGCCGCCATCCAGGCCGATGTCACCTCGGTGCTGGCGCGCGAGCTGCTGCCGGTGATGCGCCGGGTGCCGGCGCCCGATGGGCCACGCCGTCGTGCGCTGGAGCTGCTGACGGCCTGGGACGGGTCGATGCGTGGCGACAGCGCGGCGGCGGCGGTGTTTCAGGCCTACTACCAGGCGACGCTCGATGCGGTGTTCGCCGACGAACTGGGCGAGCTGTACGCCGATGGGTATGCCGACGAGCGCAACGCGCAGGCGATGGCGCTGCACCGGGTGCTGCTCGGCGATGGTGCCTACTGGTGCGATGACATCACCACGCGCGATGTCGATGAGGATTGCCCGGCGATCCTGGCGCGCGCCCTCGACGCCGGGCTGGCGACGATGGCGGCGCTGCAGGGCGCGGATGATCCGGCGGCCTGGCGCTGGGATCGGGTGCACCATGCGGTGTTCGCGCACACGCCATTCAGCCGCGTCGAGGCATTGCGCACCACGTTCGAGCGCCGCGTGCCGAACGGCGGCGACGGCTTCACCGTCAACGTCGCACCCATCCGCGTCACCGAGCTCTACAACCAGTACACCGTGCCGTCCTATCGCCAGGTCGTCGATCTGGGGCAGCCCGAGGCGTCGCTCTACATGCACACGACCGGCCAATCGGGCAACGTCTTCAGCGATCACTTCGCCGATCTGCTGATGCGCTGGCAGCAGGTCGCATATCTGCCGATGCGTGCCGCCGCCGGCGATGGTGCGGTGCTGACGCTCCGCCCGTGATCCGGGCCGCCGGCTCACAGCGCCGCATCGGTGCCAGCCTCGCGCAGCCGCCGGGCCGTCGCATGCCAGTCGATCACCGGCATGGCAGCGTCGAGCTCGGCGGCGATCTGCTGTGCGACCAGCGGCGCCGCGCCGTCGCGCTCGAGGCGCTCGCCCCAGCGCAATCCGGCGGTGTAGGCGTCGCCGGCGTGCAGCCCGGCCGCCATCGCCGCACGGTCGACCGCGTCCTGGAAGCGCTCGGGCAGCGGCACGCTGCGCCGTCCGTCGCCGTCCTGGGCGCGTACCTGGAGTGGAATGTCGTGCCAGTACAGAATCTGATAGCGCGCCATACATGCCCCCTGCGCTCGCCGTCGATCTGAGTCATTGTAGCCGAGGACGTGGCCGGGCGGCGCGCCGGCCGGGGGCACACCTGCGCACCCCCGACCGGCGCCGCAGTCACGACAGGCCGACGATCTGGCCGGCGGCATCGAGGCCGATCTCCTCGGCGGCGGGGCGGCGCGGCAAGCCGGGCATCGTCATGATGTCACCACACAGGGCGACCACGAAGCCGGCGCCCGCCGACAGGCGCAGGGCGCGCACCGGCAGCAGATGGCCGGTCGGCGCACCGAGCGCGCCGGCGTCCGCCGAGAACGAGTACTGGGTCTTGGCGACACAGATCGGCAGGTGCCCATACCCGGCGGCCTGGATGCTGCGGGCGGCGCGCGCCACGCCCGCCTCGAGCGCCAGATCGGCGGCGCCATACAGCGTCTGCGCCACGTGGCGCAGCTTCTCGAGCAGCGGCAGTTCGTCGGGATACAGCGGCTGCGCCGGGCTGAGCGCCTGCGCATCGATCGCCGCGAGCACCTCCTGGGCCAGCGCCGTGGCGCCCGCGCCGCCATCGGCCCAGTGGCTGCACAGATGTGCCGGCACGCCGAGCTGCCCGGCGCACAGCTGCAGCAGCCGGGCCGACTCGGCGGCGGTATCCGAGCCGAAGCGGTTGACCGCCACGATCGGCGCCAGACCGAACCGGCGCAGGTTCGTCACGTGGCGCGCCAGGTTGGCGAAGCCACGCTCGAGCGCCGCGACGTCCTCGCGGTCGAGATCGGCGCGTGCCACGCCGCCGTGCATCTTGAGGGCGCGGATGGTGGCCACGATCACCGCCGCATGTGGACTGAGGCCCGACTGACGCGCCTTGATATCGATGAACTTCTCGGCGCCCAGATCAGCGCCGAAGCCCGCTTCGGTGACGACGACGTCGGCCAGGCGCAGCGCGGTGTCGGTCGCGACGACCGAATTGCAGCCGTGAGCGATGTTGGCGAATGGCCCGCCGTGCACCAGGGCGGGCGTGCCTTCGAGCGTCTGCACCAGGTTGGGCATGAACGCATCGCGCAGCAGCGCGCACATCGCGCCGACCGCGCCGAGCTCGGCGGCGCGCACCAGGCGCCGCTCGTGGGTCTCGGCGATGACCATCCGCCCGAGCCGCGCGGCGAGGTCGTCGAGGTCGCGGGCGAGGCAGAAGATCGCCATGACTTCGCTGGCGACGGTGATGTCGAAGCTCTCTTGCCGCGGGTAGCCGTTGGCGCTGCCGCCGAGGCCGACGACCACATCGCGCAGGGCCCGGTCGTTCATGTCGATGACGCGGCGCACGCGCACGCGGCGTGGGTCGATGCCGAGCGCATTCCCCCAGTGGAGATGGTTGTCGAGCATGGCGGCCAGCAGGTTGTTGGCCGAGGTGATCGCGTGAAAGTCGCCGGTGAAGTGCAGGTTGATGCGCTCCATCGGGGCGACCTGGGCATGGCCGCCGCCGGTGGCGCCGCCCTTCTGGCCGAAGCATGGGCCGAGCGACGGCTCGCGCAGCGCGATGCAGACGCGCCGGCCGAGGCGCCGCAGCGCATCGCCGAGGCCGATGGTGGTGGTGGTCTTGCCTTCGCCGGCGGGCGTGGGGCTGATCGCCGTCACCAGCACCAGCTTGCCGTGCGGCCGGGTGGCCAGCGTGCGGATCCATGCCGTGTCGAGTTTGGCGATGTGGCGACCGTACGGCTGCAGCGCATCGTCCGGGATCGCCAGCTGGCCGGCGATGGCATCGATCGGGCGCAACGTGGCGCGGCGGGCGATCTCGAGGTCGGTGGACATCATGCCTTCCTGGCGCCCGACCGCGCGCCGACGATCTGCTGCGGCCGGACATTCGTGCGACACAGCGTGGGCCTGGGTCGCGGCTTGCGCAAGGATGACCGGCCGGCGGGACCGCCCCACACGCTCCCGGCGGTCGCGGGCGGCGCGCCGCTCAGCCGGCCGCGGGCGGCGCCGCCAGAGCCGCCAGCAGGCGTGCCTCGAGGCCGCCGTAGCCGGTGAAGCGCACCTCCAGCGGCAGGCCCAGGCCGGCGGCGATCGCGTGAGCGCGCTGCAGCAGCGCGTCATCGTGGCGTTGCACCAGATAGACCACCCGACGGTAGTTGCCGAAGTAGCTGTCGTGCAATTCGGGGAAGCGATCCAGCCCGAGGCCGCGCACCACCAGCGCCTCGTACGAGCGCACCAGCGC
>JAGWYG010000061.1 GCA_018969485.1 Chloroflexota bacterium
GCTCGGCTGCTTCGGCGCACGCCGATCCTCGCGACGACGATCGGCGGCCGCCTGATGCTCCTGGCTGGTGCGCAGCCGCCGCATGCACCGATCGACCCGACCGGCAGCGTCGACGATGCGCTGCTCGCCGGTGGAGAGGCAGTCATCGACCGAAGCCATGGGCGGCTGCTGCGCCCCGTGGCCCCGGTCGATGCGTCTGGCGTCGCTGCGTGGCTGGCGCCCGCATGCCGGGAGCTCAGGCGTCTTCGCCGTAGATCCCGTTGATCAGGCTCGGCTGCTTCGGCGCGCGCCGATCCGCGCGACGACGATCGGCGGCCGCCTGATGCTCCTGGCTGGTGCGCAGCCGCCGCATGCACCGATCGACCTGACCGGCAGTGTCGACAATGCGCTGCTCGCCGGTGGAGAGGCAGTCATCGACCGGAGCCATGGGCGGCTGCTGCGCCCCGTGGCCCCGGTCGATGCGTCCGGCGTCGCTGCGTGGCTGGCGCCCGCATGCCGGGAGCTCAGGCGTCTTCGCCGTAGATCTCTTTGATCAGGCTCGGCTTCTTCGGCGCACGCCGATCCTCGCGACGACGATCGGCGGCCGCCTGATGCTCCTGGCTGGTGCGCAGCCGCCGCATGAACCGATCGACCTGACCGGCAGTGTCGACAATGCGCTGCTCGCCGGTGTAGAAAGGATGGCACTTCGAGCACACATCGACGCGCAACCCCTTGCGGGTCGACGAGACTGGCCAGTTGGTGCCACACGACACACACACGATGCCCGTCTGGTGCATCGACGGGTGAATGTTCTGTTTCACAGCACGCCCCTCTTCGGTGAATCGACGGTCAGCGCCGGATCATCAGGCAGTCGCCTCGGCCGGCTGGGCTGGCTGAAGCGGCGTGATGCTCACGATCTTCTGGGTGCGCGAGTACGGCCGGAACGAGACATATCCGGCGATCTTGGCATAGATCGTGTAGTCGCGCCCGAGGCCGACGTTGTCGCCGGGCTTGACCTTGGTGCCACGCTGACGGACGATGATGGTACCCGGAAGCACCAGTTCGCCACCGAAGCGCTTGACGCCACGGTACTGCGGATTGCTGTCGCGGCCGTTCCGTGAACTGCCGACGCCTTTCTTATGTGCCATCACATCCCTCGCTTACGCCGGAGCCACTTCGATCTTGCGAATGACAACCCGCGTGTAATCCTGACGATGCCCGGTGCGCCGGCGATAGCGCTTCTTGTTCTTGTACTTGAAGACGACGATCTTGTCGCCGGTCGCTATTCCCCTGACCTCGGCGATGACCCGCGCTCCGGCGACGCATGGCGCCCCGACATGGGTGTGATCGCCATGGCCGACCAGCAACACTTCGGCAAGCTCGATGTGGCTGCCGGGATCGGCGGCGAAGCTCGCGATGTTGAGCTCCTGACCCTCTTCGACGCGGTACTGCATGCCGCGGTCACGAATGATTGCGTACATCTCTACATTCACCCCCATACAGCCAACACACTCGCGCCGGTCGCCCATCGGGTTGTCGCGACCTCGCGATCGGCCGACTACACTGCACGAGGGCGGAGCCACCAACCGTTGGGTGTGGCTACCGAAAGCCTGACACGTGATTATACCGTGGAGTGGCACCGGTTGTCAACCGCGACGGCGCGAGGCCCAGGGCTGCTGCAACGTGATCGCGGCGTCGATGAGGGTACCGGCCACCCTGACAGCGGCGGCGGTCGCCCGCACGGCATCGGGTTCACGCCGTCACAGCGCCAGGGGGCTGCGGTAGCTGCCCGGTGTGCGCCCAGCGTCACGTCGCCACGTCATGCGGCGTCCGCTCAATCGTCCCGCGGCTGCGCCATCGTTGCTCCAGCAGTGCGGCACCCGGTTCGCGTACCGGCAGATTCGCCCCCGCACTGCGTGGGCCGGCTGCCCCGCGCGGTCCACGTGGCGCTCGCAACGCCGACGCAGGACGACCGTCGCCCCTGGCCACTCCGGACAGGCGCAATCGCCGGCCATCATCGCTGGCCACGAACTGTGGGATCGGGTGGAGACGACCAGCGACGGTCGTGGGCGCTTGCAGATGTGGCGGCTCCCATGCGCTGCGGGTAGCTCGAAGCCCGGGGCAAGAACTCACGCAGTCGGCGCTGATAGGCTCTGGCGATCATCAGAGCGTCGTGCCGCCGGTGTGGATGGCACGAGCGACGCTGTGGTGGATATGGCGCGCATCACTGGTCATGCTGATGTCGGCCAGGCGATGGCCAGCGAGCAACCGCGGGATGGCGCGCAACGCGCTGCGTTGTTCGCCGGCCGCGCCGTGGTCGAGGGTCGCGCCGCTGCCGTGCCGCACCAGATCGACGAGGCGATCCGGGGCGCGTGCGGGCAGTCGCCCCGCGGCGGGTCGTGCCAGCGGCGGCGAGGGCCTGCACGCGCGTGCCCAGCGGCATGGTGGGGCCTGTGCGGCGTCGTGAGGCGTGCCAGCGCCGCCTCCAGGACGGCGACGCCGGCCAGCCGCAGGGTGCGCCGCCGGAGTGACGCGCTCGGACTACGGGCGTGCTGCGGGAGTGCGCCATTCAGCCCGTCGGCGTGGAGCCGCAGCCGGCAACGCGTGCAGCAGCAGCCAGGGATAGCGCTTGCCACGAGCGCTGCGCGGGTCCGGCGCGACGGCGAGTGCGTCAACCAGACGGGTCTCCTGTAGCTGGCCCATCCGGTGCTCGCGACGAGGTTGGGCGCTCGTTCGGCAGCACACCTGGTGGGCCACCCCGTTGACGCAGCCCGACGGTGCGCGCGCCCACTCCCGCCGGGACATCATCCGTGGTATGGTTGCATGCGGCCACGAGCGCCGCCTGGCCACCACCGCGCCGTCATCGGAGACATGCCGTGTCTGTACACGAGATCATCGCGCCGCGCCCCGGAGAGGTCATCATCCGTCCAGCCGGCGCCGTGGCCCCTGCCGCGGACGACGTCCTGGTCGGCCTCACCACCTCGCTCATCAGCACCGGCACCGAAGTCCGCTGCGTCCTCGGCGACATCGATGCCGACACCAACTGGGCCGAGTGGGTACGCTACCCCTTCGCGCTGGGCTACAGCGCCGCCGGGCGCATCCTCGCCGTCGGCGATGCCGTGCGCACGCTGCGGGTCGGCCAGCGGGTCTGCGGTGCGCTCGCGCATCGCAGCCAGGCGATAGCCGCCGCCGGCGCGCTGACGGCCATCCCCGACGACATCAGCGACACCGAGGCAGCGTGGGTCGTGCTCGCGCGCATCGCGCAGGTCGGCGTCCGGCGCGCCGCATTGCAACTGGGCGAGCGGGTCGTGATCATCGGCGCCGGCATCATCGGCCAGTTGCTGACGCAGTTTGCCGCGCTGCAGGGCGCCGCCCAGGTCATCGTGATCGACGTGGCGCCCCGGCGGCTGGCATTGGCGCTGGCCCATGGCGCAACCGACGCGCTCGAGTGCGACGTCGCCGACGCACGCCCGGCGCTGCAGCGCTGCACCGCCGGCGCGCTGGCCGATGTCGTCTTCGATGCCACCGGCGAACCGGCGGTGCTGGCCCGGGCCACCCGGCTGGTGCGGCCGCTCGGCCGGGTGGTGCTGATCGGCGACACGACCACCCCGACGCGCCAGACCATCGGCACGCGGGTGGTGGCTGATTCGGTGGCGATCCTGGGCATTCACGCCACGATGGTGCCGGCCGAGGCGACGCCGTTCAATCCCTGGACGCCGCACGCGATGGATGCGCTGTTCTTCCGCTATCTGCAGCGCGGGCGCATGCGCGTCGCCGATCTGGTGACCCATCGGTATGCACCGGACCTGGCGCCGGTGGTGTATGGTCAGTTGCTCGAGGATCGGCGGGAGTTCGGCGGCGTGGTGTTCGATTGGCCCGGCGCTGCCACCGATGCTGTCATGCCGCCGGCGGCTCGCTGACGTGGAGGCTGGCAGATGCTCGCGTTCGCGCTGCTGGCCCTGCTGAGCGCCGGCTATCTCGGCAGCATCGCACACGGCTGGCGCCGCCGCCACGCCGCCGACGGCACGCGGCGGATTGCGGTGCGCATCGTGGCGCCGATTGACCGTCGGCCGCCATACGACGCGCTGCGCCAGGTGCTGTCGGCCATCGTCGCGCCGCTGAACGACCAGCCGCGGGCGCTGCCGCTCGCCGCCAGCATCGTCTGCAGCACTGCGCTCCTGATCCTCACCCTCGACCCGCTGTTCAGCGACCCGCTGTGGTCGGCACGGCTGACACCGGCGGCCTGGCGCGCCACGGCCGGCTGGGTGCCCTGGCTGTGGGTGGGCACCTGGCTAGTGCTGGCGCTGGGCCTGCCGGTGGCGAGCTTCTTCGCCGCGCCGCTGGCGTTGAGCCGCCATTGGCTGGTGCTGCACCCGGACGGCAGCATCACCGCGCAGGGCGCAGCGCTGCCCGCCGTGGCGCCGACGCTGCAGCCGCGCATCTTCGACGGCATCACCATGCCGCGTGACCACGGCCCACCTGCCGTCGCGCAGGGCCTGGTCATCGTCCTGGCCGATGCCACCATCGCCATCGATACGCGCCCGTACCCGGGTGGTACGACGGTCGGACTGGTCGATGCCGTGGTGCCACGAACCTGGTATCGCGTCGATGTGCCATACGACGACGCGCCGCTCGCGGCGTTCATGCGGCGGCATTACCCGCCGGGCAGCCGCGCCGTGCCGCCGGGCATGGTGTGACGGTGCGACCGCGCGTGGCGCCACTGCCGGCGGCGCGGGCAGCGCCACCCGGGACGGCACAGGATTTCGGGGGTAGGTGTGTTGGGGATACCGCGGCGGGCCTGACCAATTGCGGCGCGAGGCGCCCGAGCCCTGGCCGGTCATCCCGAAGCGCCTGGCCGTGCGCCTGCCGCATCGCACCGCCTTTCCCTCTGCTTCGCCGGACAAACCCACTCCCGAAAGGACGGCGCAGGCTCCCGGTTTGACGACAGCCGCCCCGCCGTGCGATACTGCGCCGGCAGTGATCATGCGCATCACCCCACATCGTCGCACCACGTCCCCGGGTGCGCGATCGGTCGTACTCGGCCCGCCCGTCTGCCAGGGCTGCGGTGCTGTGGTGGCCATGCGCTCCGACGCAGTGACCTCCCGATGCGCTGTCGCCGATCATGGTGCGACGCAGGCGTCGCGTGCAGCACGACCGCGACGCATCAGACGCCCGGTGCCGCCGATGCACTGCCACGAGGCGTGCTGCCGCTCCATGCCGCCAGGCGTCGCGTGAGATCCTGGCGCAGCATGGCCGAGCGAATCAGGAGGACGTCGTGTCGATCACCGCAGTTGGCCACGCATGCATCCTCGCACTCATTCTCGCGAACAGCGTCCCCGAGGCGACGCCGACGGCCCGTGCGCAGCCACAGTTCTGCAGCCCACGCTTCGCCGCCAGCACCGTCAGCCTTGGCCACGACCGGGTGAACGACGTGGCCGTCAGCGGCGGCCGCATCGTCGCCGCGACGGCCGACGGGTTGGGCATCTCGACCAACCACGGCGTCAGCTTCAGCAACAAGACGACCGCCCAAGGGCTGGGAAGCAACACCATCCTCGGCGTCTACGCCAGCGGCTGCACCGTCTACGCCGCAACCGCCAGCGGGCTGGGCATCTCGACCAACTGCGGCGGGTGGTTCAGCACCCGGACCACTGCGCACGGCTTGGGCAGCAACCGCGTCAACGATGTCTCCGCTCACGGCGGGATCATCTTCGCCGCGACCGATGGCGGCCTGAGCATCCAGACCGTCGCGGTCGGTGGCGGGACATTCCGCAATCGCACCACCAGCAGCGGGCTGGGCGACAATCGGGTGCTCGGCGTGGTTGCCACCAGCAGCGCGATCTATGCCGCGACGATGAATGGGCTGGGCATCTCGCGCGATTTCGGCACGACGTTCACCAACCGGCGAACCGCCGACGGGCTGGGTGGCGCGGTCGTCCATGATGTCGCCGTGAGCAACGGCAAGATCTACGCCGCGACCAGTGGCGGCCTGGGTATCTCGGTCAATGATGGCATCAGCTTCAGCAACCGCACGACCGCACACGGCCTGGGCAGCAACATGGTGTATGGAGTAGCCGTCAACGGCAACACCATCCGTGCCGCCACCGCCGGCGGGCTGGCCGTCTCGACCGACGGTGGCGCCACGTTCCGCACGCACACGGCGGCGATGGGGCTCGGCAGCAATCTGGTGTACGGCGTCGCCGTCAGCGCGGGATATGCCTATGTAGCGACCGAGCATGGCCTGAGCATATCGTCCGCATCTGGCGGCTATGTTAACCGGGCGCGTGGCAATGGCCTGGGCAGCAACAACGTCTACGGCCTCTTCGCCACTGGTCCGCTGACCTTGCGCACAGTGTATGCGGCGACTGCCGGCGGGCTGGGCATCTCGACCGATGGCGGCGCCACGTTCCGCAACCGCACGACCGCCCACGGTCTGGGCAGCAATATCGTCTCCAGCGTGCTGGTCGACGGAAGCCGGGTGTATGCGGCGACTGCCGGCGGGCTGGGCGTCTCGACCGATGGCGGCGCCACGTTCCGCAACCGCACGACGATCCATGGCCTGCCGAGCAACCGGGTGAATCAGGTCTTCGTCAACGGTGGCGGACTGATCATCTATGCGGCGACTGCCGGCGGGCTGGGCATCTCGACTGATGGCGGCACGACGTTCCGCCGCCGCACGACTGCTGACGGTCTGGCGAGCAATCTGGTGCATGCCGTGGTGTGGAACAACGGAACGCTGTATGCCGCCACTGCCGGCGGCCTGGGCATCTCGACCGATGGCGGCGCAACCTTCGCGACGCGAACGGTATGCCCGAGCGGAGCCTGTTCGGTCGTCACCGATGTGGCGATGAGCGGCCCATTTCTGTACGTGGCGACGTTCGGCGGGCTGGGCATCTCGACCGATGGCGGCGCCACGTTCACGCTCAAGACCAGCGCCAGCGGTCTGGGGAGCAGCCGCGTGCATGCGATCGTCTATGTACCGACGACAAACCGCATTCATGCCGCGACGGAGAACGGCTGGAGCATCTCGGACCACGGCGGTCATGGCATGACGTTCACCAACTTCACCCGGGTCGGCCAGGGCCTGCCGAGCGTCGGGCTGAACGACATTCACGTGCTGGGGAACCGAACCTATCTTGCGACGACGCGCGGGCTGGCGATCTGCACCTGATTCCGTGCGGACGCCAGCCGGTGGCATGACGCGCCGCGCACGCGCGGCCGCAGCACACCACCGCGGACAACACCGATGGGATGCACACGATGGAGTTCGTCCACCTGAGCGATCTGCACCTGCTGGCGAGCCCTGCCGCCTGCCAGCACGGCATCAATCCATGGCAGCGCGTCGAATGGGCGCTCGCCACGATCGCGGCATTCGAGACGCGCCCGGCCTTCAGCATCATCACCGGCGATCTCGTCGACCATGCCGATGATGCCAGCTATCGGCTGGTGCAGCGCGCGATCGCGGCGCTCGACGCCATCGCCGGGCCGGTGTTCGTCGCGCTGGGCAACCACGACGCGCGCGCACGGTTTCGCCGCGTGGTATGTGGCGCCGCAGCGCGCCAGCGCCAGCCGTGGCACGCCAGCGCCACCGTGAACGGCGTCCAGATCATCACGCTCGACTCGAGCGTGCCGGGCCATGCGTACGGCCGCATCGACGCAGCCCAACTGGCATGGCTGGCCGACGAGCTCGCACGGCCGGCGCCGGGCGGCCGCATCATCGCCATGCACCATCCGCCGCCGCCCTGCCCGCTGACGCTGCTGGGCGACGGGTTCGTGCTGCGCGATGCGGAGCACCTCGCGGCGGTGATCGCCGGGCGTGGCGTGATGGCGCTGCTCGCCGGGCACATCCACCAGGCCAGCACCAGCCTGTTCGCCGGCGTGCCGGCCATCACCGCGCCGGGGCTGGCCTACACCATCGAGGCCAGCAGCCGGCGCGTGCTGCGCGCCACCGCCGGCAGCGGCCTGCTGGTGGGCCACATCCGTCAGGGCCGCACGGTGATGGGGGTCGTGATGCATCCCGGCCCCAGCCACGCCCTCTTCAGCGAAACTGCGCCCTGAGCCACCCGCCCCGCCGGCGCGCGCGGCACGTGGTTGCCCGCGGCGGCGGGTATCGGGTAGAATGCGGCGGAACGACGGGTGGGGAGGCACGTGTGAGTGGGTCAATCGAGCCGGTGCGCGGCATGCGCGACATGTTGCCGCCGGAGTATGCCGCGCAGGCTGCGGCGATCGGGCGGATCGAGCGGGTGCTGGAGCTGCACGGCTATGCGCCGATCGATGTGCCGATCATCGAGCAGCGTGATCTGTACTCGCGCAAGCTCGGCGAGGAGCTCGTCGGCAAGGTCTACGAATTTGCCTTCGGCGGGCGCGACCTGGTGCTGCGGCCCGAGATGACGGCATCGGTGCTGCGGGCGTACGTCGCGCGGCTGCAGGATCAGCCGGCGCCGCTCCGGCTGCGCTACGCCGGGCCAGTCTTCCGCTACGAGCGGCCGCAGCGCCTGACCTACCGGCAGTTCACCCAGGTGGGCGTCGAGCTGATCGGCGCCGCGCCACCGCGCGCCGATGCCGAGTGCATCGCGCTGGCGTGTGCCGGGCTGGCGGCGGCGGGGGTGGCGGCATTCCGCGTGCGCATCGGCCACATCGGGCTGGTGCGCGCCATGCTGGGCGCGCTCGGCCTGACCGAGCGGAGCCAGGGCGTGCTGCTCTGGAGCCTCGAGCGCATGCGCACCGGTGGCATCGAGGGGGTGCGCATGCGGCTGAATGCCGGCGGCGGCGCGCCATTCGATGCGGCGCTGCTCGAGGGCATCGACGACCGTACGGCCGAAGGGCTGCTGCTGCACTCGCTGCGCGAGATCGGCGTGAATCTGCGCTTCGGCACGCGCCCGCCCGAGGAGATCGTCGGCCGTCTGGTGCGCAAGCTGCGGCGCGACGATCCGCAGCCGCGGATTGACCGGGCGCTGGCGGTGCTGGCCGAGCTGAGCGGCATCCACGGCCCGGCCGAGGCGGCGATCGCGCAGGCCGAGGCGCTGCTGGCGTCGGCCGGGCTGCCCGCCGCGGCGCTGGACGAGCTCCGCACGGTGATCCGCCTGGTGGCGGCACATGGCGTCGCCGCCGAACTGCTCGACGTCGATTTCGGCATCGGCCGGGGCCTGCACTACTACACCGGGCCGATCTTCGAGATCTACGACGCCACCGGCATGCAGCTATGTGGCGGCGGGCGCTATGATGATCTGGTGACCGCGCTGGGCGGGCGCCAGGCCACGCCGGCCGTCGGGTTCGCCTATGGCATCGAGCGGGTGGTGGCAGCCGCAGCACCGCCGGCGCCGGCACCGACGGCGGCGATCCTGGTGGCGGCCAGCGACGATGACAGCCACCCCTACGCGCTGGAGGTCGCCCGGCGGCTGCGCGCCGCCGGACATGCGGTATGTGTCGACGTGCGCCAGCGCAGCGTCGCGGCCAACCTGCGCGACGCGGTGCGCCGCGACGCGGCGGCGCTGGTGCTGGTGGGCGCCGAGGAATGTGCACGTGGCGAGGTGGTGTGGCGCGACCTGGCCAGCCGTCACGAGCGGCGCATCGTGCTCGACGAACTGGCGCATGGCGCGCCGGACGCATGAGGAGACACCGATGCGCATCCTGGTCGTAGGCGCCGGCGGCATCGGCGGCTGGATCGGCGGCGGGCTGCAGCGGGCGGGCGCCGGCGTGTCGTTTGTGGCGCGCGGCGCGCACCTCGCGGCGCTGCGGCGGCACGGCCTGCGGCTGGAGCGTGGCACCGGCAGCGAGGTGGTGGCGCCGGTGGTGGCGAGCGATGATCCCGCCGCGCTCGGCAGCGCCGACGTGGTGCTGCTCGCGGTGAAGACCTACAGCCTGGCTGCCGCGCTGGCGGCGCTGGCGCCGGTGCTGACGCACGAGACCGTCGTGGTGACGCTGCAGAACGGCATCGAGGCGCCCGAGCGCGCCGCCGCGGCCGTCGGCCGTGCGGCAGTGCTGGCGGGCGTCGCGTACTGCGAGCTCACGCTGAGCGCCCCGGGGATCGTGACCAGCAGCGCAGCGCCGGTGCGGATCGTCTGCGGCCCGCTGGAGCCGGGCGGCGTGGCGGCGCGGCGGGTGGCCGAGCTGTGCGCCTGGCTCGGGCGCGCCGGCATGGCGGCGCAGCACAGCCCCGACATCAGCGTCGAACTGTGGCGCAAGGCGATCTTCACCAGCGGCATGAGCGGCGTCAGCACGCTGCGGCGCTCGGCGCTCGGGCCGCTGCTCGCCGATCCCGCCGGCCTGGCACAGGTCACCGCAGTGATGCACGAGGCGCACGCGATCGCGTGCGCCTGCGGTGTGCGCTTCGCCGACGACCCGGTGCAGGCGGCGCTGACGCTGGCGCAGCGCTTTCCCGCCGACGCGCGCTCATCGATGCTGCGCGACCGCGAGCGCGGCGCACCGCTCGAGGTCGATGCGCTCAACGGCGCGCTGGTGCGGCTGGGCATGACGCTGGGGGTGGCGACGCCGGCCAACCAGGCGCTGGTGGCCGCACTCGGCGCCGGCGGCAGTTCGTGAGCCACGCTGCACGCCGCCGCCTGCTGGGCGCGATCGCGCTGGCGCTGGTAGCGTTGGTGGTGCTCGCGAGCGGCATGCCCGGCCTCGAGCTGGCCGAAGGCCGGCCAATCGGCATCGTGCTGCAGTTCGGCGACGCCGGCGGTGGATCGGGCATGCGCGGCGGCGGGCTGCTCGTGACGCTGATCGTCGGCAGCGTCTGGCTCAGCCTGGTGCTGGTGGTCATCGGCGCGATCGTCTCGCCGCGCTTCCGCAGCTGGCTGTGGCGCACGCTGCCGTCCTACGCGCTGCTCATGGCGGCGCTGCTGCTGGTGCTGTCGCTGTGGCAGCCCGAGCCGGGCGGCGGCGCGATGCCCGGCGCCGCAACGTCGCCGGCGCCGGCCGACGATGCGCCGGCGGTCGTGCCGCTGCCTGCGCCACCCGAGCTGGTGCGCCGGCCGCCGGCCTGGCTCAGCCCGCTGCTCACCATCGTGCTCGGCGGCGCGCTGGCCGCCCTGGCGTGGCGTCTGTCCGGCCGGATCGAGCGCACGGCGCCGGCCGGCGACGCCATCACGCGGCGCGTCGCCGCGCAGGCCGACGCCGCCGCCACCGCGCTGGCGGCCGGCGCCGACGTGCGTGATGCCGTAATCCAGTGCTATCAGGCGATGGAGCAGCTCGTGCGCAGCGAGCGTGGCATCGTGCGCGACCTGGCGCTGACGCCACGCGAATTCGAGCAGCAGCTGGTCGGCCGCGGCATCGACGCCGCCGCCATCGCGCAGCTGGTCCGGCTGTTCGAGCGCGTGCGCTACGGCGCCCAGGCCGGCGATGCAGAACTGGCACACCAGGCGCGCGACTGCTTCACCGCGATCGCGCAGAGCGCCACGAGGCGCCCATGAGCCGCCGCCTGCTGCTCGTCGCCGCCATCCTGGCGATCGCCGCGGCCGGCGGCCTGGCGGCGCGCGGTGCGATCGAGCGCACCGTGATCACGCCAGTGCTCGGCGGGCTGTGGCTCGTCTGGCAGCTGATCGACAGCCTGCCGCAGGCGCTGGTGTGGGGCGGCGCCTGGCTGATCGCGCTCACGCTCGCCGTGCGTGGCGCATGGCTGCTGCCGCGGCCCGCCGCGCGGCCCGCCGCCGGCACACCACCCGTCGGGCGCGTCGCCGGCTGGCAGCGGCTGGTCGCGCTCGCCCGGCGCGACCGCTACTCGCGCTGGCGGCTGGCCCATCGCTGCGCCAGCCTGCTCATCGAGCACCTGTGCCTGACGCAGCGCATCGACGCCAGCCAGGCGCGGGCGCGCCTCGCCGCCGGCCAGATCGCGCTCACCGGCGCGACGCTGGCATTCGTCCGCGCCGGGCTCGACGGCTACCACGCCGACCGTCGTGTCGCCCGCGGCGCCCATCCGCTCGATGCCGACCTGCAGGCCGTGGCCGATGCCATCGCCGCATGCATCGCCGACGATCCCGGCGCCGCACAAGGAGCCACGCATGAACCTGACTGATGTCGCCAGCTACGGCCGCAGCGTCGTCGATGCCCTCGAGCGTGTCGTCGTCGGCAAGCGGCCGGTGCTCGAGCAGATCCTCACCGTCATCCTCGCCGGCGGCCACGTCCTGCTCGAAGACAATCCGGGGCTCGCGAAGACGGTGATCGCGCGCGGCTGCGCCACGGCGCTGGGCCTCGGCTTCCGTCGCATCCAGTTCACGCCCGACCTGTTGCCGGGCGACATCACCGGCGGCTACGTGCTCGATCGCGCCAGCGGGCAATTTGTGCTGCGCCGCGGGCCAATCTTCAGCAACGTGCTGCTCGCCGACGAGATCAACCGCGCGTCGCCGCGCACGCAGTCGGCGCTGCTCGAAGCGATGCAGGAGCAGCAGACGACGATCGAGGGCGAGACATGCGCCCTGCCCGAGCCATTCATCGTGCTGGCGACGCAGAACCCGATCGAGTACGAGGGCACGTTTCCGCTGCCCGAGGCACAGCTCGACCGGTTCCTGGTGAAGCTGTCGGTCGGCTACCCGAGCGCTGCCGACGAGCGCGAGCTGCTGCGCCGGCGACGCGAGCGCCGCAGCGACGACCTGCGCGTCGAGCCGGTCGGCGATGCCGGGACATTGCTGGCGGCACGGGCGGTCATCGAGGATGTACACGTCGACGCCGACCTCGAGGGCTATATCGTCGCACTGGTCGGCGCGACGCGCCGCGATGCGCGGGTGGCAGTGGGCGCGAGCCCGCGTGGCTCGCTGGCGCTGCTGAAGCTGTCGCGCGCGCGGGCGGCGCTGGCGGGCCGTGGCTACGTCATCCCCGACGATATCAAAGCCTTCGTGATGCCGGCGCTGGCGCACCGGGTGCTGCTGGTGCCGGATCTGTGGATGCAGCGGCGCGCCGTCGAGGACGTGCTGCAGGGGATCATGCAGGCCACCGCCGTCCCGGTGGTGGCGGAGCAGCCGCGATGAAGGCGGCAGCATTCCCGCTGCTGCTGGCGCTGGCGAGCGCGCTGGCCGGCGCGATCCTGCTCAATGGCGTGCTGTTCGCGCTGGCGCTGATGCCGCTGGTCTTCGTCGCGGCCGGCGCGCTGGCGGCACCGCCGGCGCCGCAGCTGCGCGTCACCCGCCAGCTTGCCGCCAGCCGCGTCAGCGTCGGCCAGCCGGTCGAGGTCGTGCTCGAAGTCAGCAACGATGGCCCGACGCTGCAGGCGCTGCGCATCGACGACCAGCTCCCCGCCGGGGCGTGGCTGGTCGACGGGCAGCCGTGGGCCGTGGTGCGGCTGGCGGCCGGCGCGTCGCTGACGCTGCGCTACCGCATCGCGGCGCGGCGCGGGCTGCATCGCTACGACGTGGTGCGCTGCCGTGCGGAGGAGGCCACCGGGCTGTTTCCGGCGCTGGCCGTGGTGCATGCCGAGGCCCGGTTGCTGGTCGTGCCGGAGGTGCCGCGGCTGCCGCCGATCGTGTTTCGCCCACGGCGTACGCGCGTATTCGCCGGGCTGGCGCCCGCGCGCCAGGATGGCGCCGGGATCGACATGCTGGGCGTCCGGCCCTACCAGCCGGGCGATCCGGCGCGGCGCATCAATCCGCGGGCCAGCGCGCGGCGTGACGACGCGTGGTATGTCACCGAACTCGAGCAGGAACGCGTCGCCGACATCGGCATCATCATCGACGCCCGGGCGCGCGCCGACGTGCGCCGCGGTGGCGACAGCCTGTTCGAGCACAGCATCGGTGCCGCCGCCGCGCTCAGCAGCGCGTTCCTGCAGCGCGGAGACCGGGTCGGCGTCTTGCTGTACGGCAATGCCATCGAGTGGATCATGCCGGGATACGGCGCAGTGCAGCGCGAGCGGCTGCTGCGCGCCTTCGCGCGCGCCGCCACCGGCGAGCGGGCGGCGCTCGAGCGGTTCGACGAGATTCCGCTGCGCCTGTTTCCGGCGCGCTCACAGCTGATCGTGATCTCGCCGCTGCTGCCCGGCGATGCCGCCACGCTGGTGCGCATGCGCGGCCGCGACCGCCACGTGCTGGTGATCGTGCCGGACCCGGTCGACTTCGAGCATCCGGCGGCGGCGACGGTGGCCAGCACGCTGGCGCGCGCCGAGCATGCGCTGCTGGTGCGCCAGATCAGCCGTGCCGGCATCCCGCTGCTCACCTGGCCGGTCGCCACGCCGTTCGCCCGGGTCGTGGCCGCCGCCTTCGCCCGCGGGGGGCTGCGCTGATGCCGACGCACGCGCGCCATGGCGCACAGCTCGGCGCCACGATCGCACTGGTCGTCGGGCTGGTCTGGCATGGCTGGCCGGCGCTGGCCATCCTCGCCGGCCTGCTCGGCGGCTGCTGGCTGGCGCTCGCCGGGCACGGCCCGGCCTGGCGCGGCACGCTGCTGGCCGCAGCGATGTGGGCCATGCTCAGCACCGCCGCCGCGCTGGGGGTCGCCGCCGGCTGGTGCCTCGCGGCCGCCGCAGGCACGCTGGCGGGCTGGCACCTCGGGCAGGGCGCGCATCATCACGACCGTGGGCTGTCGGTGCGCCAGGCGCGCATCATCAGCAGCATCGCGCTCGTCGCGCTCGGCAGTGGCGCCATCGCCGCCGCGCTGCGCAGCACGTTGAACCTGTGGTGGCTCATCCCGGCGCTGCTGGCCGGCAGCAGCGCACTGGTCTGGGCGCTACGCCTGGTCGATCATCCTGACGCGACAGAAGGATAGAGCCGTGGGCAGCACGCTTCGCTTCGCCATTCCCTCGAAGGGCAGCCTGTACGATGGCACCGCCGCATTCCTCGAGAGCTGCGGGCTGCGCGTCTCGCGCCCCAACCCGCGCCGCTACACCGCACGCATCCGCGCCCTGCCGAGCGCCGACGTCGTGCTGCACCGGCCCGCCGACATCGTCGACAAGGTCGCCGACGGCGAGCTCGAGCTCGGCATCAGCGGCCTCGATCTGGTCGAGGAGCTCCGCGGCGACCGCGACGACCTGCTGGTCCTGCTCGACGACCTCGGCTTCGGCGTCGCCGAGCTGGTGATCGCCGTGCCCGACACCTGGATCGACGTGACATCATGGGACGACCTGGCGGATCTCTCGGTGGAGATGCATGCGCGTGGCCGCCCGCTGCGGATCGCCACCAAGTATCAGATGCTGGTGCGGCGCTTCTGCGCGCGGGTGGGCATCAGCTACTTCCGGATCATCGATTCGGAGGGTGCGACCGAGGCGGCGCCCGGGCTGGGATACGCCGACATCATCGCCGACATCACCGAGACCGGCACCACGCTGCGCGACAACCAGCTGAAGATCGTCGGCGAGCCATTGCTGCGGTCGCAGGCCTGCCTGATCGCCCATCGCGGCGCGCTGCGCGCCAGCCCGGTGGCGCGCGATGCCGTGCGGCAGATGCTCGAGCTGATGGAAGCGCGCCGCCGCGCGCGACACTTCGTGCAGGTCACCGCCAACATCGCCGGCGATTCGCTCGAGGCGGTCGGGCGGCGCTTCACCGCACGCCGCGAGCTCGCCGGCGTCCAGGGGCCGACGATCGCGCCGATCTGGCCGGCCGGCGGCGCGGGCGGCTGGTATATGGTCACGGTAGTCGTGCCCGAGGAGCGGACGCTGGAGGTGGTGCGGCATGTGCGTGCGCTCGGCGGCGACGGCATCGCCGTCGTGCCGGTGCAGTACCTGTTCGGCGCGGCCAGCACCACCTTCGAGCATGTGCGGCAGATGCTCGACGATGATGCCTGAGCCGCGCCGCCCCGGCAGACTCACGGCAGCAATGGTTGTGCCGGATCGATCTTGTAGCTGTTGATCACCGTGCCGAGCCCAGCCTCCCACAGCGCCTCGAGTTGGTCATCCTCGGTGATCAGCGTCAGCACCGACAGCTTGTCGCCGCGCTGCTCGGCGTACGTCAGGCCGCGCGCCGCGACCGGCGCGCCACGATGCTCGACCGTCGCGCGCCATACCAGCAGGAAGCTCCCGTCGTCCTGGGCGCCGCGATCGACGATCTCGTACTGGCCGGACTCGGAGAGCACCGTGGCGATGAATTGCTCGCCGTACAGCTGCAGATCCTCCGGCGACATGGTATCGGCATTGTTGTACATCGCCACCAGCACGCCGGCGAAGCCCGCAGGATCTTCCCACGACATCAGTAGCTGCGGGTCGCCCGATGAATCGTCGAAGGTCCAGTTCTCGGGCACCTCGATGCGAAAGACGCCGGTCGGCGCCTCGTACGCGACCAGATCGCCGATCACCACCTCGCCGAGCGGCTGCACCTCGCCGACGGTGAAGCCATAGGTGTCGTAGAGCTCGCCGTTCAGGTACAGCGCGACCTCGTACGCGCCATCGGTCCAGTCGGTCTCGGGCTTGAAGTAGAACCAGAAGCCATTGCTCTCGAGCGACTCGGTGTACGGCCCGATGTCGTAGGTGTCGGTCTCGCCGGTGCCCCACGACCACACGGTGCGCAGCAGGCTGCCGACCGGGAAATCGCCGCTGCCGACGATGTAGACCCGCTCGTCGGCGGCGAAATTGGTCGTCGGATCGACTGGCTGGTAGTCGTCGGTGACGTCGCGCGCCAGCACGATCTCGTTGATCGTGGCGGTCAGATCGCCGGGGCTGGGCACGACACCGAAGGTGTAACTGTCGAAGGGCTCGCCGTCAAGCGTTACATCGACATAATACTCGCCATCAATCGCCAATGGTTGTTCATGATTGAGCGTAAAGCTGACATACGTCTGCGCGGCCGTGCCGGCGGCGAGGTCTGCCAGATCCACCTCGGCGGTGGCAAGCTGCTGCTCACGCCACGAGAACGTTGCGGCGAAGACGCCCTGTGCCGGCTGACCGGCGAACTCGAGGACCAGGTGCACCACATCCGTCGGATTGAAGGCATCAGTCGGGTCGATCGGCGACTGATCCTCGGCGAGGCCGCGGCTGAAGGTCACCGAGAGCAGTGCGAGGTCGGTGACCGGCGCGACGGTCGGTTCAGCCGGGGCCGCCGTCGGCTCGGCCGGCGCCGTCGCCGATGGCCGTGGCCGCGCCGTCGGCTTGGGGCGCGCCGTCGGCACCTCGGGCGTCGGCGTCGCGACCAGCGCCGGGGCGCCGCCGCAGGCGAGCACCAGCCCGAGCACCGTCGCCATGCCCAGGACGCCCAAGGTCCTGCGCCATCGATCAGATCCCGGTGATGAACCCATCGTCGCCTCCTTCGTGCATGCTCGCAGCGGCCTGCCGCGAGCGGCAACCACTCCGCGGCACCGGGCTGCGGCGTGCGCGCCGGCGGTCGGCGCGCGCCGAACGATGCGACCACTGCCGGCTGTTCATCGTCACGCCGCGACCCAAGTATACTACGGCGGGCGGGGGCGTGCGGCGATCGATGGTGATCAGCAGCATGCGTCGGCGTGAACAGACGGCCACGCCGCGCGACGCACCCCGTCGCGCGAGGAGCGAACGATGACGATCCGACCCCTTGAGCCGGCCGATGCGCCAGTCCTCCTGCTCGATGCGCTGACCGTCGCCGCGAGCCGGCAGTGTCAGCTGCAGCCGCAGCGCGCCGTGCGCGATCCCGCCAACCCGGTGATCCGCAAGAGCGAGCCATGGGAAGGTAACGGGCCCTACACCTGGGGCACGCGGCTGCTCTGGCGCGCCGATCTGGGCCGGTACGACCTGTACTACGTGGCGTGGGATCCGGCCGACAACCACTATCGCTGGGGCGTCGCCTGCTCGGACGACGGGCTGACGTGGACCAGGCCCGAGCTGGGCATCGAGCCGTATGCTGGCGTGGCGACGCGCAACCAACTGACCGGCGGGCCGCATCCCGACAAAGCCGTGCGCTCGGTGGTAGTCGATCCGCGGCCGGAATGCCCGGCGGCCGAGCGCTTCAAGGCGATCCGCTTCACCTACGACGGCGAGTACATCGCCTGGTCGGCCGATGGGTACCGCTGGCACGACGATCCGGCCAATCCGGTCTGGCAGGCGCCGTCCGACATCATCCACGCGATGTGGGATGCGCGGATCGCGCGCTTCGTCGCCTATTTCAAACTGTGGTGCGTCGTCGGCGAGACGCCCGACGGCGTGGGCGGCTGGCTGCCGGTGACGCGCTACTTCCGCGCCTTCACGCTGCACGACGGGCCGGACGGCACGGTCGAACTGTGCGGCGGCGAGGTCTGTCTCGCTCCCGGCGCCGCAGCCACCGTACGCACGACGGTGCTGCGGCTGCGCGCGGCGGGGCAGGCGGCCGACGACGGCGGCGGCGGTTCGCTGCGCGGTGCATGGCATTCGCACCGGGTGATCGCCCGCGCCGAGAGCACCGACTGGCGCCACTGGCACCACGAGGAGATCGTGCTGGCCTGCGATGGCCACGACCGCGCCGACGCCAACATCCAGTACCTGTTCGTCCACCGTCACGGGCTGTACGACATCGGCATCCTCACGATCCACGACGAGCGCGGGCATTTCGAACAGCAGCTGGCATTCAGCCACGACGGCCGGCGCTGGTCGCGCCCGTGGCGCAGCAACCTGCTCGGGCTCGGCACGCCCGGCAGCTTCGACAGCGGCATGGTGCTGGCATTCACCGACCCGATCGAGCACCAGTCGCAGCTGCTGTGGTACTACGGCGGCTTCGACTGCCGCCACGACGCGCCGGCGAACGCGCCGTGGTCGGCGGCGATCGGGCGTGCCAGCATGCGGCGCGACGGCTTCGCCGCCTGGCAGCCATGTGGTCCGGAGCCCGCCGAGTTGCTCAGCCAGCCGCTGTGCGGCGACTGGCGCCGGCTCTGGGTGAATGCCGCGGCCGACGGTGGCAGCCTCGTCGTCGAGGTGCTCGACCCTGCCGGCCAGTGCATCGCCACCAGCCGGCCGCTCACCCACGACAGCGCCGCCGACCCAGCCTGCCGCGCGGCGGTGGTGTGGCAGCATTGCAGCAGCTACGATCCGGCGTGGATCCAGCTGCGCGTTCGCTTCACGGCGGCGCAGGTGTATGCGTTTGGCTTTGGCCACCAGCCGCCCGGCTGATCCGCCGCGGGCTCACACGAAGACACGCAGGGGCGGGAGACGCGGGCTCACACGAAGACACGCAGGGGCGGGAGACGCGGGCTCACACGAAGGCACGCAGCGATGGGAGCAAGGTCGCCGGCTGCCTCACTCACTCCTCGCCTCCTGCTCCTCACTTCTCGCCCTTGACACACTACTGCGGCACGCGTAGAGTGAGGGTGTCCAATTGATGGCACACGGCAGCGATGCGAAACATTTGGCTACAGCACGCTCACAGCGCGAGGATTCCGGCGACGACCGACGCAAGGTATGCTGATGATCCGCAGAGTTGGCATGTTTGCCACTGTGCACAATCGCCGTGGCCTGATGACCAGCGTCGAGCCGTACGATGGGCCATCCGGCCGATTGCAGCATGTGACCATCGAAAACAAGGACGACCAGCTGTCGCGCGATGAGCGGCTGATCCGGGAGCTCGAGCGGGCCGGGCAGCCCCTCGAGCCGACCACGTTGTCCAATGTGGCGCGTGGCCAGCCGATGCCGGCCGACGCAGCCGATGCGCTGCAGCGCGCCGCCCGCCGGTCGGCGGCCTGGCCGTTCCTCGATCCGGGTGGCGCGGAACCGCTCGGGCGCCTGCCATTCGCCGCTGGCGCAGCATGGCCCCCGCCGACGTGCTGCACGCTGCTCAACCCGGCGCTGCCCGGCTGGAGCGTGGATCGGCGGTCGGTTGCCGACTGAGGCGCAGTGGACACAAGCCTGCCGGGGCGATGATGGACGCACATACCCGTGGGGCGACCAGCCGTCGGATGCGACCCTGGCGAACTACGACATGGATGTCGGAGGTACGGCGCCGATGGGCAGGTATCCGGCGGGCGCCAGTCCGTATGGCCTGCTCGACATGGCCGGCAATGTGTGGGAGTGGGTCGAGCCGGACGGTGGCGGTGATCGGCCGCTCATCGTGCGCGGGGGCGCGTTCAACTTCAATGCGGACGATGTGGTGTGTGGCGCGCGGTCCGGGCTCGGCTTCGGCTTCGACGGCGGCAACCTCTCCGTGGGGTTTCGAGTTGTCTCCCCCGGGCCCTGAGCCTCTGGCCTCTGGCGGGCGGCGCCGCCGGCGCTCACATGGTGGGGCTGCCCGGCGCTGCGCCATGCACACGATGCTGCGCACGGCGCGCCCGAACGCATTGGTGGCGTCGCCGTGAGGTGTGGATATGGCGCATGCCGGGGCGATCGTGCGGTATGATAGGCGCCAGATGTGGACGCGTATGGTGAGGGTGCGGCGATGCGAATCTGTCTGAGCCTGGTGACACAATCCGGATGCGGTGCGCACAATGCCGATGATGCGCGCTTCTGCCGCGGCTGCGGCAGCGGGCTGCGCAATGCCTTGCAGCTGCGCAATGCGGGCGAACAGGTGGGTGGCTACACGATCGAGGCGCTGGTGGGCCACGGCGGGTATGGCGCGGTGTATCGTGCGCGGGGCGTGATCGACGGGCGCGAGCAGGTGGTGGCGCTGAAGGAGGCGCTGGAGCCGGCGGCGGCCGAGATCAGCGCGATGCGCAGCGAATTTGCCACGCTGCGTGGGCTGGCGCATGACAACCTGCCGCGGTATCACGCGATGTTCGAGGCCGAGGGCAACGGCTATCTGGTGATGGAGTATGTGCCGGGGCTACAATTGGACGAGGCGCGCGAGCGGTATGCGGGCGAGCGGGTGCCGGTGAGCGTGGCGCTGGCGTATGCGGGGCAGCTGTGCGCGGTGCTGGAGTACCTGCACGGGCAGCGGCCGCCGGTGTACCACCGGGACATCAAGCCGCAGAATGTGCGGCTGACGGAGTTGGGGCAGATCAAGCTGGTGGACTTCGGGCTGCTGAAGGTGGGCGGCAGCGGGGTGCAGTCGTCGCGGCGTGGCGCGACGCCGCCATATGCGCCGCTGGAGCAGTGGCAGGCCGGGAGCGGGCAGAGCGAGGCGCGCAGCGACGTGTACGCGCTGGCGGCGACGCTGTACCGGCTGATGACGGGGCGGCTGCCGGTGGTGGCGCCGGAGCGGATGGCGGTGACGGTGGACCCGCTGCCGCCGGCGCACGCGGTGTGTGCGGCGGTGCCGGCGGCGCTGGGGCAGGCGCTGGCGGCGGGCATGGCGCTGCGCAAAGAGGATCGGCCGGCGACGGTGCGGGCGTTCTGGCAGTTGGTGAGCGGCGTAGCCGTCGAGAGCGCCGCGGCGCCAGCGCCGGGGGCACAGGCGGTGGCGAACCCGAATGTGACGCGCGTCGTGTCGCGGCCACCCGCGCCGACGGTGCGGCGCGACCGGGCGGGCGCGGAGTACGTGTGGGTGCCGGCGGGCGCGGGGCTTGCGGGGTTCTGGATGCTGCGCACGCCGGTGACCAACGCCATGTGGCGCGCGGCCGTGCAGGCGGGGGCGGTCAAGCAGCCGAGCGATACTCGCGCGTATAACGATGCGGCAAAGACGCAGCACCCGGTGGTGTGGGTGTCGCGCGAGCAGGCGCGGGCGTATGCGACGTGGGTCGGCGGGCGGCTGCCGCGCGACGCGGAGTGGACGCGGGCGGCGCAGGGCGATGACGGGCGCACCTACCCGTGGGGCGAGCAGCCGCCGGACGCGACGCGGGCGAACTTCAACAACAACGTGAGCACGACGACGCCGGTGGGCAGCTATCCGGCGGGCGCCAGCCCGTATGGCCTGCTCGACATGGCCGGCAATGTGTGGGAGTGGGTCGAACCGGACGGTGGCGGTGATCGGCCGTTCATTGTGCGCGGGGGCGCGTTC
>JAGWYG010000062.1 GCA_018969485.1 Chloroflexota bacterium
AGATCGCCGCGCGTCGCGCAGCAGCAGCGGCGCCCGTGGCCGATGCGGCGCCCGTGGCCGATGCGGCGCCCGTGGCCGATGCGGCGCCCGTGGCCGATGCGGCGCCCGTGGCCGATGCGGCGCCCGTGGCCGATGCGGCGCCCGTGGCCGATGCGGCACCGCGGCGCACCGTCATCGTCCCACCCGACGAGCAACTCAAGCCCGAAGCCATGGCATTGGGCGTCATCAACGATCTCATCGTGCAGAATCCATGGATCGCGCTCGCCATCGCGCTCGTCCTTGGATTTTTGCTGGGCCGTTCGGGCCGCCGCTGAGCGGCACCGTAGGCGGCCCTTTGGGCGCCCGCATGGGGCACCACGGCGTTCGGGCCGCGGAAGCATGCGGGCATCGCGACGGCAGCGGATGGCAAAGGCGACAGCATGATGCGGAGGTGTCAACGGTGAGCACCATCACAGTCACGGTCAACGGCAAGGCCCACACCAGCACAGTCGAGCCGCGCACGCTTCTCGTGCACTACCTGCGCGAGCACCTCAACCTGACCGGGACGCACATCGGCTGTGACACCAGCCAGTGCGGCGCGTGCGTCGTGCACGTCGACGGCAAGAGCATCAAGGCCTGCACGGTGCTGGCCGTCCAAGTCGACGGCGCATCGGTCACCACCATCGAAGGGCTGGCGCCCGCTGGCGAGCTGCACCCGTTGCAGGAAGGCTTCTGGGAATGTCACGGGCTGCAGTGTGGATACTGCACGCCGGGCATGATCATGGCCGCCGCCGACCTGCTGCAGCAGAACCCCAACCCGAGCGACGACGAGGTGCGTCACGGCCTCGAGGGCAACCTGTGCCGCTGCACCGGGTACCACAACATCGTGCGCGCCGTGCAGTACGCGGCCGCGAAGATGCGTGGCGACGAGGTCACGGCGTAGCCGGACGCACCATCTGGCGAAGGGAGACACGCAATGACTGCTGAGGCACCGACGAAGGTTATCGGCAAGGCGCTCAAGCGCCGCGAAGACCCCCAGTTGATCGTGGGCCAGGGGAACTTCCTCGACGACATCAAGCTCGCGGGCATGGTGCATGCGGTGGTGCTGCGCAGCCCATATGCGCACGCCCGGATCCGCAGCATCGACACCAGCCGCGCGCAGGCGCACCCGGGCGTGGTCGCCGTGTTCACCGGCGAGGACATGCTCGACATCAACCCGCTGCCATGCGCCTGGGCCGCCGCTGGCGGTCGCGTCCAGAACAACCTCAACACCCCGCGCGCCCTGGCGGTCGGCGAGGTGCACTTCGCCGGCGACGCAGTGGCGCTGGTGCTGGCCGAGGACCGCTACGTCGCCCGCGACGCCGCCGACCTGATCGATGTCGACTACGAGCCACTCGGCGTCGTGGTCGATGCGCGCAAGGCGGTCGAGCCGGGAGCGCCGCAACTCCACGAGAACGCGCCGAACAACGTGATCTTCAAGTGGGACTGCGGCGATGCCGCGGCGACCGATGCTGCCATCGGCTCTGCCGAGGTGGTGGTGCGCGAGGAGATCATCAACCAGCGCCTGCTGCCGACGCCGATGGAGACGCGCGGCGCATTGGCACGCTACGAGTCGTCGACCGGCGAATACACGCTGTGGACGACCTCGCAGGCGCCGCACGTGATGCGCCTGCTGCTCACCGCGTTCGTTTTCGGCATCCCCGAGCCGAAGCTGCGGGTGATCTCGCCGAACGTGGGCGGTGGCTTCGGCCAGAAGATCTTCTGCTACAACGACATGGCGTTCACCATGTGGGCCTCGAAGAAGATCGGTCGCCCGGTCAAGTTCGTCGAGGATCGCTCCGAGAACTTCAAGTACTCGACGGCGGGCCGCGACCACATCAGCGATGTCGAGATCGCCGGAACGCGCGACGGCCAGATCACCGGATTGCGCGTGCAGACCTACGCCAACCTCGGTGCCTACATCTCGACGATCGCGCCGGGCATCCCGACGACGCTGTACGGCCGCATCATCACCGGCGTCTACAAGATCCCGGCAGCGTATGCCCACGTGACCGGCGTCTATACCAACACCGCGATGGTCGATGCGTACCGCGGCGCCGGCCGCCCCGAGGCGTCGTATCTGATCGAGCGCATGATCGACCGGTTCGCCGCCGAGATCGGCATGGATCCGGCCGAGGTGCGCCGGCGCAACTTCATCCAGCCGCAGGACTTCCCGTACCACAATGGCATGGGGCTGCTGCCGTACGACAGCGGCAACTACGAGCCGGCGCTCAACCGCGCGCTCGAGATGGTCGGCTACGCCGACTTCCGCGCCGAGCAGGCGCGCGCGCGCGCCGAAGGGCGCTACCTCGGCGTCGGCCTGAGCTCGTACGTCGAGATCTGTGGCGTGGCACCGAGCGCCTGGATCGGCCTGCCCGGCGAAGGCTGGGGCGCCGGCCTGTGGGAGAGCGCCAATGTGCGCGTGCATCTCACCGGCCAGGTGGTGGTCACCACCGGCTCGCTGCCCCACGGCCAGGGCCTCGAGACGACGTTCGCGCAGTTGGTGGCAGATGAGTTGGGCGTGGCCTACGAGAATGTGGTCGTCGAGCACTCCGACACTGCCGGCACGCCGTTCGGCTACGGCACCTATGGCAGCCGCAGCGCGGCCGTCGGCGGCACGGCCATCGTGAAGAGCACCGCCAAGATCAAGGAGAAGGCGCGCCGCCTGGCGGCCCACATGCTCGAGGCCAGCGTCGATGACGTGGTGTTCGAGGATGGCAAGGCGTACGTGCGTGGTTCGCCCGACCGCAGCAAGTCGATCGGCGAGATCGCGCTGCAGGCCTCGGTGGCGTACAGCCTGCCCGAGGGCATGGAGCCGTTCCTCGACGAGACGACCTACTACGACCCGCCGAACTGTACCTTCCCCTTCGGCACCCACATCGCGCTCGTCGAGGTCGATGGCGAGACGGGTGCGGTGACGCTCCAGCGCTATGTCGGCGTCGATGATGTCGGCACCGTGATCAATCCGTTGATCGTGGACGGCCAGCTGCACGGTGGCATCGCCCAGGGCGTGGCGCAGGCACTGTTCGAGCGCGGCGTCTACGACGATAATGGCCAGCTGGTCACCGGGACCTTGATGGACTACGCCATCCCGGTGGCGTCGAGCCTGCCGAGCTATGAACTCGACCGCACCGTCACGCCATCGCCGGTCAATCCGATGGGCGTCAAGGGCGCCGGCGAGGCCGGCACGATCGGCAGCGCCCAGGCGGTGATGAATGCGGTGATCGATGCGCTGGCGCCGTTCGGCGTGAAGCATCTGCAGATGCCGGCGACCGCCGAGCGCGTGTGGAAGGCGATGCACGGTTGAGTGCCGAGGAGGAAGATCGATGATCCCAGCCGCTTTTGAGTATTTCGCGCCGGGCAGCGTCGCCGAGGCGATCGGTCTGCTCGAGCAGCACGGCGACGAGGCCAAGTTGCTCGCCGGTGGCCATTCACTGCTGCCGGCGCTCAAGCTGCGCCTGTCGCAGCCGGGCGTGCTGATCGACATCAGCCGCGTGGCCGAGCTGCATGGCATCGAGGCCGGCGATCGCCTGTCGATCGGTGCGGCGACGACCTATGCGGCGATCGCCAGCGATCCGGCGGTGCTGGGTGGCTGCGCGGTGCTCGCCGAGTGCGCCGGCCAGATCGGCGACATCCAGGTGCGCAACCGCGGGACGCTCGGCGGCGCCCTGGCGCACGCCGATCCGGCTGCCGACCTGCCGGCGGTGGTGCTGGCGCTCGACGCCGCCATCGCGGTGCAGGGTCCGGCGGGTGCACGCTCGATCAGCGCCGACGACATGTTCGTCGAGATGCTGACGACGGCGCTCGAGCCCAACGAGGTGGTCACGCGCGTGACGTTCCCGGTGCTCGGCGCGGGCGAGGGCGCGAGCTACGCCAAGCTGAAGCATCCGGCGTCGCGCTACGCCATCGTCGGCGTCGCGGCGTACGTGCGGCTGCACGCCGATGGCAGCGTGGCGGCGGCACGCGTGGCGGTCACCGGCGCGGGCCCCCGGGCCGAGCGCCAGCATGCGACCGAATCGGCGCTGGTGGGAAGTGCCGGCGATGCTGCTGCGATCGCGGCGGCGGCCGAGCTCGCCGGCGAATCGATGGAGTATCTGGGCGATATCCATGCCTCCGAGACGTACCGCCGGGCGATGGTCAAGGTCTACACGCGTCGGGCGCTCGAGCAGGCGGTGGCGCGCGCCCGCGGCTGACGGCACGAGGCGCCTTGGCTGAATCTCACGCTGCACGCCCCAGGCTGGCCCTTGTGGCTGTCTGGGGCGTGCGCGTGACCAGGCTGGCGCCTGGCCGGCTCAGGCGTCACCCCAGCATTCCATGCCGCCTGCCTGCGTCTTGCGTCTGGTAGCGAGGTCCTGCGATGAGTGAGAGTCCGTTTCCGGAAACATCATTTGCATATCTGTATGAGCGAGAAGACCAGCACTGGTGGTTTCGTGCACGCAACGATGTAATTCTCTGGGCGATCAAGCGGTTCATCGGTCGCTTTGGTGTACTACTCGAGGATGGATGCGGCAATGGGTATGTATTGGCTGCAATTAAGCATGAATATCCCGATGCAACATATCATGGTAATGAGTATTTCGAAGATGCTCTGCGATTTGCGCGCATGAGATTACCTGATGTAACATTTACCCGTGAAGACATCACAAAAATGAACTCCTCAGCACAATATGATGTTATTGGAATGTTTGATGTACTAGAGCATATTGATGATGATGTCGCTGCCGTTCAAAAGTGTCATCAGGCACTACATCCAAACGGACATCTGATTATCAGTGTTCCTCAGCATAAATGACTCTGGTCGCCTGTTGATGAATATTCGAAACATAAGCGTCGATTCACGAAACATGCTGATCAACCTGATGAAAAAGGAATACTTTACGGTTAAACATGTTACTTCTTTTGTATCATTATTACTTCCATTAATGATTATTTCTCGTGCATTCAATCGATCAGAACAATCTATCGACAGTGAGTGGAATATTTCCCCCATGGCGAATCAAATACTTCTGTCTATCATGCGGTTTGAGCTCATGCTCATCAACCATGGCGCTACGCTCCCTGTGGGCGGTTCGTTGCTGATCGTTGCACAAGCCAGCGGCACTCGCAGCCCGGATCGCTCAACGACGGCATGATCGGCGCCGTGATGTCACAACCTGCCTGTCGCACGCCCCGCAGAGCGGTGCGTGCGACAGTGGATCGGCCAACATGGTGCCAATGACCGGCCGAGCATTGAGCTCCATGCGACGGATGGCCCGGTTCGCCAGCCAGGCAGCACCGCAGCACTGGCGCGTCGCGCCGGTGTGGCTGATCGGCCTCGCTGCGCTCGTGCTGCGCCTGTGGGGTCGTGACGTCGGGCTGCCCTGGATCGATCACCCGGACGAGCCCAACCCGGTGGGCTATGTGCTGGCGATGCTGAACACCGGTGATCTCAATCCGCACGCATTCCAGAAGCCGTCGCTGTATCTGTACCTGCTGCTCGCCGCGGTGCGGCTGGGCGCATGGTGGAGCGGCACTGCGCCACTGGCCGAGCCGCTGACGACGCACATCTACACCACCGTACCGTGGGTGTTTCTCTGGGGGCGCACGCTGACCGCGCTGCTCGGCGGGCTGACGGTGGTGCTGGTGGGCGTGGCGGCGCAGCGCGCCGGCGCGCTGGCGGCGATCGGCGCGGCGGCATGGCTGGCGCTCGCGCGCTATCACCTGCAGCACTCGCAATACGTCACCACCGACGTCGCCGCCGGGCTGTTCGTGGTCCTGGCCTTCGCCGCCGCGCTGCGCATCGCCCACGACGGCAACTGGCCGGCGTATGTGCTCGGCGGGCTGGCCGTCGGCCTGGCCGCATCGACCAAATATCACGCCGCGGCGGTTGCGCCGATGATCGCGCTGGCCCATGTGCTGGTCTGGCGTGGCGCCGCACTATCGCGCGCCAGTCGGCTGCTGGCCGCCGGAGCGCTGGCATGCCTCGGCTTCGTCGCCGGCACACCCTACGCGCTGCTGAGCTTCGCCGAGTTTCGCGACGGCGTGCTCGGCCAGGTGGCGGCCTACAATGCGGGCCCACAGGGCGACTTCAGCGGCAGCTGGAATCTGGGTGGGTATGCCGAATTTGCCTGGCGCAGCGGGCTGACGCCGGTGGGCAGCATCGCGCTGCTGGCGGGGCTGGCATGGGCCTGGCGCAATGATCGCGCGCTGGTCGCCGTGTGGCTGGCTGGCGTCGTGCCAGCGCTCGTGCTGCTCGCAGCGCAGGAGACGCACTTCACGCGCAATGCGATTCCGTTGCTGGCGCTGGCGGCGGTGCCCATTGGCTGCGCGCTGGCGCAACTGCCCCGGCTGGTGCACCGCCCGATGCTGGCAGCTGCGCTGCTCGTGCTCATCCTCGCGCCGGGCGCGATCGAGACCGGAGGATACCTCCAGCGTCTGGCGGCAGGCGATACCCGCACACAGCTGGCACAGTGGTTCGGGCAGCACGTCGCGCCAGGGCAGCGGGTGGCCGCCGAGCTGCATGCGCCGCCGGCATCCGGCGAGAGCCGCTGGGTGAGTGTCGCCGCGCTGACCGACCACGATCTGGAGTGGTATCGTGCCCAGGGGTACGCCTATCTGATCGCCTCGTCGGAGCGCTGGCGCAACTGGGATGCGCCGGCCGCCTACGACGCGCTGGGCGCGCCGCTGGCCACGTTCGGCGGCACCACGCCGCGCGCGATGTTTGGCCCGCGCCTGCTGGTCTACGACACCGGGCTCAGCGCCAGAGACGTGCCGCTGCCGCTGGCTGCGCCGACGCGCGTCGGTGGCGCGCTGCTGCTCGGCATTGCGCTGGGCGTGCCCGATGCGCGCGCGCCGGACCTCGGCCTGGTGCAGGGCGTGCCGCCAGCCCAGGGCGGCACGCTGGCGCTACGCACCTACTGGCAGGTCGATGCGTCATTCGACGCCGACTACTTCATCTTCGTCCACATCGTCGACGCGAGCGGCCAGCGCGTGGCGCAGCGCGATGCGCCACCCTGGCTGGGCAGCGCCCCGACCAGCGCCTGGCGCAGCGGCTCGCTGGTGGTCGATCACAACGACGTGGCATTGCCGGCGCTACCGCCCGGCGAGTATCAAGTGCTCGTCGGCATGTTCGATCCGCAGCGCGGCGGCCATCCGCCGACGACGGTCCGCGGTCTGCCAGTCGCGCCAGCGCTGGAGGTGGCACGCATCACCATCCGCTGAGCGGGTGCACCACGACCACGCCACGCGGCGGGCGTGCGCGCATCGCCGCAGCCCGTCCGCAGCAGCCCGCACCCGTGCGCGTGGCTGCTCAACGGAACGGCGGCGACGCCAGCACGCCACCGCCACCCAGGTTCCAGGCCTTGTTCGGCCCGCGATCCAGATCCAGCGGAGTCTCGGGGCCAAGATTACGCAGGTAGATGTCGCCGTAGTTGCCGACCTGGCTGATGATCCGCAGTGCGAAATCGTTGGTCAGCCCAAGCCCCTCGCCGAACGTGCCTTCCAGGCCCAGCAGCCGCCGGACGCGCGGATCTGTCGCCGTCCGCGCCTGCTCGGCGACCGTCGCCTGGTCGACGCGCAGCTCCTCGGCATAGATCGTCGCAAACACCGTCCAGCTGATCACATCGAGCCACTGATTGTCATCGCGCGGCAACACCGGCCCCAGCGGTTCGCGTGAGATACGATCGCCCAGGATGACATGCTGCTCCGGCTGATCAAGCTGCAGCCGCTTGCCCGCCAGCTGCGAGCTGTCGCTGGTCACCGCATCGCATTCGCCGGCATCATACGCCGGGTAGAGCGACGCCTCGTCGGTCCCCAGCCGCACCGCCACATCGATGCCCCGCGCGGCGAAGTCATCGCTCAGATTCTGCTGGCTGGTCGTCCCCTCGGCGACACAGACCGTCGTGCCCGCCAGGTCATCGATGCCCGTGATCCCCGAGTCGCGCCGCACCATGAAGGTCTGGCCATCGTGGAACGTCGTCGGGCCAAACGCCAGCCCGCTGACATTGCGCCCCAGCGTCCAGGTCGTGTTGCGGAACAGCACGTCGACGCGGCCGCTGCGCACCGCCTCGAAGCGCTCATTGGCGCCCGAGGTCGTGAGCGCGACGAACTCGACGCGCGTCGCGTCGCCGAAGATCGCCGCCGCCACCGCGCGGCAGAAGTCGACGTCGAAGCCGGTCCAGGCGTCGCGCACCGGATCGTAGAGCCCGAAGCCGGGTAGCTCGGCATTGGTGCCGCAGATCAGGCGGCCACGGGCGCGCACGCGCTCCAGGATGCGCGCAGGCGCGGGCGTGGCGGCTGCCGCATCGGGCGTCGGCGTCGTGGCGGCTGCCGCATCGGGCGTCGGCGTCGTGGCGGCTGCCGCATCGGGCGTCGGCGTGGGCACGGCGGTCGTCGCTGCACCACCAGCAGGCAGCGACGTATCGGGCGTCGGGCTGAGCACGACGATCACCGGGCGGGGCGTCGGCAGCAGCGTGGCGGCGACGTCGGCGCAGCCGGCCAGCCCGAGGGCGCCGACCAGCCCGAGGAGCGCCGCGAGTGTATGGTGGTGAACCGGGCGATGTGGCTTCATCATGAGCATCATCCTGTTCAGCGCTCGCGCGGATTTAGGAGTATTATAGCCGGTATGGCATCAGATTGGCGGAAGGATGGCCGATGAACGCCACAGAGCGCTATCTCACCGATCACCAGGATCGTTTTGTCGATGAACTGCTCGATTTTCTGCGCATCCCAAGCATCTCGGCGCTCCCGGCGCACGCCGGCGACGTCGCCCGGGCCGCCGGCTGGGTCGCGGCGCGGCTGGTCGGCGCCGGCCTCGAGCACGTCCAGGTCATTCCCACTGCCGGCCATCCGGTCGTCATCGGCGACTGGCTGCATGCGCCGGGCAAGCCGACGGTGATGATCTACGGGCACTTCGACGTGCAGCCGGTCGATCCGCTGCAGCTGTGGAGCAGCCCGCCGTTCGAGCCGACGGTGCGCGACGGCCGAATCTACGCGCGCGGCGCATCGGATGACAAGGGCAACATGCTGGTACCGATCCTGGCGATCGAGGCACTGCTGCAGGCCGAAGGCGCGCTGCCCGTCAACCTGCGCGTCTGTTTTGAAGGGCAGGAGGAGATCGGCAGCCCGCAGATCCCGGCATTCGTCGCCGAGCATCGCGCGCAACTGGCATGCGATGTCGTCATCAGCGCCGACGGTGGCCAATGGAGCGAGAGCGAGCCGATCATCCTGCTGGGATTGCGCGGCGGCTGCGGCGTCCAGATCGACATTCGTGGCGCTGCGACCGATCTGCACTCGGGGATGTATGGCGGCGTCATCCAGAACCCGATCCATGCGCTGACCGCGCTGCTGGCGACGATGCGCGCCCCCGACGGCCGTATCCTCGTCGAGGGGTTCACCGATGCAGTCCGGCCGTTGAGCGACGCCGATCGCGCCGCGATCGCCGCGGTGCCGTTCGACGAGGCCGAATACCGTGCCGCCATCGACGTGCCGGCACTGTTCGGCGAGCCCGGCTTCACGCCGTACGAGCGCGGCTGGGTACGGCCGACGCTCGAGATCAACGGGATCTGGGGCGGTTTCCAGGGCGACGGCATCAAGACCGTATTGCCGAACGAGGCGCACGCCAAGATCACCTGCCGGCTTGTGCCCGATCAGGATCCGGTGCAGATCGTGCGGCTGCTGGTCGATCACGTCCAGCGTCACGCGCCGCCCGGGGTGACCACCAGCGTCACGCCGTTGCGCTTCACGGCGCGGCCCTACCTGATGCCCGCCGATCACTGGGTCAATCAGGAGGTATCGGCCGTGTTGCGCGAGCTCTACGGCCGCGAGCCATACCACATCCGGGCTGGCGGCAGCATCCCGATCTGCATGGTGCTGCTCGAGCACCTCGGCGTCTACACGGCCAGCTTCGGGTTTGGCCTCGACGACGAGGGCGCCCATGCGCCGGACGAGTTCTTCCGGCTGTCGAGCTTCACCCTTGGCCAGCGCGCCTACGTCGCGCTGCTGCGGCGCCTCGGTGCGCGCAGCGCCTGACCAGCCGCCGCGGATCGTACCGGGCACGCGCAGCGCGCCGGAAGGAGACCACGTGAACCTCAGTTGGTTCGAAATCCTGATCATCGCCATCGTCGTGGCCTTTGCGATCGGCCTGGCATTCCGCGCCGGCTACGTGCGAGGCGGTGGCCGCCGCCAGTGAGTGGCGGCGGTCTCCCCCGATGCGCTGCACCATGCTCCGGGTTGCGCCGGCGGTCGCGCGCCCGGAGCGCGGCATCGCCTCGCAGCGGGCGGGCGCTGCGCCGAAGCATCCCGCGGCCTTCTGCCACGCGCGGTGCAGCCCCGGATACCACCCGCACGGACAGCGCGCGCATGATCATCGACCAGCGCCCGCCGCGCACGCATGCCATGCTCTGCAGGGATGCCCGCCACTGCCACCTGGCCACGCGAGGCGGCACGGCACGCGCCCTGAGGGGAGTCCGGCGCCGCTTCCGGTTCCCACACACCGCCCGCATGATCGCGAGGCGCACGCCAGGCATGTGCCGTCCGATGGTCACGCGTGGCACCACATCGCCCCGGTACCGTGGGGCTGCATTGACGGTTCCCGCGGGCAAGTGCTACAATGCGCACTGCAATCATGATGGCGAGGTTGTGAGCGGCAGTGGAAGCGACGCGGATCGTTCTGGGGGTTTGCGGCAGCATCGCCGCCTACAAGGTGGCCGAGCTTGCGCGTAACCTGACCCTGGCGGGTGCACAGGTCGATGTCGTGATGACCGAGGCGGCGTCGCGGTTCGTCGGTGCCGCCACGTTCCAGGCGCTCACCGGGCGGCCAGTCCGCACCAGCCTGTGGGATCTCCCCGAGGATGGTGTCGTCGGGCACGTGTCGCTCGGCGTGCACGCCGATCTGGTCGTGATCGCGCCGGCCACCGCCGACGCCATCGCGCGGCTCGCCGCCGGCATGGCCGACGACTTGCTGACGACGACGGTGCTGGCGACATCGGCGCCGGTGATGCTGGCACCGGCGATGAATCCGGCGATGTGGCATCATCCGGCGACGCAGGCCAACCTGGCGACGCTCCGCCGGCGCGGCGTGATTGTCCTCGAGCCGGCCTATGGCCGGATGGCCGAGCCCGTGATCGGCCAAGGCCGGTTGCCCGAGCCAGCGATCATCGAGGCCGAGGCGCGCGCGCTGCTTGGGCGGCGGCGTGGCGCGCTGCGCGGCCGGCGCGTGGTGATCAGCGCCGGCGGCACGCACGAGCCGATCGATCCGGTGCGGTTCATCGGCAATCGCGCATCGGGCCGCATGGGCTTCGCCCTGGCCGTGGCCGCGCGCGACCAGGGCGCCAGCGTGCACCTGATCGCCGGAGCGACCAGCGAGCCACCGCCGTCGGCCGTCGACGTCGTGCGCGTCGCCACGGCGGTGCAGATGCAGCAGGCCGTGCTGGCGGCGCTCGACGGCGCCGACCTGCTGATCATGAACGCCGCGGTCGCCGACTACCGGCCGGCGCAGGCGGCCGAAGCCAAGCTGAAGAAGCGTCGTGGCGCGCCGCTGCAGCTCACCCTCGTCGAGAATCCCGACATTCTCGGCGAACTGGCGGCGCGGCGCGATCTCCTCAAGATCGGGTTCGCCGCCGAGACCCACGACCTGCTGCAGCACGCACGCGACAAACTCGAGCGCAAAGGCCTCGACGCCATCGTCGCCAACGATGCGCTCGCCAGCATCGGCAGCGCCGACATCGCCCTGACGGTGCTGGACGACCGGGGCGCCCTGACGTTCGAGCGCATGCCCAAAGAGCGTGCCGCCGCGCAGTTGGTGGCCTGGACGGTGGCGCGCTGGCCCGAGCGCCTGGCGCCGGTGGAACGAGGAGTGCATGAGCGATCACGATGACGCCCGTCCCGAAGACGGGGCAACGCCGACGGCCGGCAACGCCAGGACCAGGTTCGGCCAGATTGCTGCCGGCCTGAACCGGGTGACCCGGCAGATTCAGTCGACGGTATCGCTGCAACGACGGACGCCGGCTTCGCCGCGCCTCGAGTCGCGGCTGACCATCCTGATCGGAGCGCTCGGCGATCCGCATCACCCACTGCATCAGCGTGCCTCGGCAGACCTGCTGGCACTGGGTGAGGCGGCGGTAGCACCGCTGTGCACCGTGCTGCGGGCCGAGAGCGATTGGCTGCGCGTGTTTCGCGCCGCCGAAATCCTCGGCCAACTCGGCGATGCCCGTGCCGTCGACGCCCTGCTCGGCACGCTCAATCATCCCAACAGCAACGCCCGCTGGAGCGCCGTCCGCGCACTGGCCGCCATCGGCGACGCGCGGGCGCTCCTGGCGCTGCGGCGGCTCGCGCGCGACGACCGCGGCAAGACCAGTTGGGGCGAATCGGTGGCGGGAGCGGCGCAGAGCGCCATCGATCAACTGCAGAGCCGCGATGTGCTGACGCTGGGCCTCGATTTGCTCCAGACGGCCATCGCGTGTGTGGTGATGATCATCGCGGTCAATTTCAGCGCCGGGATCGTCGCCAACGTGCAGGCCGAGCTCGATGCCATCGGGCGCGTGGATCCCGCAGCGCTGGCGCCAGCGGCACCGCTGGTGCGCACGGTCGAGCCGGTGAGCGCTCCGCCAGCGGGCGAGCGACCGACGGTCGCAGCCCCCGTGACGACCGGCACCATCATCGCCGACGGGCCGGTGCGCGCCGCGGCGGCGATCGAGGCCCAGCCCGTCGGCGCCCTGTTCGCCGGCGACACCATCCGCTTCGAAGCGACATCACCCGATGGACTGTGGTTTCGTGTACGACTCATCGACCGCGTGACTGCCGATTCGCGTATCGAGAGCGCCGATGGCAGCGCGTGGATCGAACAGGCCCTGGTCGAGGCGCCGACGGCGGCGCTGCCCGTCGAACCCGGCGGTCCGTGAGCGTCGCACCGGAGAGAAAGAGATCAGCATGCTCTCGAAAGCGCTGCGCGCCGCCTTCATCGGCATCACCATCCTCGCGCTGGTCGTGTCGTGCACTGGCTCAGTGTTCCTCAACGAGGTGCGCCGCCCGGCCGGCACGACGCCCCGTGATGTCGAGTTCGTCGTCGAGGACGGCGACAGCACCAGCCAGATCGCCACGCGGCTGGCCGAGGCGGGGCTGGTGCGCCAGCCGCTGCTGTTCAGCGTGCTGGTGCGCCGCCAGGGCCTCGATGATCGCCTGCAGGCCGGGCGATACGTCCTCAACGAAGCCATGACGATGAGCGAGATCATCGTGGCATTGCAGAGCAGCCGCGTCGAAGAGGTGCAGATCACGGTCATCGAGGGGCTGCGCCTCGAAGAGATCGCCGAGGTGTTCGGCTCGGCCGGCCTGACGAACGTCACCGCCCAGGGCTTTCTCGCCGCCGCACGCGATGCCGACGCATTTCGCGAAGGGCACTTCCTGCTATCGAGCCTGCCCCAGGGCGCCAGCCTCGAAGGCTACCTGTTCCCCGATACCTATCGCTTCGTCGTCACCGTGAGCGTCGAGGAAGTGATCGAGACGATGCTGACGCGCTTCGACGAGCAGTACCTGTCGTTTGAGACCGAAGTCCAGGTGCCCGACGCGACGGTCCACGAGATCGTGACGATGGCCTCGGTCGTGCAACGCGAGGCGGCGCGCACCGACGAGATGGCCAGGATCGCGGCGGTGTTCTGGAACCGGCTGAAGCCCGAGCATGCTGCCGAGACCGGCGGGCTGCTCGGCGCGGACCCGACGGTGCAGTATGTCATCGGTACGCGCGGCGACTGGTGGCCGCAGCTGAATGCGTTGACGCTGGCGGAGATCATCGCGGTGCCCGGCCCCTACAACACGCGGGTGTCGCCGGGGTTGCCGCCCGGGCCGATCAGCGCGCCCGGGCTGGCGGCGCTGCGCGCGGCGGCCCGCCCTGACGCCACTGCCGAGTACCTGTACTTCGTGCTGGCGTGTGGTGGTGATGGGCAGCACCTCTTCGCGCGGAACTACGCCGAGTTTCAGCAGTTTGAGCAGGAGTTCCTGGCATGTGCGACGCCGTGAGCAACCGCGGAGGATACCGATGACGGACGGGTTGCGGCGGGCCGGCGTGATCGGTGATCCGGTGGCCCACAGTCGTTCGCCGGTGATGCACAATGCGGCGTTTGCCCACCACGGCATCGCGGCGGTGTACGAGCGCTGGCATACGCCCGCCGCCGGGTTGCCGGCGCGCGTGGCGCAGCTGCGCGATGCGCAGTACTTTGGCGCGAACGTCACGCTGCCGCACAAGGTCGCGGTGCTGGAGATGCTCGATCGCATTGACGCCCAGGCCGCGCAGGTCGGTGCTGTCAACACGATCGTGCGGGATGCGGCCGGCGCATTGTGCGGCTATAACACCGACGCGCCGGCCGTCGTGGCGACGCTCGAGGCCGCAGGGATGCAACTGGACACGGCGCGCGTCGTGATCCTCGGCGCCAGTGGTGCGGCGCGCGCTGCCGCGTTCGCGCTGGCCGGCGCCGGGGTGCCGAGCCTGGTGGTGGTGAATCGTACGCTCGAGCGCGCCGAGGGATTGCTGGCCGATGTGCTGGCGACGCTCGACCACGACCCGTTCATGTGTGCGGTGGCCGGCGACGACCCGGCCCTGCCCGAGGTGCTGCACGATGCGACGCTGGTGATCAACGCCACGTCGCTCGGCTGGCAGGCCACCGAGACGCCGCTCGCGGCGGCGCTGATCCCGCCCGCGGCGTTGGTCTTCGATATGGTGTATCGCGAGACGCAACTGCTGCGCGATGCGGCGCAGCGTGGCGCCCGCACGCTCGATGGCCTCGACATGCTGATTCGCCAGGCGGCGCTGGCGTTTGCGTACTGGACGGGCGTCGCGCCGCCGGTGGCGGTGATGCGGGCGGCGGTGACGGCTGCATGATGGATGACGCCGGCGCCCGCCGGTGATCGTCAGACATGGACATCCTCAGATGTCGCTGGTGCTCGTGGGGTTGCTGGCGCTGCCGGCCGGGACGCTGCTGCATCTTCTGGCGATGCGCATGGATCGCTGGCGCGTCGACGTACGCTGGCTGCGCTGCCTGGGCTGTGGCCGCCCAGTGGCGTGGTGGGCGGCGCTGCCGCTGTTCGGCGCGCTGCTGCAGCGCGGCCGCGCCGGCTGCTGTCGGCGTCCGCTCGATCGTCTGGTGCTGCTGGGCGAGGTGTGGGCGGCGCTCAGCGCGGTGGCGCTGCTGGCGCCGGGGGGCGCCAGCCTATGGCACCTTGTGCGCGATGCCCTGATCGCGACGACGTGCCTGACCACCGCGCTGATCGACTGGCGGTTCCGGCATGTCGATCCGCGCTGGCTGTCGCTGGCGACGCTGGTGCTGCTCGCGCTGGCGCCGGCCGCGGGCGCCGCGTGGCCCGACGCCGCGCTGGGCCTGCTGTGCGGTGCGGCGCTGTTCGGCGGCTTCGCCCGCCTCGGCGCGGCGCTGTTCCCGGCCGGCCCGACGCCGCTGGGGGCCGGCGACGTCTTCATCGCGGCATTCATCGGTGCGGCCGCAGGGCTGACGCAGTTGGCGCTGGCGCTGCTGCCCGGCATGCTGCTGGCGGGCGCCTACGCCGCCTGGCTGATGCTCGCCCGCCGTGCCGCGGCACGCCGCCGAGTGTTCGCCTACGGCGCGTGGCTCTGCCTCGGCGCATGGCTGGCGCTGGTCATCTGGCCAGGCGGCTGACATTCAGCGCAGGCATGCCCGCTCGTAGCGTCGATACAGCTGCCCCCAGCGCGAGGCCACCAGCCAGCGGCGCAGCGCCACACCATCGGCCGGCGCCGGCCGTCGGTCGGGGCGGAGCGACGCGGCAACCTGCAGCAACCATTGTGGCGCGGCCGCGCCGACGGCCTGCAGCGGCGGCAGAGCACCCGGCGGCCGGCCGAGATCGAGCCCGGTCAGCCGGGCCACCAGCGCCGCCAGCGCGCGCGGCTCCCGGCCGGCGAGGCAGTGGTTCAGCACCGCCGGCGCGCCATCGCCGGCGAGCCAGACGGTCGTCGCATCGACGATGATCCATTCGCCGGCGACGTGGTGGCTCGCATGGGCCAGCAGCACCAGCGGATCGGCCGGCGCCAGCACCACCGCCGCGCGCGGCGCCGCCGGCCAGCGGGCCGCATAGGCCGCCGCCACCGGCCGGCACACCTCCGGCAGCGGGCCAGCCAGCGCCACAGGCCGATGCATCCAGCGCAGCGCCGCCTCGAGCTGCCACGGCCAGACGGCGCCCCATGGCCCGGTGCGGCGTGCCGTGCCCAGCAGGCGCACGCCATCGCACGGCGTCGCCACATGCCCGAGCAGCCGGGCATAGTCGGCGAACACCCGCGCCGGCGCCGCATCGATCAGCCAGATCGCGTCGGCAGCCACCGCCTACGAATCGCCCTGCGCGTCGATCAGGCGCTGTGCCTCGATCGCATAGACCGAGTCAGGCGGGCCGATCGCGATGACCCGCTGCCACGCTGCGATCGCCGCATCGCGTTGTGGCGGCTGGGACGCCGTGTAGCAGAAGCCCAGGTTCAGCCAGGCGCGCGGATCGTCCGGCAGCGCCGCGGTAGCGCGCTGCAGCTCGGCCAGCCCTTCCTCGACATAGCGCCGATCTGCCGCGCCATCACCGTAGTAGCAGGCCGACGCGCCGATCTCGGCACGGATACGCTCCTCGCCTGGCGCGAGCTCGAGCGCCCGGCGATACGCCGCGATCGCCTCGAGCCAGCGCGGCAGGCGCTGCTGATACAGCACGCTGTCGGGCTGCTGTTCGCGCACCACCTGCACGCTGTCGTAGAGCAGATTGGCGTAATCGACCCAGATCTGCGCGTTGTCGGGCTCCTGCTGCGTCGCGGCACGCGCCTGCGTGATCAGCGTCTCGAGCTGATCGAGCGCCGACGGCGTCGCCGTCGCCGCCGGCGGCTGCAGCGAGGAGACGTTGGTGATGACCGCGCTGAACAGCAGCGCCGGCAGCAGGATGCAGATCGCGATGATCGCACCGACCAGCGGCAATGACGCGCGCGTCGCGCTGCTCGCCACCGGCGCCGCGAGCGGCTGGTCGGCGAAGCCACGGGCACGCTCGCTGCGCCCGGCCGGCGGCAGCGGCCGATAGTCATAGGCCGGCTCGGCCGTCCGGGCGGCGGCGGCCAGCGTCGCATCGTAGCGCCGGCGCGCCGCCGGATCGCCCAGCACCGCATAGGCCGCAGCCAGCGCATCGCGCCGCTCGGCCGCCAGCACGCGCAGCTCATCGGCCATGCCCGCCAGGCGCTCCGGCGCGTACTGTTCCAGCGCCACCTGCCACGCCGCCTCGATCGCCGCCGCGTCTGCATCGCGGGGAACGCGTAACAGCTCGTAGTAGTTCGTCGCCATCGTTCAGATCACCAGCGCATGTCCCGCTGCGACACACGCCGGCGCGCGGCGGACACCCCGCGCGCCGACGGATGAGGGCGTGCGGGGTCAGCGGTTGCCGACGAAGCGTGCCAGTGCACCGAGGCCCCGCGGCAGGCGCTGCCGCTCGCCAGCCGGCACCGGCCGTCCCTCGAGCGTCCGGCGTACGACCGCGATGAACCCGCCGATGACATTGAGGATCACGCCCAGCCACACCAGCACCACGCCCGGCTTGGTGCTCACCACCACCACCGCACGTGCCGGATCGACCGGGAAGTTCAGCCCGTCGACGCGGATGATCACGCGCCGCTGCAGCGGATCGAATGCCGCCAGCGAGGCGCTCAAGCCGCCCGGCAGAGCCACCGGGTTGTCGCGGATCGCCTGCGTCGGATCGGCCTCGTTGGCCAGCAGCGTGATCTTCGGCGTCAGTTCGGTCACCTGGCCCTCGTATTCGACCTTGAGCTGTGCGCCGACGTCGGCGCTGCCGGCCTCGTGGCTCTCGGGCACTTCGAAGCCGATGAACGTGAAGGTGTACGGCCCGATCGACTTGGTCTGGCCGATGCCGATGTCGGCGAGATTGCGATCGAACGGCGGCTGGTACTCCTGCGGCGAGATGTACAGATCCTGCCACAGGTCGCTCTTCACCGCCGGCGTCGCCATCGTCGCGCCCATCCGGTCGTTGAAGTACAGCTGTGGCTCCATGCGGTGCTCCGCCCCACCATCCTGCGACACCGAGATGTCGAGCATGCCGCGCCCTTCGGCCGTCATGCGCCATCCGTTAAAGGTGAAGTCGTAGCCGTACAGGCTGATCGTCTCGCCTTCGGGAATGAGAATGCGCTCCTCGGAGGTGGCATACCATGTCGAGGCGACGGCGCCGACCATGAAGACGACCAGGCCGACGTGGGCCAGGTAGCCGCCGATGCGCAGCCAGCCGCTGCGCAGCGTGCGGATGATCATCAGCAGGTTGGTGCCGGCGGCGAAGGCACACAGCCCGACGTACGCCAGCGCCAGCGGTTCGCGGGCGCCGAGCAACACGCCGATGCTCGCCACCACTACTGCCGCCAGCGCCGGCCAGCGCAGTGCCCGCAAGACATGCCGCGGGTTGCTGTCACGCCAGCCGAGCAGCGGCCCGACGATCAGCAGGATCACCAGGATCAGGCCGAGCGGCGGCACCGCCGTGCTGTAGAAGCTGCCGACGAACCCGAACCGGCCATCGGCGAATGGCTGCGCATTGGGATCGTAGGTCGTGCCGTCATCCAGCTCGAATGCCGAGCCGAGCATGCCCTGCAGCGAGTGCCCGACGCCAGGCAGCGCCGAGATCACCGGCATCGACGTGCCCAGGCTCACCACCCCCGAGATCACCAGGATGGCGACGATCATCAGCACGAAGAAGCTGTCGCGCGACAGTAGCTTCTCCGACAGCGCCCGGTTGGGGATGTCGCGCCAGCGCCACGCCAGGACAGCCGCGCTGACGACGATCAGGAACGCCAGATAGCCGATCATGATCGACTTCAGGCCCTCTTCGACGAACGAATGCACCGAGAACGACGAGAGCACGCCGCTGCGGGTGAGGAATGTGGCGTAGAAGATCAGCAGATACGTCAGCGCCGCCAGCACCAGATTGGTGCGGCGCAGCCCGCCGCTGACGCGCTGGATCAGCATGCCGTGGATCAGCGCGGTGGCCGTCAGCCACGGCACCAGCGCCGAGTTCTCGACGGGGTCCCAGGCCCAGTAGCCCCCCCAGCCGAGCGTCTCGTAGGCCCAGTAGCCGCCGAGCAGCAGCGCCAGGCCCAGAAACGCCCAGGCGGCGACCGTCCAGGGCAGGGCATCGCGCGCCCATCCGTCGTAGTCACGCCGCCAGACGCCGGCGATGGCGAAGGCAAACGGGACGGCCATCAGTGCAAAGCCGATGAACAGGATCGGCGGATGGATGAGCATCCAGATGTTATGCAGCGTCGGATTCAGCCCCCTGCCGTCGGTCGGAAACGACGGCAGCCCGTTCTCCAGATGGGGGACGAACGGGTTGCGGATGAGCATGAAGATCAGCAGCGCCGCCTGGATGAACATGAAGACTGCCAGCACGTATGGTTCGTGATGGCGCGTGCGGCCGATCAGGAACTGTGCGGCGATCACGCCCCACAGAACCCAGATGACGAAGGAGCCGGGCTGGCCGGCCCAGACAGCCGCGACGCGGAAGTGCGGTTCGAGCTCCATCGAGCTGTAGTTGTACACGTAGTCGATGTCGTAGCGCTGTGCCACGAACAGGTAGTTGAGCAGCCCCACCACCAGCAGCACCGCGACGAGCACGGCACGGGTGCCGATGCGGCCATACAGCAGGCCCTGCTGGTTGCCGAACGGCACCAGACTATATCCGACCGTCGCGAGGATCGCCCCGGCGATGCCGGCGACGATCAGAAGTGTGCCAAACAGATACATCGCCCCATCCTCAACTGCTCTGCATCTCTTGATACTTCGATGGGCACTTCACCAGCAGGTCCTCGGCGACGAAGGCAGCGCTGGACTGGTCGTAGTGACCGATCGCCACGATGCTCACGGCCTGCTCAAAATTGGATGGCTTCGGCTGGGCGTACACAACCTTCACCAGAGCGCCGGTCTCGTCCTGCAGCATGAAGGTGAAGTTGCCGGCGGTGTCATATTCGCCGGTGCTGCCGAGAAAGCCGGCAAGCTGGACGTTACGGCCGGTGTCGACGGCCTCGCCGATGCTGGTGGTATAGGGGCGGAACGAGGTGTTCAGGCTATAGTACGACAACACCGCCGAGAGCACGATGATCGCGATGCCGATCAGGTGGAGCGGCCGGAGTGGAAATGACCGCCGTACGGCGGGAGGGGTGATGCTTGCCATCGCTGGCTCCTCTCTGGTTGGTACCACCCGGCGCGCTCGCCGAACCTGGCGCGCCGGCGGTGTGGGCCGGCTCAGTCGCGCCGTTCGATGGTGACGCCAGGTGCGGCAGGTGCGGCATCGTGCTGCGCCGACCCGGCGTCCAGCCGCCGGCGGATTTCACGGGCCTGCCGATCGATCCGCCAGAGGAAGATGAAGATGCCGATCCAGACGGCCAGGGCCACCGCCATGGCCAGGTAGATCGCGATGCCCGGCTCAAGCAGGAAGTTCATGGGCCGCTCCACGCAGATGCATGCGCTCCTCGATGAGGATGAGGTCGGCACGCAGACGGTACAGCCAGACCGCCAGCCCGAGGAAGGCGAGGTTGGCTGCCATGAAGGTCCACAGCGTACGCTGGTTGCTCAGCAGGCCGGTGCCCGGCGCTTCGATGTTGACGAGCACCGTGTTGCGCGTCAGATCGACCCCCTTGACGGCCAGCATGAACTGCTGCCCCGGGAACGTCGGCCGGTCCGCCGGCGCGTTGGCGTCCAGGTCGTACGACGGTGCCAGCACGACGACGTCGGCCAGGCCGGGGGTGCGCACTTCGACCCGCGCCACCGCCAGGCTGCCCTGGCGCTCGAGCGATTCGAGCGCCACGATGACGTCGCCAAGCTGCTTGATGCGCGCGCCGTCGCGCTCGAGGGTGACGCCAGCGCAGCGGCTGCCCTGGACGAACGCACAGGTCGGGTGCAGCGTGCTGTCGGCGACGCGCGGCACGACGAACAGCAGGAAGGGCATGGTCACGGCGGCGAACAGGTTGTAGGCCGCCGCCAGCCGCCGCCGCCGCTCGACATCGTCGATGGCCGAGCGCAGGGCAAAGTACGCCGCGTAGATCAGCAGCAGGATCAGGATCGATGTCTGGCGTGGATCCCAGTTCCAGAAGACCCCCCAGACCAACTGGGCGAAGATGGCACCGGTGATGGTGGCCAGCGAGCAGAACAGAAAGCCGACTTCGGCAGCGGCAACCGCGACGGCGTCGTCGGTGGGGCGTCGCCGCCACAGGTATCGGATGCTGGCAACCGCCGAGATCAGAAAGGTGATGGTGGTGATCCAGGCAGCAGGAACATGCATGATGATGATGCGGCCGGCGTCGCCGAGCCCGACGTATTCGGGGACGATGGCGAACATCGCAATCACGACGCCGCCCATCCATACGCCGAGCAGGAGCTTCGCGCCGTCACTGGTTCGCTGGCTGAGGGTCATCGCGCGCCTCCGTGTGTCTGCGTCCCTGCCGCATCATACTGCATGGCGCCGGGTTCGGCAAGCATGGCGGAATATGCGTAGGGCTATGTCAACGTCACCTCCGGCGAGGGCTCGCGCTCACGGGTAGGTTTGCCCGGAGCAACAGAGGATCAGGTCTGCGACGCGCAGGAGCGGGGGCTGGCTCACACGAAGACACGAAGGCACGAAGGGGCGGGGGCTGGCTCACACGAAGACACGAAGGCACGAAGGGGCGGG
>JAGWYG010000170.1 GCA_018969485.1 Chloroflexota bacterium
GGGGGGCGGGAGACGGGCTCACACGAAGACACGAAGACACGAAGGGGCGGGGGGGCGGGAGACGGGCTCACACGAAGGCACGAAGGCACGAAGGGATGGGAGACGGGGGACGGGGGGGCGGGGGACGGGCTCACACGAAGCCACGGAGGGGGGGCAAGCTCCCCTCGCTTCTCTCCTCGGCCGCGCATCAGACGCGACCGATGCGGTATAATGCCAGAGTCAATGCATGCCGTCCGATCATCGCTCGCACGCCGCATGCGCCGCGTCGCAGCGTCCTCGGTGGCGCAGGAGTCGGGAGTGATGGAACGACGCCCCATCCCTGGTGATATCTTCGCCGATCCACGCGAGGCGCTGCCCACCTCGCTGGCGATTCCGTCGGGTGGGCGCGTCGCCGCCCGCGAACTGCTCGAGACGGTCGTCTACGTGCTGTTGGTCTTTTTCGTCGTGCGTGGAGTGATCCAGAACTTCAAGATCGAGGGTCAGAGCATGGAGCCGAACTTTCACGGCGGCCAGTTCATCCTCGTCAACAAGCTGGTGTACTTTCACTTCGATCTGAATGCGCCGCTGCGCCTGATCCCCGGCAACAGCGAGTTGCCGCGCCGTATGATCTACCCGTTCACGCTGCCCCAGCGCGGCGATGTCGTCGTCTTCGAGTACCCGAACGACCTGAGCAAAGACTACATCAAGCGGGTGATCGCGCTGCCGGGCGAGCGCGTCGAAATCATCGACGGCCGGGTGCTGGTCAACGGCGTCGAGCTCGACGAGCCGTACCTGCACGACACCATCACGACCTGCCGGTTCAGCGACCCATGCAGCGCCGGGCCGGTCGTCGTCAAGCCGGGGACGGTGTTCGTCATGGGCGACAACCGCACCAACAGCAGCGACTCGCGCGAATGGGACTCTCTGCCGCTCGACCGGGTGATCGGCCGTGCGTGGATCTCGTACTGGCCGCAGGATTATTGGGGTTCGGTACCGCAGATCCGCTACGTTGCCCCCTGAGGAGCGCCGGTCATGCACATCGCCATCAATGCGCACCTGCTGGCGCACACCCGCACCTTCCGGCGCGCCGGCGTCTCGAATCACATCGAAGGCCTGCTGCACGCGCTCGGTCGCATCGATACGCACAATCGCTACACGATCTTCACCACGCGTGGCATGACCGGTGCGGCGCTGGGGCTGCCCGACACGTTTCAGGTGCGCAGTAGCTGGCTGCCGACGATCAACCCGCGAGTGCGCGTGCCGTGGGAGCAGTTCGTGCTGCCGGTCGTGCTGCAGCGCCTCGGCGTCGATGTCTACCACGGGGTGCTGAACGTCATGCCGCTGGCCGGCAGCGTGCCGGCGGTGGTGACGATCCACGACCTGAGCCCGTTCTTCTTTCCGCAGACATTTCGCCGGGTGAACCGCACGTATACCCGCTGGGCGGTGCGCGTGGCAGCGCGGCGCGCGCGCGTGCTGTTCGCCGTATCGGAATTTACGCGGCGCGAGATCATCCGCTGGTTCGAGGTGCCTGCCGAACGGGTGATGGTGACGCCGAACGCCGCCGATGCGCGCTTCGTTCCGCCGACGGCGGCGGAGCTCGCGGCATTCCGTGAGCGGCACCAGCTTCCGGAGCGATTTCTGCTGTTCCTGGGCACGCTCGAGCCACGCAAGAACCTGCCGCGCCTGATCGAGGCGTATCAGCGGATCGCCGACGAGATCGACGTCCCGCTGCTGATCGGTGGCGGGCGGGGCTGGCTCTACGACAGCATCCTGGCCCAGGCCGCGCCGCTCGGCGAACGCGTGCGCTTCGTCGGGTACATCCCGCAGGACGAGCAGCACCTGTGGTATGCCGCGGCCACGGCGTTCGTCTTCCCGTCACTCTACGAGGGGTTCGGCATGCCGCCGCTCGAGGCGATGGCCTGCGGCACGCCGGTGATCACCAGCACCAGCAGTTCGCTGCCGGAAGTCGTGGGCGATGCCGGCCTGCTGGTGCCGCCCGAGGATGTGGCGGCCCTGGCGGCGGCGCTGCGGCGCATCGTCGACGACCAGGCGCTGCGCGACCGCCTGCGCGCCCGTGGCCTGCAGCGCGCCCGGCACTTCTCGTGGGATGCGGCCGCGCATGTGGCGCTGGCCGGCTATGCGCACGCCACGCGGCAGCCAGCCGGCGCGTGAGGAGGCATGCGGTGCAGGCCATGATTGACCCCATCGATCTGGAAGTCTTCCGCCACCGCTGCGCCGCCATCGCCGAGGAGATGGGTGCAGCGCTCGGCCGCAGCGCATTCTCGACGAACATCAAGGAACGGCGCGACTACTCGTGCGCCGTGTTCGATGCTGCCGGGCGGATGATCGCCCAGGCGGCGCACATCCCGGTGCATCTGGGCGCGATGCCGCGCTCGGTCGAGGCGGTGCTGACGTGCTACGCGCTGGCGCCGGGCGATGTGGTGATCGTGAACGATCCGTACCACGGCGGCACGCACCTCCCCGACATCACCACCGTGGCACCGGCCTTCCACGATGGCGCGCTGGTCGGCTACACCGCCACCCGCGCGCATCATGCCGATGTCGGCGGCATGACGCCCGGCTCGATGCCGATGAGCCGCGAGCTACTGCAGGAGGGCCTGGTGATCCCGCCGCTGCGGCTGATCGAGGCCGGCCGGCGCAACGAGGCGGTGTGGCAGCTGATCTGCCACAATTCGCGCACGCCCGACGAGCGCCGGGGCGACCTGGCCGCACAGCTTGCGTGTCACCGCATCGGCGCCGAGCGGCTGGCGGCCCTGGCGGCCGGTGTCGGCGGCGCCCGCAGCGCCCGGCTGATGGCGGCCCTGATCGAGCATGGCGCGCGCCACATGCGTGCCGTCATCCGGCGGCTGCCCGACGGCTGCTACCGCTTCAGCGACCAACTCGACGGCGACGGCAGCGGCGGCCCGCTGACCATCAGCGTCGCCATCACCATCGCCGGCGACCAGGCGACGGTCGACTTCGACGGCACTGCAGCGCAATGCCGCGGGCCACTCAACGCACCGCGCGCGGTCACCGAGTCGGTGGTGTATTACTGCTTCCGCTGCCTCGGCGACGCCGACATGCCGACGTCGGCCGGGATCTTCGAGCCGCTGACGGTCGCGATCCCGGCGGGCAGCATATTGGCGCCACGGCCGCCCGCGCCCGTCGCCGGCGGCAACGTCGAGACGGCCCAGCGCGTCGCCGACGTGGTCTTCGGCGCGCTGGCGCAGGCAGCGCCCGACCGCATTCCGGCCGCATCGGCGGGGACGATGAACAACTGGACATTCGGCGGGGTTCGCGATGGCCGGGCCTTCGCCTACTACGAGACGCTCGGCGGCGGCATGGGCGCGCGCCCGTATGCCGCCGGGCTGCATGCCGTCCAGACGCACATGACCAACACGCGGAACACGCCGGTCGAAGCATTGGAACGCCAGTTTCCGGTGCGCGTGCGCCGCCTGGCGATACGCAGCGAATCGGGCGGCGCCGGCCGCCATGCCGGTGGCGATGGCCTGGTGCGCGAGATCGAATTCCTCGCGCCGGTGGTGGTCAGCCTGCTCGGCGAGCGGCGGCGCTCGGCGCCGTATGGC
>JAGWYG010000063.1 GCA_018969485.1 Chloroflexota bacterium
AGCTCGATCGTCAGCGTCGTGGCATCGGTGTCGGCGATGCTCCATTCATCGTGGCCGCCCGGCTCGAGCAGGCGCACCTCGCTGGCATCGTGCAGCAGCTGCGCATAGGCCACCCGCCCGGCGAGGCCGGCCAGGTGCACATGGCGGAACGGCCAGGCGAGCAGGTGGAGGTACAGCCGGTCGCCACGCTGGGTCAGGCGGCAATCCGGCGGCGCGCTGAAGCTGCTCTGGGTACACCCGCGGATGCTGCGCTCGTGGAGCTGCATCCAGTCACGGTATACCGCCAGCGCCGCGCACGCCCGCGGATCGAACGCGCCGCGCGCGGTCGGGCCGACATTCATCAGCAGGTTGCCACCACACGCCACCGTGTTCACGAGCATGCCGATGAGCTGCGCCGGGCTCTTCCAGGTCGCCTCGTCGCGATGATACCCCCACGAGCCGCTCAGGGTCTGGCAGGTCTCCCAGACGACCGGCTGGCCGGCGATGGTGAGCCATTCGCGCGGCTGAAACTGCTCGGGGGTATGCACATCGGCCAGCGTGTGCGGCAGATCGAGCCGATTGTTGACGATGATGCCCGGCTGCAGCGCGCGCGTCAGCGCCAGCAGCGCCTCGCTCTGCCAATCCTCACGCCCCTTGCCCGGCAGGCCACGATAGCTGCGGTCGGGATACGAGAAGTCGTACCAGATGATGTCGATCGGCCCATAGCGCGTCAGCAATTCGCGGACCTGGGCGTGAAGGTATGCGGCGTAGCGCCGGATGTCGCGCTGCTGGTTCAGCTGTGCCGCCGCGGGATCGTTGCGCAGCGGGTGGAAGATGTCGATCGGAAAATCCGGATGATGCCAGTCGATCAGCGAGTAGTAGAAGCCGACCCGCAAGCCCTCGGCGCGGCACGCGGCCACGAACGGCCCGACGAGATCGCGGCCATGTGGCGTGTTCGTCACCGCATATGACGTGTGCTGCGTGTCCCACAGGCAAAACCCGTCGTGATGCTTGGTCGTCAGCACCACATAGCGCATGCCGGCCTCGCGGGCGGCCCGCGCCCACGCGCGCGGATCATAGCAATCCGGCGCGAAATGGTCCATGTACCGCTGGTACCGCGCCGCCGGCATCTCCTCGCGGCTCTGGACCCACTCATGGCGCGCCGGGGCGGCATACAGGCCCCAGTGGATGAACAGGCCAAACCGCGCCTCGGTGAACCAGCCGGTATCACCGGCCGTCGCTGCAGGGGTCAACATGCCTACGCTCCTCTCGGCACTCAGTAGCCGGCGGCCAGATCGACGACGTTGCACAGCGGCTCGCCGGCGCGGAAGCGCCGCAGGTTCTCGCCGAAGATGGCGAAGATGCGCTCGCGGGTATGCGGCGACGAGTAGGCGATGTGCGGCGTGATGGTGACGTTCGGCGCGCGCCACAGCGGGTGCGCGTCGGGCAATGGCTCCTCGGGCAGGGCATCGAGCCCGGCGCCGCCCAGCCTGCCGTCGTGCAATGCCGCGAGCATGGCGTCGGTATCGACGATCGCGCCGCGGGCGACGTTGATCAGATACGCACCGCGCCGCAGCCGTGCCAGCGCGGCGGCGTCGACCATGCCGCGGGTCGCGTCGGTGAGCGGCAGCGCGATGACCAGGTAGTCGGTCTCGGGCAGCAGCGTGCGCCAGTCGGCGACGCCCACGACCCGCGCGACATCGGGCTCGGGCCGCGGGCGGCGGCGCACCGCCAGGACGCGCATGCCGAAGGCTGCGCAGCGCCGGGCGATCTCGCGGCCGATCTGACCGAAGCCGAGGATGGTCACGGTGCGGCCGGCCAGCTCCAGCAGGCTGGCGTCGTCGGCGCGCTGCCACAGCGCCGGATCGGGGCGGGTGAGCGCGATCGCACGCTTGGCGTGGTTCAGCATGAACATCAGCGTGAATTCGGCGATCGGAATGGCTGTCGCGCCGGCCGAGTTGGTCAGGATGACGCCGCGTTCGATGAGTTCGGGGATGAGCAGGTGATCGACACCGGCGCTGGGCGTGTGCACCCAGCGAATGCCCGGCACCTCGAGCAGGCTGCGCCGCATGACGGACACCGGGGTCCACCAGCGCAGCAGGACATCGGCGCCGTGTGGATCGGCGCCGGGCGTGCCGTCGTCGTCGAGCGGCACGATGACGGCATCGGCGGCGACGGCGCGGATGGTGGGTTCAATCGCGTCGCGGATTCGGCGTGGAATGAGCAGTTTCATCGATATCCGTCACAATGCGCGGCCACCGGGCGCTGGCGCACGCACCTCGGCGGCGACGCCGAGCGCCGCCAGGTGCTCGACCAGCGCAGCCGGCGTGCCATGCAGGAGCGGAAACGTCCCGTAGTGGCCGGGGATGATGATGCGGGCGCCGAGCAGGCGCGCGGCGAAGGCCGCCTGCCGTGGCCCCATCGTGTAGTGGTCGCCGATCGGCAGGATGGCGATCTCCGGCCGGTACAACTCGCCGATGACCTGCATCTCGGCGCTGACGGCGGTGTCGCCGGCGTGGTAGATGGTGCGCCCGTCGGCGAGGGTGATCACGTAGCCGGCTTCGCTGCCGAGCGTGACGCGCCGCCCATCGAGCATCGCGCTGGTGCTGTGCGATGCCGCGGTCATGGTGATCGCGCTGGCGCCGATGTGCACGGTGCCGCCACGGTTGAACCCGACGTGGTTGCTGATGCCGATCTGCTGCAGATACGGCGCCCAGTCGACCTGGCCCAGCACCGGTGCGCCGGTGTCGCGCGCCAGGGCGGCGAGGTCGCCGACATGATCCTCGTGGGTGTGCGTGATCAGGATGGCGTCGAGCCCGTCGTCGCGGATGCGCCGGTGCCAGGCGGGCGGGCATGCCGGATTGCTCTCGACCCAGGCGTCGAGCAGCAGGCGCTGCGCACCGTGCTGCACGAGAAACGTGCCGTGGCCCAGCCAGAAGATGCCCAGATCGTCGTGGTGTTCCATCGTGTCCTCACCTGCCGATTGCAGCGGCATTATATCCTACCGGCCGCTGGCGGCCGCAGCACGGGTGCGCCCCGCGCGGCCGGCTCACGCCGTCGGCAGGGCGTCGACCCAGGATGCCAGCCAGCGCCGCATGTCGCCCAGGCATGCGCCGTCGATGGTGTGGCCCATCGGGTACTCGTGGTACTCGGCGGCTACTCCCAGGCCGGCGAGGCGGGCGGGAATGCCGCGCCCATGCGCGATCGGGATCACCTGGTCGGCGCTGCCATGACTCACGAAGCAGCGCCGGGTCGGCAATGCGACATGCGGCGGAATCTCGGCCAGCGCCTCGTCGGGCAGCAGGCCGCTGAGGATCAGCGCACCAGCGACCTGCTCGGGCTGCGTCAGCAGCAGCAGCGCTGCGATCGATCCCCCTTGGCTGAAGCCACCGATGACGATGTGGCTCGCCGGAACATCCCAGGTGGCGCTGATCTCGGCGACAAACCTGGCCATCCGTCCGGTCGCATGCCGGACCTCGGCGGGGTCGGCGACGATGCCCCGCGTGGTGAAGCTGATGTCGAACCAGGCGAAGCTCCCCGGGCCGAGCACCAGCGGCGCCCGCGGGCAGATCAGCGTGATGCGCGGATCGAGGAGCGGCGCCAGGTCGAACAGGTCGGCTTCGTTGCTACCGTAGCCGTGGGCCAGGATCACGATCGGCGGGCGCCCGGCGGCCGTGCCCCGATGCACCAGGTGCGCCAGGCTCAGTGACGTCTCCAGCATGGGTGTACTCCCCGGCCGCCACGGCGCCGCGTGGCGGCCGGACTATCAGGATGCATGGCTCACGGCAGCGGCACCAGATTGGCGGGCACCTGCCCGGCAGCAAACGCCGTCAGGTTCGCCATGGTGGTCTCGGCGATCGCCGTCAGGGCCGTCTGTGTGAAGAACGCCTGATGGCCGGTGATGATCACATTCGGGAACGTCAGCAGGCGGGCGAAGACATCGTCGCGCAGCACCCGGTTCGACAGATCCTCGAAGAACAGATCGGCCTCCTCCTCGTAGACATCGAGCCCCAGATAGCCGAGCTGGCCCGACTTGAGCGCCTCGATCGCCGCCTGGGCATCGAGCAGTGCGCCGCGGCTGGTGTTGACCAGCATCGCCCCGGGGCGCATGCGTGCGAGCGCCGCACCGTCGATCAGGTGATAGGTGTGGGGCGTCAGCGGGCAGTGCAGCGTGATGATGTCGCTGCGGGCCAGCAGGGCATCGAGCGGGACATAGCGCGCGCCCAGGGCGACGCACCCGGGATGCTCGGCGAGATCATACGCCAGGATATCGCAGCCGAAGCCATGGACGATCTGCGCCACAATCGCGCCGATCTTGCCCGTCCCCACCACGCCGACCGTCTTGCCGCGCATGTCGAACCCCAGCAGGCCATCCAGCGCGAAGTTGCCCTCGCGTACGCGGTTGTAGGCGCGGTGCACGTGCCGGTTCAGCGCCAGCATCAACCCGACGGTATGTTCGGCGACTGCATGCGGCGAGTATGCGGGCACGCGTGCCACCGTGAAGCCATGCCGGGCGGCAGCCGCCAGATCGACATGGTTGAAGCCGGCCGACCGCAGCGCCAGCATGCGGGTGCCGCCGGCCGCGAGGTGCTGCAGCACCTCTGCCGACGCGACGTCGTTGACGAACAGGCAGGCGGCAGCATGCCCCTCTGCCAGCCGCGCGGTCGCACTGGTCAGGCGTGGCTCGAAGAAGGTCAAGGCATGATCGTGCGACCGATTGGCCGCCTCGAGGAAGGTGCGGTCGTATGGTTTGGTGCTGAAGACGGCGACGCGCATGCTCACCCCTGCCCTTCGTCATGACGGCTGCCAACCATGCCATTGTACTGCATGGCGCCGTCGGGTGCCCGCCGGGCATCATCGCTGTGCCGGGGCGGCGCAGCACAGCCGCCGCCGAAATCCGGTATGATCGCCGGGCGATGGCGCGGCTGCGCTGCACGCATGGAGGTAGTGATGCGACGGATTGCGGTGGTGACGGGTGGCGCGCGCGGCATCGGCCGGGCGATCGCCGAGGCGCTGTCGGCAGCAGGCTGGCATGTGGTGATCCTCGATCAGGATCTGGCGCCCGCGTGGCCGGGCGATCAGCACCGGCTCGACGTCAGCGACGCCGACGCCGTGGCCGGCGTCTTCCGGCAGATCATCGCGACGCATGGCGGCGTCGATTGTCTGGTCAACAATGCCGGCACCTGCCTGATGAACGACCTGCTCGCGATCACGCCTGACGAGTTGCGGCGCCAGATGGCCGTCAACTTCGACAGTGCGTTCTACGCCTGCCAGGCGGCCATCCCATCGATGCTCCAGCGGCCGGGAATCAAGAAGATCATCAACATCTCATCGAACGGCGCCTACAATTTCGACGTCTTCGATCCGGCGCACTACCGCGCCAGCAAGGCTGCGCTCGACACGCTCACGAAGCACCTGGCACGCCGCTACGCCCGCGACGGCATCGCCGTCAACTCGATCGCCCCCGCGATGACGCGCACCGACCTGTTCGACGTGGTTCCCGCAGACGTCCTCGAGCGCGCCCTCGCGGCGATGCCACGCGGCGCCCCGCTCGACCCCGCCGAAGTCGCGGCGTGGGTGGCCTTCCTCGCGTCACCGGCGGGCGATTGCTCCAGCGGCAATGTGATCATCCTCAACCAGGGGCGCGATGTGCGCTGAGGCATGCCGCGCGCACCGCGCGCGTGCCGGCTGCCGGCCAGCGCTCACAGCACCCGCTCCGGCGCCTTCGGCAGCGCCGGCCACTGTGCCGGATCATGCCCGTAGATCAGCCGGGCGCCACGCCCGGCCGCCAGCGCGACCAGCCGATGCGCGCTCGCGCGCGCCAGCGCCGGATCCCAGGCGCCGGCGAAGCGGTCCTCGCTGAGCTCCTGCGGCCGCGAGATCGCATCGGCCGCCAGCACGACCGCCCGCCCGTCGGGCGACTCGACGAGCAGCGAGAGGTGCCCGGGCGTATGGCCGGGAGTGCGCAGCAGCGTCACGCCCGGCGCGATCTGCGCATCGGCATCGATCAGCCGCTGCGGCTGGTCGGGCCAGGCGAGCGGCCGGCGCTCGCCCCAGTACAGCGGGCGCGGCGCGGCGCGCTCAGCGCGACCCAGCACCAGCGTGGCGCCGGGGAACTGGTGCAGCCCACCGACGTGGTCGATGTGGCTGTGGGTGAGAACCAGGTGGGTGATCATCGCCGGGCTGACCGAGCAGCGCGCCAGTTGCGCCGCCAGCGTCTGCGTGGCATCGAGCGCGCGGACGACGCCGAACGCATCCAGGCCGTCGATGCGCCCGGCCGCCACCGGATCGAGCGCATATGCCGCCGGGAAGCCGGTGTCCACCAGCAGCAGCGCCGCGCCCGACCGGATGAGATACGCGGGAATGCCGATCACCCGGCCATCCTCATGCACCTCGAACAGCCCCAGATCGAGGATGGTCAGCGCGACACCATCCGGGGCAACCGGCGGCTGGCTCATGGCACCGCCACCGGCGACATCACGACCGCGACTCCGGCGGGTGGCGTCACGCCCGGCCCATACGTGAAGAAGTCATCCCACGGCTGGTAGCGCGTGCGATACTCCGTCTCGCCGACCGTCCCGTCGGCGTGCGTCACGCTGCGCTGGTAGCGCACCGTCATACCCTGGCGGCCATGCACCAACTGCCGCGTGGCGCCGGCCGGCAGCCGTGGGTCGTACTGCCAGACGGCGACGCCCGGCTCCACGACGTTCGACACCTCGGGCCCGTGATAGGTCACGCGGCGGCCGTCGTCGGTGCCCCACACCTCGAACGTCACCGCGTACTGCGCTGCATTCGTGCGTGCGACGATGAACACCGGCGTGCGCATGTCGTTCACCCAGCGAAAGTCGACCCCCGGGCTGTAGACGGTCGCATCGAAGCCGAGGATGTTCTCATAAAAGTACACGATATAGCTGTGCGGCACGCGCCGCGTGACCTGCAGCCCGGCATTCGACACTGCGCGGAACATCGTCGTCGAGACCTGGCACAATCCACCGCCGACGACGCGCTCGAGGCGCCCGCCGACGATGCCATATCCCTCGACGAAGCCGGCCTGGTCCGAGAAGTCGCCGTTGGCGAGAAACGAGAATTCGGCTCCGGGGTCGACGATGAGCCCATCGAACATGGTCGTGGCGCGTTCGATGTTGAAGCGCCGCTCGGCCGCCGAGGTGCGGAAGATCGTCGTCGCGCTGCCGAGCAGCGCCAGCGGCGGCGCTGGTGCGGTGATCCGGGCGGCATCGCTGCGCCGGGCGACGAGCTCGGCGCCGATCAGCCCCTGGAGCACCGTGCCGGTCGGCCCGATATCGGGATGCCACTCGAACCGCGCCCGCTCGAAGTACTGCACGGTCCGCTCGGTGCCGGCCGCATCCCGTTCGCCGAACTCCTCCGAGATCGGGTAGCCGAACAGCCCGAGCCCGCCATGTGCGTCCCAGTAGTCGGCGAACCGACCGCCGAGCGTGTGACCGCTGGCCGCATAGTAGCGCCGCGCCCCACCCGGATCGCGACCGATCCAGCGGAACGGCTCCTCGCCCTCGCGTCCGGCGACGAGCTCGGCGCCGATGCGGCCCAGGCTGACGCCATGGCTGCGCAGTTCGATCCGCGCCCGCTCGAAGTACTGCACGCGCGCATCGCCCTCGCGCAGCACCTCGGTGATGGGGTAGCCGAACACCAGCAATCCACCATGCTCGGCGGCGTAGGTACGGAACCCGGCACCGAGATTGTGGCCCGTCTCCGCGATGTAGATGACCGAACCCGCCGGAGCGTCGGCGCCGCGGGCTGCAGTCGGCAGCAGGGCACAGCAGAGCGCGACGGCGATGAACAGCGAAGCCATGCGGTCGGGCATGGGTGGCCTCCAGGGCGATGGGGTGAGCGACTCGTGACGGTCAAGTATACCACCATGCCCGGCATGCCATGCCGCCCAGCACCCACGGCCGACGCACCCGGTCGCCCACGGGCGGGCGATCCCGTAGGGGCACCCCGTGCGGGTGTCCAGGCACCTCCGGCGAGCATGGCGACTCGCCCGGATCCCGCGACGGTTGACATGCTTCGGCCATCGGCTATAATGCGCTGAGACGGGCGTCTCGACGCGCCGCCATGCGAGCGCCCCCGGCACCGTGCGGGGGCACGACCCGAGAGGAGCACGCCATGCCATCCCTTGGCATTCCCGAACTGTTGATCATTCTGGTCATCATCGTGCTGTTGTTCGGCGCCAGCCGCATCACCGGCATCGCTGCGGCGATGGGCGGCAGCATCAAGGCGTTCCGCAAGGCAGTACGCGAAGAAGACGGCGACGCCGCAGCCAAGCCCGACAAGCCCGACCAGAACGACACCCGAGCCTGATCGGGCCTGGTCGCCCGCCCGAAGCGGCGGAATGTTGGTGAATCGACCATACGGCGGCGGGGCGTCATGGCGCGCCCGGTCGCCGCATGGTGCCGCGCGCCGCCCGGCGCGCGATGTACAAGCGCGGGGATCATGGCGGGAGAGTTCTTTGACCGGGCGCGCATCGTCGTCCGCGCAGGTGATGGTGGCGATGGTCAGGCGACCTTCCGCCGCGAGAAGCATGTGCCGCGCGGCGGCCCGGACGGCGGCGACGGTGGCCGTGGCGGCCATATCTACCTCGAGGTCGATGTGCATCTGAACACGCTGCTGCGGTTCCGCGAGCATCGGCGTTTCAGCGCCGAGCGGGGCGGCAATGGCGGCACGGCGCGGCGGCATGGGCGCGACGGCGCCGACGTCGTGATCGGCGTGCCGCCGGGCACCGTCGTGCGCACGATGATCGACGGCACCGCCGTCGAGGTCGACCTCACGATGGCGGGCATGCGCCTGCTGGCGGCCCAGGGCGGCAAGGGCGGGCTCGGCAACGTGCACTTCACCAGCGCGCAACAGCAGGCGCCGCGCATCGCCGAGCTCGGCGAACCTGGCGAGGCATTCGAGCTCGAGCTCGAGTTGAAGCTCATCGCCGACGTCGGCCTCATCGGCCTGCCGAATGCCGGCAAGTCGACGCTGATCGCGCAGATCAGCGCCGCACGGCCGAAGATTGCCCCGTATCCGTTCACCACCCTGCAGCCCAACCTCGGCGTCGTCGCCGTCGGCGACGACAGCTTCGTCGTCGCCGACATCCCCGGGCTGATCGAGGGCGCGCACCGCGGCGTCGGGCTGGGGTTCGAGTTCCTGCGGCATGTCGAGCGCACGCGCCTGCTGGTGCACGTCGTCGACGCCGCCATGCCCGATGCCTATGGCGACACGGCCGACATCGCCACCATCGTGGCGCACTATCACCTGATCAATCGCGAGCTGGCGCTGTACCATCCCGAGCTCGCCGAGCGGCCGCAGGTCATCGTGCTGAACAAACTCGACGTTCCTGCCGCACGGGCGCACAGCGAGGCGCTGCGCCAGGCCATCGCCGGTGACGGCCAGGCCGTCTTCATGATTTCGGCCGCCACCGGCGAAGGCGTCGCGGCGCTGACCGGACACCTTGCCGCGCAGCTTGGCGCCCGGCCGGCACCGGCAGCCGCCCCCGACACGCTCATCGCATGGCCGATCGAGCGCGGCGACGAACGGGCCTTCATCATCGATGCGCTCGATGATGGCCGATGGCGTGTCCACGGTCGACGCATCGAGCGGCTGATCTCGATGACCAACTTCGCCCAACCCGAGTCACTGTATCGCATCCAGCGCGTGCTCGAGGCCAGCGGTATCAGCGAGGCGCTGCGGCGCGCCGGGGTGCGCGAGGGTGATACCGTCGCAATCGAGAACGCGGAGCTCGTGTGGTCGGACGAAGCGCCACTGTGAGGCGTGCGCCAGCCGACGGGAGGAGTGACGTGTGGAGCAGCGATCCGAGGCGGTGAATCAGCGCACGGTTCCCGCGCCCGCCCACGTCGACGGGGGAGTGCTGCCGGCGATCCTGATCGATGCCGTGCTGGTGTTGCTCGGATTCGCCGTCGCGTATGGCCTGCGCTACATGGTGCGCTGGCCGGCGCCGTTCGCCAGCCTGATCAGCGAAGTCGCAACCGAGAACTTCGTCTCGATCGGGGCGTTCCTGCCGATCGCGGGCCTGCTGACGGCGCTGCTGCTCGTCCAGTTCGCGATGCGCGGCCTGTACCGCCTCCCCCGTACTGCCGGCTTCATCGACCACATGAGCCTCATCATCGGCAGCACCACGGTCGGCATCGCGATCCTGATCGTGGTGGTGTTCCTCTACCGGCCGTTCTTCTACTCGCGCCTGGTGTTCGGATTTGCCTGGATCACCATCGTGCTGGCGATGGCCGCGTGGCGGGCGGTGCTGATCGGCTGGCGCCGCTGGCGCTGGCTGCGCGGCCACGACTGCCAGCGCATCCTGGTAGTTGGCGGCAGCGGTCTGGCGCGCTCGGTGATGGAGGGGATCGTGGCGCAGCCCGACCTCGGGCGCTCGCTGGTGGGATACCTCGACGATCATGAGCATGCCCCGGCGCGGCCGACCAGCCACTTCCGCCATCTCGGCCCGGTCCATGATCTCGAGGCCTGCCTGTCCGAAGGGCTGGTGCATCAGGTGATCATCGCGCTGCCGTTCTGGGAGCACTACCGGCTGCCCGAGCTCGTGGCAGTATGCCGCGCGGCGCAGGTCGATTTTCGCCTGGTGCCGGATCTGTACGAGCTGAGCTTCGAGCGCGTCGACGTCTCGAGCATCGGCGGCGTGCCGCTGATCGGCCTGAAGCGCGTCTCGCTGCGCGGCTTCAACCTGGTCTTCAAGCGGCTGCTCGACATCGCGCTGGTCGTGCTGGCAGCACCATGGGTGCTGGCGCTGGCCGCAGCGATCGGGCTCGTGGTGCGGCTCGACTCGCCCGGCCCGGTGATCTTCCGCCAGACCCGCGTCGGCCGGGGCGGGCGCCACTTCACGGTGTACAAGTTCCGCACGATGGTGCAGGACGCCGAGGCGCGGCGCGGCGAACTGGCCGATCGCAATGAGGCCGACGGGCCGCTGTTCAAGATGCGCCAGGACCCGCGCGTCACGCGGGTGGGTGGCTTCCTGCGGCGGTATAGCCTGGATGAGTGGCCGCAGTTGTGGAATATCCTCATCGGCGACATGAGTTGGGTCGGCCCGCGGCCGCCGACGCCGGATGAGGTCGAGCGCTACGAGCCATGGCACCGCCGCCGCCTCGAGGTGACGCCCGGGCTGACCGGGCTGTGGCAGGTGCTGGGGCGTAGCGACACGTCGTTCGATGAGATGGTGCGGCTGGATATCTACTACGCCGAGAGTTGGTCGATCGGGCTGGATCTGCGGATCATCCTGCAGACGATCCCGGCAGTGCTGGCCGGGCGTGGGGCGTACTGAATGTGCCCGGCATGCCGCGCTGGCGCGCCGGCCGTGTCTGTGCTGTGCGCCATGCCGGAAACGACGGGGCCGGCGCCGATGAACATGGCGAGGAGAGCATGCGCATCTTGATCACCGGCGGCGCCGGGTTCCTGGGGTCACATCTGTGCGACCGCTTCCTGGCCGATGGCCACACGGTGATCGCGATGGACAACCTGATCACCGGGAGCGCGGCGAATATCGCGCATCTGGCGGGACACGAGCGGTTCCGCTTCATCAAGCATGATGTCACCGACTACATCTATGTCGAAGGTGCGCTCGACGCGATCCTGCATTTTGCGTCGCCGGCATCGCCGGTCGACTACCTGGAACTGCCCATCCAGACGCTGAAGGTGGGTGCGCTGGGCACACACAAGGCGCTGGGGCTGGCGCGCGCCACCGGCGCTCGCTTCCTGCTGGCATCGACCTCGGAGGTCTACGGCGATCCGCAGATTCACCCGCAGCCGGAGTCGTATTATGGCCACGTCAACCCGATCGGCCCGCGCGGGGTGTACGATGAGGCCAAACGGTTCGCCGAGGCGATGACGATGGCCTATCACCGCTCCCATGGTGTTGCCACGCGCATCGTACGCATCTTCAATACCTATGGGCCACGCATGCGCCTGCGCGACGGCCGGGTGGTGCCGAACTTCATCCAGCAGGCGCTCCGCGGCGAGCCGCTGACGGTGTACGGCGATGGCGCGCAGACGCGCTCGTTCCAGTACGTCGACGACCTGGTCGAGGGCATCACGCGGCTGCTGTGGTCCGATGAGGTTGAGCCGGTGAACATCGGCAATCCGGCCGAATCGACGGTGCTGGCGTTTGCCGAGGCGATCAATGCGCTGACGGGCAATCCGGCCGGGGTGGTCTTCCGCGATCTGCGGACGCGCGATGATCCACAGGTGCGGCAGCCGGACATCGCCAGGGCGCGGCGCGTGCTGGGCTGGCAGCCACAGATCGATCTGGCGGAGGGCTTGCGCCGGACGATCCCCTGGTTCCGTGATGCGTTGCGGCGTCGTGGCGAGCTGGCATGAGCGCTGGTGGCCGGCGCTGCTGGCGGCCGGCGCGGCGCTGGTGCTGCCGTGGTGGTGGCTGGCCGGCGTGCTGGCGGGCCCGGTCGCGGCCTGGCTGATGGTGAGCGTGCCGGCGGTGCTGCCGGCAGCGCTGGTGGCGTCGGTGCCGCTGCAGGACATGGTGCTGCTGCCGGGCGGGCTGAGTGTGACGCAGGCCTGCGCCGTCGCAGGGGTGCTGGGATGGGTGGTGGTGCGCGGCGCCGGCGCCCCGGGTGGCGGCTGGCCGCCGGTGGCCGTGCTGGCCTGGGCCGGCTGGATCGGCGCGCTGGTGCTTGCGAGCGCCGCAGCGCCGCTGGACCGCAGCGCAGCGCTGCGCGAGGTCGCTCGCTGGGGCGTGGCGCTGCTCGCCTGGGCGCTGTGCGCCGATCTCGTCACGCGGCGCCGTGACGCGGCGCTGGTGCTGGCGGCGCTGCTGCTCAGCGCGACGGCAGCGGCGGCGTACGGACTATGGCAATTCGCGGTCGGCGACGGCCCGCCCACCTTCCGCATCGCCGCCGACCTGCCGTTCGTGCGTGCCGCCGGCACGATGGGCCAGCCCAATTCATTTGCCGTCTCGCTCAACCAGGCGTGGCCTGTGGCGGCTGGCCTGGGCGTCGTCGCGCTCGGCGCGGTGCGGCGCGATGCCCGCTGGCGCTGGCCGGCGCTGCTGGTGGCGGCCGCAGCGTGGGCCGCGTGTGGAGTACTGCTGGCAGCGCTGGGCGCATCGTTCTCGCGGGGTGGCTGGCTCGGCGCGCTGGCCGGCGCCGCCGCGCTCGCGCTGGCGAGCGGGCCACGCGGTCGCCGGCTGGTCATCGCCGGCGCCGCCGCCGTCGCCGTGCTGGTCGCACTGGCGGCGCTCGGCGCCCTGCCCGCCGCCGTCGCGGCGCGCATCCTCAGCATCGGTGCCGTGCTGCACCCGCCCGATCCCGCCGGCGTGGCCGTCACACCCGAGAACTTTGCCGTCCTCGAGCGGGTGGCACACCTGCGCGCCGGCTGGAGCATGGCCGGCGCACATCCGTGGCTCGGCGTCGGCCCCGGCAACTTCTCGGCCGCCTACCCATACCACGCCATCGCCCCCTGGCTCATCGCGCGCGGCCACGCCCACAACGCCTACGTCACCATCGCCGCCGAGGCCGGCCTGATCGGGCTGGGCGCCTACCTCGGGCTGATCGGCAGCACGCTGTGGCGCCTGGTGCGCCGGCTGCCGCGCCTCCGCGGCGCGCTGGCCCGCGGCATCACCCTCGGATGTTGTGGTATGATCGCCTCGGTCGCGGTCCATCAACTGTTCGAGCACGCGCACGTCTTGAACCTGACCGTGGTCTACGCCGCAGTCCTCGGGCTCGCCGAGGCGGCAGTGCGGCACGATCGGGGCGCGAATGGCGGTGAGGAGCGGCAGGCATGCGAGTTCTGGTGACGGGCGGTGCGGGCTTCATCGGTAGCCATCTCGCCGAAGCGCTGCTGCGCAGGGGCGACGAAGTCATCTGCCTCGACAATTTCAACGACTACTACGAGCCAGCGCGCAAATGGGCCAACATCCGGCAGGCACAGCAGTCCCCCGGGTATACGCTGGTCGAGGGTGATTTTCGCGATGTGACGCTGGTCGAGCGGGTCTTCGCGCAGCAGCGCCCGCAGCGTGTGGTGCATCTCGGCGCCATGGCCGGCCCGCGGCCCTCGCTGGCCCGGCCGCTGCTGTACCAGGACGTCAACGTCGGCGGGACGCTGGTGCTGCTCGATGCGGCGCGTCGGCACGACGTGAGCGGCTTTGTGCTGGCATCGACGTCATCGGTCTACGGGCGCTCCGTCACGCCATGGAGCGAGACCAGCCCGAGCGATCGGCCGCTGTCGCCGTATGCCGCCACCAAGAAGGCCGCCGAGGTGCTGGCAACGACCTATCAGTACCAGTACGGCATGCCGACGACCATCGTGCGCTTCTTCACGGTCTATGGGCCGCGTGGCCGCCCCGATATGACGCCGGCGGCATTCGTCACGCCGATGCGGGCGGGGCGGCCGATCACGCTGTTCAACGGTGGGGTCGGTGTATTCCGCGACTGGACATACATCGACGACATTGTGGCCGGGGTGGTGGCGGCGCTCGATGCGGCGCTGCCGTGCGAGATCATCAACCTGGGGAACTCCCAGCCGGTCGAGTTGCTCCAGTTCGTCGCCACGCTCGAGCGCGTGACCGGGCTGACGGCGCGGATTGAGGCGCAGCCGCTGCCGGCCGCCGACCCGCCGATCACCTACGCCGACATCGCGAAGGCCGGCGCGCTGCTCGGCTTCGCGCCGCAGGTGCAGATCGACGAGGGGCTCGCACGCTACTGGGAATGGGCACGCCGTGAGGCGTGAATGTGCCGGTGGGTGCCGGCGATGACCTGATAGGGTGAACACGACGATGAGCGATCCCGGCACCGTACCCGATCCTGCACCGACTGAGCGCCGCCGCGAGACCCGGCCCGTCCCGGTGATCGGCGCGCCCGATGTCCAACAGCGTGGCTTTGCGCTCGGGCGCGCGCTGCGCGATCCGCGCACCTGGATCTCGTTTGCCATCGCCATGGCGATCATCGCGGTGGTGTTTCGCAGCCTCGAGATCGACCTGCTGGCGACCTGGGGGCACATGCGCGCCGCCGACGGCTGGATGTTCGCGACGGCGTTCCTCGTGTTCTATGCGACATTCCCGCTGCGCGCCCTGCGCTGGCGCCTGCTGCTGCGCAACGCCGACGTGCCAGTCGACGCCGGCCGCCAGAGCTGGGCATCGTTGCGGGCCTTGATGGAATACATTTACCTGTCATGGTTCGCGAACTGTGTCGTGCCGGCCAAGCTCGGCGACGCCTACCGCGGCTATCTGCTCAAGACCAACGGCCAGGTCTCGTTCTCGGCGAGCTTTGGCACGATCTTCGCCGAGCGGCTGCTCGACATGGTCGGCCTGTTCGCCTTCCTGGTCGTGTCGGGCTGGATGGTATTCGGCACGCATCTCCCGCCGGCGACGCGGCTGATCTTCGTGTCGGGGCTGGTGCTGGTGGTCGTGATCGTGATGGGTCTGGCGGGGATGCGCTGGCTCGGGCCGCTGGTGCATCGGCTGGTGCCCGAGCGCGTGCGCCGGCCCTATCAGTCGTTCGAGCAGGCGGCGCTGCGCTCGTTCCAGCCGGCAGTCCTGCCCCGGCTGCTGCTGCTCACCGGCACCGTCTGGCTGCTCGAGGGGCTGCGGCTGTACTTCGTCATCCGCTCGCTCGGCAGCGAGGGGCTGTATCTCGGGCTGCCGGTGGTGATCTTCATCGCGCTGGCGTCATCGCTGCTGACGGCGATCCCGCTGACGCCGGCCGGCCTCGGGCTCGTCGAAGGGACGGTGACCGCGGTGCTGCTCATGTTCCTGCCGACGGCGACGATCAGCGAGGCGGCCAACAGCCAGAACCTGGCGCTGGCGGTGACGTTCCTCGATCGGATGATCAATTTCTGGAGCATCGTGATCTTCGGCCTGGCGCTCTACCTGACGAGCCGCCGCCGCTGATGCCGTGCCGATGGGCGCGTCGCTGCCAGGCCCCGGCCGCATGCGCCCTGCCTGGCGCGTCGCGATCGCTGGCCTGGCGCCCGCTCACGCCTGAACCTCGACGACGGTATACTGGCGCCGGCCGCGGCGCAGCACCAGGTAGCCGCCCGCCAGCAGGTCGCCGATCGCCACCACGCGCCGCACATCGCCCTGCTGCACGTTGTTGAGGTAGATGCCGCCGCCCTCGAGCAGCCGGCGCGCCTCACCCTTCGACGCCGTCGCGCCAGCATCGACCAGCAGGTCGAGCAGGGGGTAGCCATCGCCGGCGAGGCGGGTGCGCGGCATGCGCCACGATGGCACATCAGCGAAGATCTCGGCGATCTCGGCGGCCGCCAGCGCGTCGAGCGCACCACCGAACAGCGCGCGCGATGCCTGCTCGGCGCGCGTCAGCGCAGCGGTGCCGTGCACCATCGCGGTCATCTCGCGCGCCAGGCGCTGCTGGGCTGCGCGCTGCTCGGGATGCCCGGCCAGCGCCTGCGCCAGCCCGTCGATCTCGTCGCGCGTCAGCCAGGTGAACAGCTTCAGGTACGACACGGCGTCCGCATCGTCACAATTCAGCCAGAACTGGTAGAAACGATATGGCGACGTGCGCTCCGGCGCCAGCCACACCGCGCCATCCGCCGTCTTGCCGAACTTCTGCCCGTCGGAGCGGACGATCAGCGGATAGACCAGGGCATGCGCCTGGCCGCCCAGCGCGCGGCGGATCAACTCGGTGCCGGCGGTGATGTTGCCCCACTGGTCGCTGCCGCCCGTCTGGACCTGGCAGCCATGATGCTGGTAGAGGTGCTGGAAGTCGTACGCCTGCAGCAGCATATAGCTGAACTCGGTGTACGAGATGCCATGCTCGCTGCCCAGCCGGCTGCGCACCGAGTCCTTGGCGATCATGTAGTTGACCGTCAGGTGCTTGCCGACGTCGCGCAGGAAGTCCAGCGCCGACAGGCGGCCGAGCCAGTCGGCATTGTTCACCAACTGCGCCGGATTGGTGCGGCTGTCGAAGTCGAGGAACCGTGCCAACTGCTGGCGGATCGCCGCCACATTGGCATCGACCTGCGCGCGGCTCAGCAGATTGCGTTCGGCAGACCGCCCGCTGGGGTCGCCGATCATGCCGGTGCCGCCACCGGCCAGCACGATCGGCGTGTGGCCGTGGCGCTGCCAGCGCGCCAGCGCCAGCAGCGGCACCAGATGCCCGACGTGCAGGCTGTCGGCCGTCGGGTCGAACCCGTTATACACCGTCACCGGCTGGCGGGCCGTCAGGTCGGCCAGGCCATCGGTGGCGTCATGGACCAGACCACGCCAGGTCAGTTCGTCGATGATCCCGCTCATCACCTTCTCTCGTCGAGGATGTCTCCGCCGGCGATTGTACCATAGGCGGGTCGGGGCGCCGGGACGCCGGCAACGCTCTTGATGCCCTGCCCCCGGACCCCCACCGGCGGTGACGCTGACGTGGCCCGGTCAGGACACCTGCTCGGCGGCGTGCCGCACGTGAGTGTGCGGATGGTCGTGCGCATGGTCGGGCCAGTGCTGGTGCAGGTGCGCGTGCGGCACGCCTGCGGGCGGCAGTTCGTCGGGGGCATGGGCATGATCGCCGCCCACATGCCGTGGGTGATCGTGGCCGGGCCAGAACCAGTCGGCGCGAAAATTCGCGCACAGCAGGCTCTGACCGTGATGCCAGCGCCGCCAGTAGCGATCAAAGTTCTTCTTGCTCTTCTCCGCGCGCTCGTCGGGGCTGAGCCGGTGCCATTCGCGGTGCGGGTGGCGCTGCAGCGCCGCCGCGAGCCCGGGCACCACCACCGCGTGGTAGCCCGCCGCCTTCACCGCGAAACTGACGGCGATGTCGAGCAACCGGTAGAAACGGTACCGCTCGTCGAATGCCCCGATCTCGTGCAGCACCGCACGGCGGAATGCCATCAGATAGCCCTCGATCGCGTCCACCCGCGGCCCGGCATCCTCGCGATACTCCTTGAGGTCGTCGCTGACCAGGCCATACGGCCCGACGACGCCGACCGCGGGATCGGCGAGCGCCCGCGCCAGCGGGGCATACCAGTCGCCCTGCGGCTCGATCGACGTGTCGAGCAGCACCACCAGCGCGCCGCGCGCCGCACGGATGCCGGCATTGCGGGCGGCCGCGAAACCGAGATGGTGATCGGCGAAATACACCCGCAGGGGTGGTGCAGCGGGGCGGGGCGTGCGCACCAACTGTTGCAGATACCCGATGGTGTCATCGGTCGATCCGTTGTCAATGATCACGATCTCGAGATCGACGCCGGCGCAGGTGCGCCACAGCCCGCGCAGACAGCGCTCCAGGTCATCACGATTGTCGTGGGCCACCAGCAGCACCGAACAGGCGCGATCGGGCTGCCCGGCCGCCCGCGGCACATCGGGTGACCGGCTGATCATGTCGAACTCATCGTCGGCTGCGCGCGGCACCACGACGCTGCCCGCCGGCATATCATGCACGCGATACCCCTGGCCCGCGATGCTGGCGCGCAGCGCGTCGGCCTCGGCATAGTCGCGCTGGCGCCGCGCCAGATCGCGTCGGGCGACCAGGCTGGCGACCGGTGGCGGGACGAGCGCGGCAGCGGCCGGCGGGGCGTCCAGCCGGATGCCGAGCACGGCATCGCAGGCCAGCACGGTGGCCAGCCGATCGGCCGGGCTGCCCGGGGCATCGGCCCGCAGCACGCGCCACAGCACCGGCAACGCCCGCGGCAGGTTCAGGTCGTCGGCGAGCGCCCGGGCGAAGTGCTGCAGCACCGCCGGCTGTGGCGTGCCCGGCTCACCGGCGCGGGCGCGCAGCGCCGCCACGCGCCCGCGCAGCCGCTGCAATGCGCGCTGGGCCGCAGCCAGCGCGCCAAACGTGAAGTTCGAACGCCGTCGGTAATGCACCATCGCGAACAGCAGCCGCAGCGCCATCGGCTCGAATCCGCGGGCGACGATGTCCGACAGGGTATAGGCGTTGCCCGTCGACTTCGCCATCTTCAGGCCGTCGACCAGCAGATGCTGGCCGTGGATCCAGTAGTTGGCGAATGCTTCGCCGGTATGTGCCTCGCTCTGCGCGATTTCGCCCTCGTGATGCGGGAAGATGTTGTCGACACCACCAGTGTGGATGTCGAACTGCCGCCCCAGATACTTGATGGCCATCGCGCTGCACTCGATGTGCCAGCCGGGAAATCCCGGCCCCCACGGGCTCGGCCATGACAGCTCGCGGCCGGGTTCGGCACCTTTCCACAGCGCGAAATCCTCGGGATTGCGCTTGTGGGGATCGGCACCGTCGCGCACGCCAGCCAGCAAACCGGCGATGCGGTTGCCCGACAGCTTGCCGTAGTCGGGAAACCGGGCGACGTCGAAATACACGTTGTCGCCACCGCGATACGCGTAGCCGCGGGCTTCGAGATCGGCGATGATCGTGATCATCTCGGCGACATGCTCCGTCGCCCGCGGAAACACGTGGGCCGGCAGGATGTTGAGTTGTTGCTCGTCGGCGAAGAATGCCGCACTGTAGAACGCCGCGATCTCGGCCGACGACTTGCCCTCCTGTCGCGCCTGCGCGACGAGCTTGTCCTCGCCGCGATCGAGCAGTTCGACGCGCATGTGGCCGACATCAGTCAGATTCTTGACGTGGGTCACATCGTGCCCGAAGAAGCCGAGCGCACGGCGCAGCCAGTCGGCCATCAGAAAGGTGCGCAGATTACCGATGTGGACATACCGGTAGACGGTCGGGCCACAACTATACATGCGTACGCGCCCCGGCTCCAGCGGCACAAACGGCACGACCGCATGCTGCATGGTATTGAAGATTCGCAGCGTCGGGTGCGCGGCCGGTGGATCGTGCGAATCGGGGAACCCGGGCGTCTCGCGCTGTGCCATGATCGGACTCCATGTGCTGTGGTGGTCTGCATCGCAGTCGCAGTGCGCGCGGCTATTCTCACCGGTTGTGCGCCGGGCGTCAAGCCGCCCGCCATCCGGCGCCGGGGCGGTCGTCGCCGGCGCGTATAATCAGCGTGGACGACGCACAGCATGGTACCGAAGGGGAGAATATGACGATCCGACGCATCGCCATCAATACCGGCGGCGGCGACGCTCCCGGGCTGAACGCCGTGATTCGCGCCGTCGTGCTGACGGCACTGAAGCGCGGCTGGGAGTGTCTCGGCATTCGCGATGGGTTCAACGGACTGCTGTTTCCCGAGCACTACCCCGCCGGCGGGATCATTCCGCTCGGCGCCGCCCAGGTCGAGGGGATCACCACGCTCGGCGGGACGATCCTGGGCACGACCAATCGCGGCAATCCGCTGCGCTATCCGCAGCGCCAGCCCGACGGCAGCACCATCGAGGTCGATCGCGGCGACGAGGTGCTGGCGCGCCTGGCCGAGGCCGGCATCGATGCGCTGGTGATGCTGGGTGGCGATGGTTCGCTCACCATCGCCGAGGCGCTGTCGCGCCGCGGGCTGCGCGTCATCGGCGTCCCCAAGACGATCGATAACGATCTGGATCAGACGGTCGTGACGTTTGGCTTTGATACGGCCGTCGCGTTTGCGACAGAGTGCATCGACCGGTTGCATGCGACCGCCGCATCGCACAGCCGCGTGCTGGTGGTCGAGGTGATGGGGCGGTATGCTGGCTGGATCGCGCTGCATGCCGGTCTGGCGGGCAGCGCCGATGTGCTGCTGATCCCCGAGCTCCCCTACGATCCGGCGGTGGTGGCGGCGGCCATCGCCGCGCGCGAGCGGGCCGGCCGCCACTCGGCGATCGTGGTGGTCGCCGAGGGCGCCCATCCGGTCGGTGGCGCGGCGTCGGTGCTGGCCACCGAGGTGGGGCGCGCCGATCGGCTGGGTGGCGCCGGCGAACGCGTCGCGGCCGAGATCACGGCGCTCACCGGCAAGGAGACGCGCGTGGTGGTGCTGGGGCATCTGCTGCGCGGCGGTACCCCGACTGCCTCCGATCGGCTGCTGAGCCTGCGCTTCGGCGCGGCGGCAGTGCGCGGCCTGGCGGCAGGGCACAGCGGCGTGATGGTGGCGCTGGATCCACCGGTGGTGCGCTATGTCCCGCTGGCGCTGGTGGCGGGCCGCATGCGCATGGTGCCGCTGGCGAGCGATTCGATCGAGACGGCGCGCGATCTGGGGATCTGCCTGGGGGATTAGCGGCAGGCGGCACTTCGGGTCTTCGCGGGACACGAGGAGTGAGCGGCGAAAGGCAAGCGCAGCATGTGCCGCTGCTTCCGCCCCTTCGTGTCTTCGTGCCTTCGTGTGCGCCCGTCTCC
>JAGWYG010000064.1 GCA_018969485.1 Chloroflexota bacterium
CCCGATGTGGCGTCACCCGATGTGGCGTCACCCGATGTGGCGTCACCCGATGTGGCGTCACCCGATGTGGCGTCACCCGATGTGGCGTCACCCGATGTGGCGTCACCCGATGTGGCGTCACCCGATGTGGCGTCACCCGGAAGCATCTGCTCATCCGATGGGGTCGCGCAGGCGACCGCGAGCAGGGCGACCGCGCCCAGCGTGATGATCCAGCGCCACAACCGCTTCATTCCATTGCCTCACCCTCACGTTGCATCAATGCCAGGCAGCCACGGGTGCGAGGAGCGTGCGCACTGCCTGCCGGCGAGCGGGCGTGCGCCGGTGCTGGATGCCATCCGCGCATGGCGCGCACGCAGCCCGACGACGCGATCATACGGTGACCGATCCCGTGGCGTCAACAGGGAGTATCGCCAGACACGGGGGCTGCCACGGCATCAGGCATGCTGCCGAGCCGGCACGGCACAGATTCTGGCCGGCGCCACGCGCCCTGCTCCACCGGCTGCACGTCGCATCCAGCCACACCCGCGCCGGCGCGCACCGCAGCGTGGATCGCCGGCGCCCATGCCGGAGGGTGTGATCGCGGGACATGGTATGATTCGGTCGGGAAGGCGTCACATGACGAGGATGCGATGCTCGAGATTGGCCTGCTACCGCTCGACGAGCGGCCGGTGAACACCCGCTACCCGCAGATGTTGGCCGAGCTAGGCGGGGCGACGCTGCATCTGCCACCGACGGCGGCGCTGAGCGACCAGCGCCGGCCGGCCGACAGCGCCGCGCTCACGCGCTGGCTGCGCGCACTCGCGCCGCAGCTCGATGTCCTGGTGGTCGATCTGGGCATGCTGGCGTTCGGCGGCCTGATCGCCAGCCGCACCACCGACGAGCCGGCCAGCACCGCGCTCGCGCGGCTCGAGGTCCTCGCCGAGCTGCGCCACAGCCACCCGGCGCTGACGATCGCGGCATTCAACGTCATCATGCGCATCTCCAACGCCGATGACGCGGTCGAAGAACCCGCATACTGGGCACACTACGGCACCCGGCTGTATCAGCTGTCGCAATGGCTCGACCGGCACAGCCGCGGCGAGCCGGTCGCCGCCGGGCTGGCGGCAGCCCGCGCCGCCATGCCCGCCGAGGTCGTGAGCGACATGCTCGCCCGGCGGTTGCGCAATCACACCCTCAATCTCGCCGCCGTCGACCTGTTGCAGCGCGGTGTGATCGACCAGTTGGTGCTGAGCTCCGATGACACCAGCCCGGTCGGTCTGGGCAGTCGCGAGAAGCGCTGGATCCAGGAGTGGGTCGCGATGCTGGAGCTCGATCGCGATCCGCGGCTGTCGATCTATCCCGGCGCCGATGAGGTTGGTTCGGTGCTGGTGGCGCGCGCCATCCTGCAGCGCGCCGGCACAGCGCCGCGTTTCCGCGTCGACTACGCCGATCCGGCCGGTGCAGCGATCGTGGCGCCCTACGAGGACGGGCCGGTGTCGACGACGATCGCGCGCCAGGTGGCCGCGCTGGGCGGCACGCTGGTCGAATCCGGCGAGACGATCGTCCTGGCGGTGAACCCGCCGGTGCCGCGCCGGAGCGAATGGCATCCGGAGCATGCGGCAGCCGAGCGTACCAGCCGGTCGGAGGCGCTGGCGGCGCTGGTGGCGCGCGGCGTATCCGCCGGACGGCCGGTGGCGCTGGCCGATGTCGCCTATCCCAATGGTGCCGATCCGGCGCTGATCGGGCAGCTCGGCGCGCTGGCGCCGCATCTGTGCGCGTATGGCGCCTGGAACACTGCCGGCAACACCATCGGCGTGGTGCTGGCCCAGGCGGCGCTGACGCAGCTGTCGGGCGATACCATGGCGGCGCGCCGCTTTCTGGCCCATCGGTTTGTCGAGGACTGGGCCTACCAGCAGGAGGTACGGCGGGCGGCGCGGGCGCACCTGCAGCGCACGAGCGGCGTCGATGATCTCGACACCGCGCTCGAGGCGCCGATGCGCACCTGGGTCGAGCATCAGCTGGCGGTGACGATGGCCCGGGCGCCATGGCTGGCCGACTGGCGCATCGTGCCGGGGAGCGTCCGCTTCCCGTGGCATCGACTGTTCGAAGTTGATTTCGATCTGGCGCCGGCATGAACGGCGCGGGCGTGTCATGATCCGGGCGGCACGCGCGGTGCTGCTGATCGTTGCGGCGCACCTGGCCGGATTTGCCTTCGCGGTGGCGGCCGCGCCGGTCCATGCGGCGCTGCGGCCCACCCTGGTGGCGCCGCCGCCGGTCGACGTGCCGGCCGCATACTGGGAGCACCTGCACACACTGCCGACCGACCCGCGGCTGGCGGCGGCGCTGGTGGCGCTGGGCCACAGCCTGGCGCTGCTGGTGCCGGCGCTGCTCGGCGCCGGAGTGCTCGGACTGTGGCTGGCAGGCCGGGCGGTCGACGCCGACGGCCGCATCGCGGCGTGGGCGGCGCCGACGCTGGCGCTGGGGCTGGCGTGCTCGGCGGTGTTCACCGGCAGCCTGATCATCAGCGGCTGGTTCGTGTGGGCCGTCTGGGGGCCGGGCGAGCCGCCGCTGCCGCTGCGCGGTGCCGGCTGGGATCGCCACCTGATCCTGCCGACGCTGGTGCTGGGGCTGCGTGCGCCGGCACAGCTCGCCCAGCTCGGCGCCACGCTGCTGGCCCGCGAGGCGCAGGCGCCGTTCGTGATCGCAGCCCGCAGCCGCGGCATGCCGGAGTGGCGCATCCGCCGGCACGTCGCGCGCACGGTGGCCGCGCCGCTGGTGATGGCCCTGGCGGCGACCGCACACCTGATGCTGGCCGAGCTGGTGATCGTGGAGGCAATGTTCGCCTGGCCGGGTCTCGGCGCGATGCTGGCCGATGCGCTGGCGCCGGCGCGCCTCAGCGACGCGCCACCGGCTGCCGGATACCTGGCGCCGCCGGTCGTCGCGCTGGCGGCGGCGCTGCTGGTGGCGCTCGGGCTGGTCATCGACGGGCTGGCGGCGGTGATCGCCCGGCGCCTCGATCCGCGGATGGTGCGATGATGCGGCAGCACGTTCGGGCGGGCGCGGTGATCGTGGGCCTGATCGTGGCGCTGGCGCTGGCCGCGCCATGGGTGGCGCCCCACGATCCGCTGGCGCGTGCCAGCGTGGCGCGCGACGGAGCCGGCAGCCCCATCGGGCCGCCGTTCCCGCCGGGTACGCCCGGGCACTGGCTCGGCTCGGATCGGTTTGGCCGCGACACACTCAGCCGCATCGTGTGGGGCGCCCGGCCCACGCTGCTGCTCGCCGGGCTGGTGGCGGCGCTCCGGCTGACGCTCGGCGTGCTGGTCGGCATCGGCGCCGGCTGGTCGCACGGGCCGGCCGGCCGGCTGGCGCGCGGGGTGCTGGCGCTGGCCAGCGCCCTGCCGGTGCTGCTGGTGGCGCTGGCGGTGATCACGCTGCTGGGTAGCGAACGCGGGCTGGTGGTGTTCATCCTCGGCCTGAGCCTCACCGGATGGAGTGGCACCGCGCACCTGGTGGCGGCACAGGTCCGGGTGATCAGCCAGCAGCCTTACATCGCCGCCGGGCGGGCGCTCGGCGCCAGCGGCGGCCGGCTCCTGGCGCGCCACATCCCGCGCCAGCTCTCGCCGCTGGTCGGTGGCCTGCTGGCCATCGAGCTGGCCAGCACCCTGACGCTGGTCGCCGGCAGCGGTTTTCTGGGCTATTACATCGGCGGCGGTGCATGGATCGTGCTCTCCGGCGATGCCAATCCCGTGGCGGCGCGCACCAGCGACGCGCCCGAGTGGGGCCAGATGCTGGCCGGCGCGCTCGAGCGCAGCCTCGACCCCTGGCCGCTGCTGCTGGTGGGGGGCATGCTGCTGCTCACCATCACCGGGAGCAACCTGCTGGGCAGCGGGCTGATGGCGTCACAGCCGACGCCGCAGTTGCCGGGGCGCGGCTGGCGCGCCATCGAGCGCATGCTGCTGGCGCTGGCCATGGTGCCGCGCCGCGCGGCGGCCGGTGTCGCCGTGGTGACCATGCTGGCGCTCGCCGGCGGCACCTGGTGGTGCTGGCCACGACCGCCGGCCGTGCGGTCGATCGGTGCGGCACCGCACGTGCCCGGCGGGCATGCCTGGGGCATGACCGGCCGCGATCCCGCCGGCAGCCGCGACGCCGACCTGCCGCCGGGTGGCCCGACGCGCTTCCGCAGCTGGATGGTCGGAGCGCCATTCCTCGGTGATCCGCTCATCGCCGCCGATGGCGTCGTGATTGCGGCGAGCCGGGCGGCGCTGCACCTGCTCGACGGCGTCGGCACGCTCCGCGAGCTGCCATTGCCACGCCAGCCGATCGCCGGTCCGGCGCTCGGCAGCGATGGCAGCATCATCCTGGTCGACCGCGCCGCCGTCGTGTGGGCGCTCGACCGCACCGGCCAGACGCGCTGGCGTTTTGCCGCCGCCGACCGTGGCGAGGCGACGTCGGGGCCGGTGGTGGCGGGCGACGGCAGCATCCTGTTCACCACCGTCGATCGCATTCAGGCGATCGCTGCCGACGGCACGGCCCGCTGGTCCTCGGATGTGCTCGATGGACCCAGCGAACTGCTGCCGCGCGTCGTGCCGGACGGCACGCTGGTGCTGCTGCAGGATCGGATCATCCGCCTGGCCGACGGTCGTTCGCTGCCGCAGCAGTTCATCGAGCCGGCCGGCGAGTTTCGTGATCCGCTGCTGCTGGTGGGCGCCGATGGCTCGCTGGGGCGCCGCGTGGCCGATCAGGTCGAGATCTGGCGGCTCCGCGACGGCGCGCCGGTCGTCGTGGCCCGGCGCAGCTGGCCGTCGGCGAGCGCCACGATCACGTTCCCGACGCAGGCGGGCATCAGCCGCGGTGGCATCGCCTGGCTGCTGTATGGCGCGGGAGCCGGCGAGGCGCGTCTGGTGTGGCTCGCGGCCGATGGATCGTCGGCCCAGCAGGCGACCGGCATGCGCGCGGCGCAGGTGATCGCGGTGGCGCCCGATGGCGCCGTGCTGGTGTGCGGCCAGCAGCGTGGCGCGGCGGCGTGTGCGGTGCTCGAGCGCACCGGGACGCGCTGGCGCGAGGTGCTCGGGGTGCCTGGCGGGGTGGTCGGCGGCGCGGTCGCCGGGGCGCGCGCCGTGGTGCTCACCGATGCCGGCGGCCTGGTGGTGATCGAGTTCGCCGCGGCTGGCCCATGACGCGGCGCCGCGCGACGGGGAGGAGCAGATGGAACGATCGGTCGATGTGGCGGTGATCGGCGGCGGCGTGGGCGGCGTGGCGGCGGCGCTGGCGGCGTGCGACGCCGGCTGCCGCGTGGTGCTGAGCGAGCCCACCGGCTGGCTCGGCGGGCAGATGACCAGCCAGGGCGTGAGTGCGCTGGATGAGCATCGCTGGATCGAGCAGGGTGGTGCCTCGCGCAGCTATCGGGCCGTGCGCGCGGCGATCCGCCAGCACTACCGCACGCGCTATGGCGTCGCCACGATGCCCGATGGCGCGCCGCTCAACCCCGGCGACGCCTGGGTCAGCGCGCTGTGCTTCGAGCCACGCGTGGCGCTCGAGGTGCTCGAGCACCTGCTCGCCCCCCACGTCGCCGCTGGGCGGCTGCTCATCTGGCGCCACTGCACGCCGCTGGCGGTCGAGCAGCGCGACGGCCGCATCGGCACGGTCGTGCTGCAGCACCAGCCCGATGCGACGCTGCGCCGCGTGCATGCCCGCATGGTGCTCGATGCCAGCGAGACGGGCGAGTTGCTGCCGCTCGCCGGCGTCCCGTATCGGCTGGGCGCCGAGGCGCGCCACGAGACGGGCGAAGCCGATGCGCCGGAGACCGCCCGGCCGGGCGAGGTGCAGAGCTTCACGTTCTGCTTCGCCGTCGAGTACTGTCCCGGCGAGGACCACACGATCCCGCCGCCGCCCGACTACGCCGCGCTGCGTGATCGCCAGCCGTTCACACTGACTCTGCAGGCGCGCGATGGTACGCCGCGACCGTTTCGTATGTTCGCCACCGGCCCGACTGGCCTGCCGCCATTCTGGACGTATCGCCGGCTGCTGAGCGCGCGGCTGCTCGCGCCGCACGGGCCGCCACGCGATCTGGCGCTGATCAACTGGAACGGGAATGACTACCACGATGCCAGCTTCGTCGATGTGCCGCCGGCGCAGGCCACTGCCGCGCTGGACGCGGCGCGGCGCCTCTCGCTGGCGTTCCTGCACTGGCTGCAGACCGAGGTGCCGCGCGATGACGGTGGTGTCGGGTATCCGGAACTGCGTCTGGTGCCCGAGGTGATGGGTACCGCCGATGGGCTGTCGCAGGCGCCGTATGTCCGTGAATCCCGGCGTATCGTGGCGCTGCAGCGGATCGTGGCCGAGGACGTGCTGGCGGCGGGGCGCGCTGGCGCGCGCGCGCGTCACTGGGATGACACCGTCGGTGTGGGCTGGTATCCGATGGATCTACACCCGGCTCCGGGGAACCCGCGCTCGCTGTTCGAACCGACGCTGCCGTTCCAGATCCCGCTCGGCGCACTGATCCCGGCCGGGTCAGGCAATCTGGTGGCGGCGGCGAAGAACATCGGCACGACGCACCTGAGCAATGGATCGTATCGGCTGCATCCCGTCGAATGGGGCATCGGCGAAGCGGCCGGCGCGCTGGCGGCGTACTGCTGTGCGCATGGGCTGCTGCCGCACGATGTGTGGCACCTGCAGCGGCATCGCCGCGCGCTGCAATACCGCCTGGCGCGGCGTGGCGTGCCGCTCGGCTGGGCGCCCGATCTGCCCGAGGATGCCCGCTGGTACCCCGAGGTGATGCTGCTGGTCGCTGCGGGCGCGCTGCCCATCGATGGGCCGCGGGCGCACCGGCTGCTGGTGGCGCCATCCGAGCCCTGCGATGCGGCGGCGGCGGCGGCCCTGCTGCGTGCGGCTGCCGATCTGCTGTGCCGCCCGCCGGCGGCGGCCCTGGCGATCCTGCCTGCGGCGACGGCGGCAGTCGATGCTGCGACGTGGCAGGCCGCGCTCGCGCACCTCGGCATCGATGCCGCCCCCGACGCGGCCTGGCCGTCCTGGGCGTGGGCCGCGGCCACGCTGGCCGAGGCCGGTGCGGTGGCGGCGACGTACGGCTGAGCCCGGAGGCGCCGGTCGCCTGCGATACGCCCGGGTGGCAGCGTTGCCTGGCATCGGGCGACCGAATGCCGCGCGGCGTTCACCGCCGCCGCACGCTCACGATCAGGGCCGCCACCAGCGCGGCCGGCAGCACGGCGAAGCTGGCGTAGATGCAGCTCCACTTGAGTGCCGTCCACACCGGTGCCAGGTGATCGAGCACCGGCGTGACCGCCGGATATCGCCCGATCACGGTGGCCGCCGCGATGTTCTCGCAGTAGTCGAATGCCGCACCGGCGACCGGCAGCAGATTGAGCCGTCGCCAGCGCCCGCCGCCCGGCGTCGCCCGCCACAGCGCCCAGCCCAGCGCCACGCTGAGAAACAGCGTGTAGGCCATCGGCCAGACCAGGTCGAAGGTGAAGCGCGCGATCACGTAGGCCTGCCGGCCGGCCGGCCCGTAGGCCTCGGCCATGCGATACAGCTCGGCCGGGGCGTACCAGAGCGAGCCGTCGGGTGATCCGGCTGCGCCCGCGTACTGCGCGGCGCGCCGCGCCTGATCTGGCAGCACCAGCACCATGAATCCGACGAAGAGCGCCAGGGTGACCAGCGCCAGCCGGCCCGTCGAACGCTCACCGAGCCAGTCCGAAACCCCCCATATCCGAGCCATCACACCCCCGCATCGCGCCCCATCCTGCATCTGCGCATCGATCATACCACAGACGCATCCGCACACCTGGCCATGCGGCCGACCGCACCGCTGCGCGCTGCCGCACGATCCGCCGGCGCTGGTTCCCGGATCGGTGGCATGACCGCACGTCCTGATACCTGAGAGCCAGATGCCACCAGACTATCATACTGCTCTCATGCCTGCTTCAGCAGCATCGCCTAGGATGATGGTATCTGCCACGGCGCGATCCGCTGGGTATCGGTACGCTCGCCGCGATGGACGTTCGATGGGCTGATGGTCGATCTGACGATGCACGCGTCGCCACGCGGCCGGCCCGGCCGGAGCAGCGGACCACCGGGGGGCCACACACGGCCTGGTCGATCGCACCGGCAGCAGGGAGGCACAGGCGAATGCATCGGGCGGGCACGGGTCGCCTATGAGGCAGCGCAGAGCATTGTACAGGGAAGCGCCGATCACGCCGCAGGGCCGCCGCAGCGGCGCATGATCAGGCATGAATCCGCGCCACAACAGGGGGCACCGATGAGTCAACACGATGTCGAACCGCAGAACAGCGCCAGCCTGCCGCCAGCGCATGTCGGCAGCCTGGTCCTCTTCGCACTGATCGTCAGCATCATCACCGACCGGCTCACATCCAGCAGCCTGCTCGACGACCTCGTCGGGCTCTGGATCCTGCTCATGCTGGTGGCGGGCGGCCTGTGGCTCCGGCTGATCGGCGTCATGCCGGCGCGATCCGCCTGGCCGCTGATCGGCATGGTCGCCGGCTTCGCGGTCCTGGCGCTGGTTCGCCGCGACGCGACGAGCACGCCACTCAGCGTCACCGGCGGCCTGCTGGGCGGGCTGTGGCTGGCCGCCAGCTACCGCGATGGGCGCTGGATGACCGGCGGCCTGCTCACCTGGTCGATCCAGGGCGCGCAGCTCCTGTGGGGGCTGCTCAGCGGCGGCGTGATCACCATCGCGCAGCTCCTCGGCGCCTGGCGCAGGAGCGACCAGAGCGAACCACATGGCCGGTGGGCGACGCTGCTGGCCGTCCTGCGCGGGACGGTGCTGGCGCTGCCGGTGCTGGTCGTCTTCGGCGCCCTGCTGAGCAGCGCCGATCCGCGCTACGCCGAGCGCCTGGACGCAGCATGGCGCGCGCTGCGCCTGACATCCTTCGAGGAATTCATCGGCCACATCGTGTTCATCGGCTTCATGCTGATGGTGCTGATCGGCATCTATCGGCACGCCGCCATCCGCCGGCCGCACGCCGGCATGCGGCCGACCGCACCCTCATCACGGTTCCTCGGCAGCATCGAGAGCAGCAGCATCCTCGGCGCCGTGATCGTGCTCTTCGGCAGCTTCCTGGCCGTCCAGGTGGAATACCTGTTCGGGGGCCAGGCGCTGCTCGAGGCACGTGGCCTGCGCTACGCCGACTACGCCCGCGCCGGCTTTGATCAGCTGGTCGCCGTCGCGCTGGGCGCCATCGTGCTGCTCATCGGGACCAGCATCATCGCCCGTCGCGATACGCATGTCGAGCAGCGCCGCTTCACCGTGCTGTTCGGCACCATCGCCGCCATGGTGCTGGTACTGCTGGGCTCCGCATTCCAGCGCCTGCTGCTCTACGAGCAGGCCTACGGCTTCACCGGCGCACGCATCGCGGCGCATGTCTTCATGATCTGGCTCGCGCTGCTGTTCGTGGCGCTGGTTGTGCTCGAGGCCACCGGCCGCCAGCGCATGATGGTGCTGGCCTGCGTCGTCGCCGCCGCCGGCTTCGCCGGATCGCTGGGCGTCGGCAATGTCGACGAGCTCATCGTGCGGCAGAACGTGGCGCGCACCGATGAGATCGACTTCACCCATCTCGCAAACCTGAGCAGCGACGCCGTCCCGGCGCTGGCCGAGCTGATGCAGGATCCGGCGACGCCCGCGCCGACGCGTGCGGCGCTGCACGGCGTGCTGGCATGTCACCGGCGGTTCAGTAGCCTGCAGAGCGAGCCACACCTCTCGCGCTGGTGGGCACAGCGCATCCTCGACAGCATCGCGCCGCAGCTCCCCGGATCGGACGGGTTCACCATATCGAAGGATGGCCGCTGCCACCCTCGTGTCCACAGCTGAGCCACGGCGACGCATGGTTGGGTATAATGCTGGGCGGGGAACAGGCGTGGCACCCGCCCACCGGTGCCAGGAGGAGCAACCATGGCAGGATCATCCGTGCTCTGGCAGAGCGACCCTGCAGTCGCACAGATCATCGCCGGCGAAGCGCGCCGCCAGCGCGACGGCCTCGAGCTGATCGCCAGCGAAAACTATGCCAGCCGCGCCGTAATGGCGGCGCAGGGCTCGATTCTGACCAACAAGTATGCCGAGGGCTACCCCGGCAACCGGTATTACGGCGGCTGCGACTACGTCGACCAGGCCGAGGAGCTGGCGCGGGAGCGCGCGCGGCAGCTGTTCGGCGCCGAGTACGTCAACGTCCAGCCGCACTCCGGCTCGCAGGCCAACACGGCGGTGTATTTCACCTTCCTGCGCCCCGGCGACCGCGTCCTCGGCATGGATCTGTCGCATGGCGGGCACCTGACGCATGGCTCGCCGGTGAACTTCTCGGGGCAGCTGTACCAATTCAGCGCCTACGGCATCAATCCCGCCGACGAGCGCATCGACTACGAAGAGGTCGCCAGCATCGCCGAGCGCGTGCGCCCGCGCATGATCACCGTCGGCGCCAGCGCGTATTCGCGAGCGATCGATTTTGCCCGGTTCCGTGCCATCGCCGACGCCGTCGGCGCGTTTCTGTTCGCCGACATCGCGCATCCGGCCGGCCTGATCGCGCGCGGCCTGCTGCCGTCGCCCGTCGAGCACGCCCACGTCGTCACCAGCACCACCCACAAGACATTGCGCGGGCCGCGCGGCGGCATCATCCTGATGGGACGCGACTTCGAGAACCCGTTCGGCCAGCGCGCGGCGCGCAGCGGGCGCACCCTGATGATGTCGGAGCTCCTCGACCGCATGGTCATCCCGGGGGTGCAAGGCGGGCCGCTGATGCACGTCGTCGCCGCCAAGGCCGTCGGGTTCGGCGAGAATCTGAGCGACGAGTTCGGCACCTATGCGGCGCAGGTCATCGACAACGCCCGGGCGCTGGCCGCAGCGCTCATCGAGCGTGGCTTCCACATCATCTCGGGCGGCACCGACAACCACCTGATGCTGATCGACCTGCGTTCGAAGCGCGTGACCGGCAAGCAGGCCCAGCTTGCGCTCGACCACGCCGGCATCACGCTGAACAAGAACGCGGTGCCCAACGACGACAAATCGCCACTGGTGACCAGCGGCATCCGCATCGGCACGCCGGCGATGACCACCCGCGGGCTGGGGGTCGCGGCGATGCCGCTGGTTGCCGACTGGATCGACCAGGTGATCACGCGGATCGATGATGCTGCCACGATCGCGCGCGTGGCCGACGAAGTGCGCGCGTTCTGTCGCGATTATCCGGTGCCCGGCGCGGAGGGCGACGGCGCATGAGTGCATCACCGGCAGTGGGCGTGATCGGCGCCGGTTCGATGGGCGAGGCGCTGATCGTCGGCCTGATCGAGCGCGCCGGCATCGCGCCGGCACAGATCCTCGCCAGCGCGCCGCGCGCCGCGCGCCGCGACGAACTGGCGACGGCCTACGGGATTGCGGTCACCGATGACAACCGGGCGGTGGCGCGTGCGGGCACCGTCATCCTCGCCGTCAAGCCGCAGGTGTTTCCCCAGGTCGCCCGCGACGTGCGCGGCGCGCTCGTGCCCGATGCCCTGCTGCTCTCGACGATCGCCGGGCTGCCGATCGCCCGGCTGTGTGCCGACTGTGAGCATGGCGCGGTGGTGCGCGCCATGCCCAACACACCGGCGCGCATCGGCGCCGGCATGACGGTGTGGGCGAGCAGCGGCGCGGTCAGCGCGGCACACCACGCGGCGGCAGCGCACATCCTCGGCGCGCTGGGCCGCGAGCGCCATGTCGCCCGCGAGGAACTGCTCGACAGCGCCACCGCCATCAGCGGCTCCGGCCCGGCCTACGTCTTCCTGTTCCTCGAGTCGCTGATCGATGCGGGCGTGATGCTCGGCCTGCCCCGGCCGATCGCCCACGAGCTGGCGCTGGAAACGCTCCTCGGCGCGGCGCGCTACGCCGCACACGACGCCAGCCACCCGGCGCTGCTGCGCAACGCGGTGACCTCGCCCGGCGGAACGACCGCCGCGGCGCTGCTGGCGTTCGAGCGGGCCGGCTTCCGCGCCGCGGTGCTCGAGGCTGCTGCCGCGGCCCACCGTCGCTCGCAGGAGCTCGGGCGCAGTCCATGATCGCCGAGGCGTCGCGGATCGTGGTGGTGCTGCATCGGCCACAGCGCCTGGTCAACATCGCCGGCAGCATCCGCGCGATGAAGAACATGGGCCTGTCGCAGCTGCGCCTGGTCGAGCCGGCCGAATACGATGCCCACGACATCGCCGGCATCGCACACCGCTGTGATGACATCCTGGCGCAGGCCCGCATCGTCGCGAACCTCGATGCGGCACTGGCCGACTGCCGGCTGGTCGTCGGCACGTCGGCGCGCCGCCGCGACGGCGGGCCGGCCCCGCAGTCGCCGCGCGATGCCGCCGGCGTGATCCGCGCCACCGCCCGCGACGCGACCGTCGCGCTGGTGTTCGGCCCCGAGGACAACGGCCTGAGCGCACGCGAGCTCGATCGCTGCCATGCGCTCATCCGGATCCCGACCGCGCCTGACTACGCATCGCTCAATCTGGCACAGGCCGTGCTGCTGGTGTGCTACGAGATCGCGCAGCACGAGCCGGCACCAGCGCCGGTGCCGCTCCGCAGCACGCCACCCGCGGATGCCGCACAGCTCGAGCAGTTGGTCGCCGTCATCGAACAGGCCCTGTGGGGCATCGATTTCTTCAAGGCGCACCTCGCCACCGGCATGATGCGCAGCGTGCGCCGGCTGATCTACCGCGCGGCGCCGACCGCCCGCGAGGCGGCGCTGCTCACCGCGATGTGCCGCGAGACCCTCAATGCCCTGCGGCGGCGCGACGCCCGGCCGGACTGACGCCCGCACGTGCCGCGCGGCCGTCGCCGTGCGGCGATGCGGCCTGGCGCGCCGCCACCGGGTGCGCCGCTGGCGTATGCCGATGCGCTGCCGGCTGCGGACGCGCGACGCCCGCCTGCCCGCGGCGTGCGATATTCACCAGCCAGCGATCCGCGAGGGACGTCGGCTTGTTGCCGAGCTCGCGCAACGTGCCTCGCGTGCCTGCCGCGACTGCAACATCTGGCTGAAGCAGCGCACCGTCCGGCGCGGGGCCGCCCGCTCAACGAGCGGCGGGCGATGGTCTTGCCAGCACGGCATCAGCGCACCGTCCGGACTGTATTCAGCATACGCATGGCTCGTGACGCCCTATGACGCATGCTGTGGTGATGGGCGTCGCCATCTGATACGGCGACCGATGTCACCACACTGCAGGCTGCCGGATCGCGTGATCGCCCCGCGACAGCCACCATTCGTCACAGACGGCGCAGGCACACAGCGAGCCACGGCGCCCCTTGCAGCACAACCCTGGTATCGTCGGTCTGTCATCGTTTGCGAGCGTTCCAGCGCGCTGCGCAGCGCGGGGCGGCTACCGATGTCCGGAGTCCGCACACGGATCAGCGCCTTGCGGCGGAACGACGTGCGCCGCAGCAGCGGAGCAACAGGTCGAGCGCTGCCCGAGCGCATGCGGCGCCAGCGAGTTCGTCGCTACGACGCTGTGCAGGGCTGGATCGTCCGACCGCTGTCCACGCACCATCACGTGTGCCTCACGCGACAGCGTGAATATATCACACCCGCTCGAAACGGAGCGCCGCCCCGGGACAGCGTGCTGCCTTGCTGCTGCAAGGTAGCGGGCGGGGGCCGTGCGTACGCCCACGCACCACGGCCACAGCGCGCGCGTGCGCTGCAGTCGCCGGCACCCGGCTCACGGAGCGGCATCGTGCTGCTCGAGGCGGAAATCCGCGCCACCGAACAGGATCACCAGGCCGCCGAGGCCGCTGACCGCGAGACGCACCGTGAAGATGCCCGATGCGAGCGCCACGGCCATGGCCGGCGACACGCCAAGCTGCCCCAGGTACAGCGTGAAGATCGCTTCGCGTGCGCCCAGGCTGTTGAGGAAGATCGGCGCCAGGCCGACGATGTCGGTGATCGGCGCAATCAGGGCGTAGAGCACCGGCGGTGCGCTGATGCCCAGCGCCGCGCCGCACACGGCGTGCAGCAGCACCCACGAGCCCTGGTAGATGAACGACAGCATGATCACCCCGGCAAATGCCCCGCCCGACGGAATGTACTCGCGGAGCGTCGTCGCGATGCGCAGCAGCGGCGCCTGCAGCGCCGGCGGGATGCGTGGCCCCGCCAGCGCCAGCACCCGCGGTGCTGCGAACGACCCGCCGAGCACCGCGAGCGCCAGGACCGCGAACCCGGCCGTGAGCAGCATCAGCCATGGCGCCGTCGTCAGGCCACTGGCCGGATCCGCCGACGACCAGAGCAATCCGCCGATGGCGATGGCGCTCAGCGCCACAAAGCCGGTGAGGCGCTCGAGGAAGACCGATGCTGCTGCCTCGGCGTAGCTGCCGATCCGCCGGCCAAGCTGCGCGACGCGCAGCGCATCGCCGCCGACGGTGGTCGGCAGGAAGTTGTTGGCGAATTGCCCGACGAGATAGGCGGCCAGGACCCATGCGTAGGGCTGGTGCTGGCCGCGGCCGGCGAGCAGGAGCCGCCATTTGTAGGCGCTCAGCGCGACGCCGCCGAGCTGGATCAGCAGCGCCAGTCCGATCAGGCGCAGATCTGCCGCGCGCCAGGCCGCCCAGACGCGCTTCGGGTCGGCCATCATCACTAGCCAGATGAGCAGACTGACGCTGACGATGATGCGAAGCGGCATGGCCAGGGTTCGCCAACGCATAGGCTCCTCGTGTTCTGGCGCGGCCCCCGTGGCGGGTGTGGCCGGGCGACGGCTTCGGCAGTTCTGGCCGGCGCAGCGCGCCCGTCAGCGTGTCTCTGTGGCGGGCTGCGCACGGGCCACGACGACGATCTTGCGCAAATCATCAACAAACCCTATAATACTCCTGTGCAACGGTGCTGTTGGCCGTCGCGACCCAAGCTGGAGCGGCGCATGCGGCGACATATCCTGTTGATCGGCCCACCCGGCACGCCACACAGCGCGAGCGCCGATCTGGTGCGCATCGCCGCGCGGCTCGATGATCCCCGCTGCCGTGCGGCGGCGACCAGTGCGGCTGCCGATGCCGGCGGGCTGGCGCCGCGGCAGGCATTGGCGCGGATGGGATGCCGAAGCGGTGATGCGCTGGTCCTGGTCATCTGTCGCATCATCGCCGACCAGCGGTCGTCGTGGCTGGGCCCGTCGCTGATGGCGCTCGGTCGCGATCACACGCCGACGCCCGAGCTGATTCCGGCCCTGGGCGTGCATCCGGCGCTGGTGCAGCTGTTGTGCCAGCGCAGCCACGAGGCGCTGTATCTGGCGCACCACGGCGGCACGGCACGGCGGCCGCCGGCCGCGCGCCTCGACGCGCCCCCGCCCCACTGCCACGCCGCCAGCGCCATCAGCGCCGTGCTGGTCGCGCCGGGCGCCGCCCCCGGGCCATTCGACGAAGCGCTGCATCTGCTCTGTGACGCACTGAGCGACCGCCCGCCGTTCGCCCGCGTCCTCGGCGTCCGGCTCGATCAGTGCGACGCCGCGCTGATCGCCGCCGTGGCGCACATCGCTGCAGCAGGAGCGACGACGATCATGCTGGTGCGGTGCACGCTGCTGCCCGACGCTCCATTCGACGCATTGCTCGTCGGCGCGCTCGTGACGCTCCGGCAGCGTCATCCGCAACTGACCATCGTCATCAGCGCGCCGCTCGGCTATGACCGGCGCAGCATCCAGGCGATCGACGCCTGCGTTCGTGCCGTCACCCGCGATGCCGGCTGATCATCCTGCATGCTCCAGCATCGCGAGCGCTGCCGCGATCGCCGTCAGCGCCGCCTCGGGGACGCGATCCGGCGCGAACCGGGCGATCTGTTCGAGCGAGAAGCCGCCGACCATGCCGAGATCGGCCCCCGTCGCCATGCCGGGCAGGTACGCCTCGATGATCGCGCGCGCCGCCGGCCGCGCCAGCAGCGTCGTGAGCGGGCTCGCCAGGCTCAGCGCCGGCGCGTGGCGCCGCGGGCCGCCGAACGTCTGGCTGGCCTCGAGCCGCACCCGCGCACGGCGACGGATGTCGGCCGACGAGGGTCCGACCAGAATGTCGAACTCGCCGGCCTCGGCGTGCCAGGCGTGCAGGCTGACGTCCCAGAATGCCCAGTCCCGTCGATCCAGCGTCAGGCGCACCGTCTGCGACGCGCCGGGATCAAGTGTCACCTTGACGAACCCGCGCAACTCCTTCTCGGGGCGCGCGACGCCCGCCTGTGGATCGCCGACGTAGAGTTGCACCACATCGCTGCCGCGCCGTGTGCCAGTATTCCGGATCGACAGCGTCACATCGAGCACGTCGTCGGGGCCTACGGCGTGCGCCGAGCACGTGAGCCCGCCATACTCGAACGTCGTGTAGGATAGGCCGAAGCCAAACGGGAAGAGTGGCGCCACGCGCTTCTTCTCGTAGTAGCGGTACCCGACGAAGACTCCCTCGCCGTAGCGCACATGCCCATGCTCGCCGGGATAGTTGATGAACCCCGGATGATCCTCGAGGCGTCGCGGAAACGTCTGTGGCAGACGCCCGCCAGGATCGGCGCGCCCCAGCAACACATCGGTGATCGCGTCGCCCACCTCCTGCCCGGGATACCAGGCCTGCAGCACCGCAGCCACCTGATCCAGCCACGGCATCGTGACCGGCGCGCCCGTCTGCAGGACCACCACCGTGCGCGGATTGGCGGCCGCGACCGCTGCCACCAGCGCGTTCTGCGCACCCGGCAGCTCCATGTCGGGCCGATCGAATCCCTCGCTCTCCCAGTCGCCAGTCATGCCGACATAGACCAGCGCGACATCGGCGCCGGCGGCCAGCGCCGCGGCCTGGGCGATCGCGTCCGCCGGCATCGGCGGGGCATACCCCAGCCGCACCGCGGCAAACATCGTCGCATCGCGGCTACTGTACTCGACCCGCAGCGCCGCCGGCCGACCGGCGTCGAGCGCCGCCTCGGCCTGCACCTCGCGGCTGCCGAAGCCGAACCAGGCATCGCCGCGCACCTGATGCGACCAGTTGTCGATCAGCAGGGTGTCGTCGAGCCACATGCGGCTCAGGCCGGCGCTCACCAGGCTGAACCGGTGTACCCCGGACTCCGTTGGCGTGAGCGTGGTCGTGAAGCGGGCCGAGAAGCGCCCGCGCTCGAGGCCGGGGGGCATATCGCCGAGCCACACCCGCTCGGCGGCAGTGGTGCGCTCGTGATGGACCGGGGCGCCCGTCGGTTCGTCGGCGGCGAAATACGCCACGTCGAACCCTGCCGCGCCGCCGGCTGCGCGCAGCATCGCCCGCGGCGGCAATGGCAGGATCTTGTCGTTGCTGCATCCCGGGGCGTAGCGCAGCTCGACCGCATCGCCCACCGCGGCCAGCAATGCCTCGTACGGCACCACTGCATGATGGGCCGCGACCTGCGCCGAGCCGCCCCCCATCATGCGCGGCAGGCGCGCGTTCGGCCCGATCACGGCGATCGTCTGCAGGCGCGTCGCGTCGAGCGGCAGGATGGCGTCGCGGTTCTTCAGCAACACCGCGCCGGCGGCGCCGGCCCGGCGGATCAGCGCACGATGCTCCGGGCGATCCTCGGCGCGCTCGTCGGCCGACGGGACACCGCCATCGAGCAACCCGGCGCGCGCCAGCACCCGCAACATGCGCAATGCGGCCGCGTCCAGCGCCGCCGGCAGCACCTCGCCGGCGGCGACGGCCGCCGCCAGGCGCGCGCCACGCCACGCCGGAGGGCCGGGCATCTCGAGGTCCAGCCCGGCATTCACGCCCGCCGCCACGCTGGTCGTGCCGAACCAGTCCGACATCACGATGCCGTCGAACCCCCACTCGTCGCGCAGGATTGCCGTGAGGAATTCGTGGTGCTCGGCAGCAAACGTGCCGTTGATCCGGTTATAGGCCGACATCACCCCCCAAGTGCGCGCCTCGGTCACTGCTGCCTCAAACGGCGGAAGGTAGATCTCACGCAGCGTGCGCTCATCCACATCCGAGCTGATCGAATTGCGCTGGTATTCCGAATCGTTGCACACAAAATGCTTCACCGTCGCGCCGACACCACCTGCCTGCAATCCGGTGATCGCGGCGACCGCCAGGCGCGCCGAGAGGTATGGGTCTTCGGCGTAGCACTCGAAGTTACGCCCATTGAGCGGCGTGCGGTGGATGTTGACCGTCGGTGCGAGGAGCATGCTGGCGCCTTTGCTGCGCGCCTCATCGGCCAGTGCCGCGCCGACCGCATGGACCAGCGCCACGTCCCAGCTGGCGCCGAGCGCGATGCCGACCGGAAAGCAGGCGGCTGTCACCGCACCGCCGGCAAAGCTCTCGCCGCGCGCCCCGTTCGGTCCATCGGTCACCTTCATCGCCGGGATGCCCAGCCGCTCGACCGGCGTGGTGCGCCACATCGAGGAGCCCGCCAGCAGCGCGATCTTCTCATCGGTCGTCAGCGCGGCGTGCAGCGCCGCAATGCGTGCCTCGTCGACCTGTGACATGGCATCCTCCGGATCAGGCGCGGGCAAACTGGGGCAGGTAGGCGGCATGTACGCCCAGCAGCTCGTCGAGCAGCGCCGTCGCGGTGGCATGGCTATCGACGACCGGATCGAGGAGCAAGGCCTGCAGCGCGGCCTGCCGATCGCCGTGGAGCGCCGCCGCGACGGCGCGATCCTGCACCGCGACCTGCTGGGCGAGCAGCGCCGTGATCCCGGCGGGCAACGGCGCGATACGCAGCGGCGTGACGCCGGCAGCGCCCACCACTGCCGGCACCTCGACGATCGCCCAGTCGGGCAGCCCGGCCAGGCTGCCGTGGTTCGGCACGTTCACCGCAAGCTCGTAGCTGCGGCGGTCGCCGAGCGTAGCACAGATGATCTGCACCGCACGCTCGCCCGACTGCCGGCCGAGGTACGGCGCGACGGGTGCCTGGCCCCGCGCGACGGCCTCGAACTGCGCGCGCTGCGCTGCGGCATGCTCGGCACGCCCGGTAAAATCATAGCCCGTCAGCGGGCTCGTCTCCCAGGCAAACGACAGATATTCACCGGCATGACCGTCGCCGGTCGCGGGAAACAGGCCGAACGCGGCGTCGATGCGCCGTGACAGCGGCTCGAACCCGGCGGGCATCGCCGCCAGCCGTTCGCGGAACGCCGGATACAGGTCGGCGCCGGTGTGCGCATCGCGCATGTCCTGGATGAACGTGAGGTGATTGAGCCCGGCCGCGGTGATTGCGAGTTGCTCGTGGAGCCAGTGGCCGCGCTCACGCGCCTCGTGCTCGTCGGCGACCAGGCCGAGCACCTGGCCGGCGATGCGATACGCGGCGCCGATCTGGTGGCACAACCCGACGACGCGCAGCCGCGTCGCCCGCGACAGCGCCAGACACACGCGGCTCATCGGGTTGGTGAAGTTCAGCACCAGCGCCTCCGGCGCGACCTCTTCGATGACGCGCGCGACGCCGAGCATGAGCGGTACGCTGCGCAGCGTGTGGCTCAGCCCGCCCGGGCCGCCGTTCTCGCCGAGCACCTGGCGCACGCCGTGCCGCCGCGGAATCTCCCAGTCGTGCCGCCAGGTCGCCAGGCGATCGACCGCCACCGAGACGATCACGAACCCGGCGCCCTGCAGCGCCACGCGCAGGTCAGTCGTGGCGTCGAAGCGCAGCCCGGCCGCGCCGGCCGCCGTGGCGAGCCGCCGTGCCGCCGACAGCATGGTGTCGAGCGCCGCCGCATCGACATCGTGCAACACGATGGTCGCGGTGCCGAGCTGCTCGGCATGCGCGACCAGGTCCAGGATCATGCCCGAGCCGAAGCTGGTGCTGCCGGCGCCGACCAGTACGATCTGTGTCATTGTTTGCTCTCCCGGCCTGCCCGGAGCATCTCAGCGGAGCATCACCACGACCAGGACGCCGAGCAATCCGCCGCCGAGCACCAGGTACTCGGTCACCACACGTGCATTGAGTCGCTGCTCGAGGTGGTTCTGGACCATTCCGGTGACGATGTGGAAGATTACCAGCAGCAGCGCGCCACCGATCAGGAACGACGTTGACCAGTAGTTGAGCGCCCACGTCGCCTCGGCGAGGGTCAGGCCGATGCTGAGGCTCAGCACTGTCAGCCGCGAACTGTTTCGCACCCAGTACAGCAGCGCATACGAGAGCATCATGCCGGTCACGCCGACGAGCGCGGCCGAGTACAGCGTACGCATGCGGGCATGATGGATCGCGCTGAAGATGCCGAATGCCAGCATCAGGGCGGTGGCCTGCAATGCCAGCCGCGCCAGCCGCTGCGTCCCCGGCCGCCGGTCGAGGGCATAGTGTTGCGCGATGAGCGAGCTGAACAGCAGGATGCCGGCGACGACCAGCGCGATGATGAAAGCAAGTGCGTCCAGGCTGGCGCTGAACAGCCGGAAGAATGCGAAGGATGCGACGATGGCCAGCGATGGCAGAATCCAGAAGGCCGGCACCAATTCGATGGTGATCGGGCCAAACCGCAATGCCGGCAGCGAACGTAGCTGCATCTCGGGGTGGGAGCGGATGAACACGTCAGCGCCGGTGCTGATGATCACGACCAGCGAGGCGATCAGCAGCCATGACACGGTGATGATCGGGAGATCACCGCCGAGCCGGGCGCGCAGGATGCTCGGGTTGATGTCGATGAGCAACACCACCGCCAGCCCGAGCAGCACCAGCAGAACGAGCGATACGATCCGGTCGTAGCGCGGTTTGGGCGAGGCTGTAACCATGCAGACACCTCCTCACGGCTACGGCATTGTAGCGTCGCCACCCGGGCATGTCAACCGCGGAGGAGAGAGGAGAGAATGGAACCTTGCCCCCACGCCTTCGTGTGAGCCCGTCTCCGGTCTCCCGCCTCCCGTCTCCCGCCCCCGTCCCTTCGTGTGAGCCCGTCTCCGGTCTCCCGCCTCCCGCCCCCGTCCCTTCGTGTGAGCCCGTCTCCGGTCTCCCGCCTCCCG